>JAJYDL010000009.1 GCA_021777495.1 bacterium
TTCCGATCTCCTTCACGATGGCGATGAGGTCCTCCTTCTCGAGAAGCTTCGTCGTCCGCTTCCGATCAAGATCGAGGCGCTGGTTCATCTTATAGCGGCCAACTTCGGAAAGATCGTAGCGGTCGGCGCGCTCGAACATCGCCGCAATGAGGTTGCGCGCGGTCTCCGCGTTCGCGGGATCGCCGGGACGAAGGCGGCGGTAGATCTCGACGTACGATTCGTCGGCATCCTTCGCGACATCCTTGCGGATGGTCGCATCGATATATTTGACAAGACCCGTATCCGAACCCTCGAATTCCTTTTTGATCTCTTCGGTCGTCATCCCGAAGATGCGCAAAAGGTCCGTCACCGGTACCTTCCGGTGGCGATCGATCTTCACGCCGATCTCTCCGTTGATGTCGGTCTCGAATTCGAGCCATGCGCCGCGGTTCGGGATGATCTTCGCACCGAAAAGCTGATGGCCGCGATACGGCACCGCGGTGAAGTACACGCCCGGCGAGCGGACGAGCTGGGAGACCACCACGCGCTCCACGCCGTTGATGATGAACGTCCCCCGTCCCGTCATGATCGGAAAATCGCCGAAATAAACCTCCTGCTTGAGTTCGCGCCCGGTACGGTTATTCACAAGACGGAGGGTGCAGCGAAGCGGCGCCTCATAGGTCGCCTCCTTATAGCGCGCGGTCGTCTCGTCGTACTTCGGCTCGTCGAAGCGGTAATCCGAGAAGTAGAGCTCGAACTCCTTGCCGGTATGGTCCCGGATCGGCGAGATCTCCTCAAGGAGTTCGTTCAACCCCTTTTTAAGGAACCATTCATAGGACTTCAGCTGGGCCTCGTTCAAATTGAACGGGGAGATGAGGGGTTTTGATTTTGCGAAACTCTTTGTGGAGGCGAATTTTGCCATGGTTATTAAAAGGTTTATTTTGTCAATACCCCAACGCGCAAAAAACGGCATTCCCTTCCGCGTTCCTTGGAGGGATTCCGTTACTTATTGCTTTCTAAGTATTTAACTCTATTTGCGGTTTGTTCGTCAAGGGTCTTGGCGAATATGGTTTTGCCTGTTGCCGGATCGCTCAGGTAATACCAGAACGGGGAACTTTGAGGATGGAGCGCCGCCACGATCGAGGAAGTCCCGGGGTTTCCGATGGGACCGGGAGGCAGTCCCCCATATAGGTAGGTATTATAGGGTGAGCGTATCTTGAAGTCAAGCGCCGTGAGGGACGGACAGGAGGTCGCAAGCGGCCCCGAAGGGCCCGGGCCTCCGGAAACGGCCCGATTCTCTTCAAGAAGCTTGGCGTAGCACACCGTTGCATCGACATCGAGGGGCATGCCCGCTTTGATCCGCTTCAAAAGAATGCCCGCCACCACTTCCTGGTCATACTGATCGGGAACCTCCTTTTCAAGAATGGAGGCAAGGGTAAGGACCTGTTCCATCCCGCTTCCGGATGCCGTACTCGTGATGCCTGCGGCCGCAAAAAGCGGCTCGGTGCGGGCCGCGAACACCGACTCCATCTCCTGAGCCACCGACGTCGCCGTGGTATTGATATAGAAACGATAGGTATCGGGGAACAGCATGCCTTCGAGATTTCCTCCGGAACCCGAATTCTCGAGCGCAACGAGCGCTCCCGGGGCGATGACGTGCGCGGCGCTAAGGATGCCGTCTATCTGGTAGATGTTCGCTCCTTCGGGAACCGTCACGGCCGTCTCGTTCGCACCCCCTGCAATGAGCGCGTCCATGATCGCGGCGGCGGACATTGCGGGATTGAGCCGATAAATGCCGGGCTTGATCTCCCCTGCCCGGCCGCCGAAAAGGGCATATGCATCGAATGCCGCGGCGGAACGTACGAGATGAGCCGCGGCAAGGCCGTTTGCGACGGCCCTGAAGCCCTCCCCTTGCGCAACCGTAAAGCTGACGGAGGAAGCACCCCGGGCGGCAGCGGGCGAAAGTTCGTAGAAGAACGCGCCCCCGAGGCACGCGAGAAGCGCTGCGCCGGTTGCGACCGCAATGATGGTGCGTTTCCGCGGATCGAGGGATGCGATCGTCATGCGAGCCGTTTCCGTATCGAATTTATGACGGCAAGCATGAATCCGTCGGCAAGCATACTCGACCCGCCGTAGCTGAGAAACGGGAACGTGACGCCGACCACCGGGGTAAGTCCCGTCGCGGAGCCCGCATTAAGAAGGAACTGGGCCGCGAACATGATCGCGGTCCCCATACACACGAACTTCTCGAAGTTCTCGTCCGCAAGGGTCCCGATGCGCAGTATCGCGAAGATGAGGAAGAGGAACGCGGCGGAGACGAGAACGCCTCCGAGAAACCCCCACTCCTCAACGACGGCCGAGAACATGAAATCCTCCGTGGGCTCCGAAAGGAATCCGAGCTGGGTCTGCGTCCCCTGTCCGTACCCTTTGCCGAACCATCCGGAATCCCCGATGGCGATCTCCGACTGGGTGACGCTGTAGTTGATGCCGAGCGCGTTCTCCTTCGGTGAAAGATATCCGGCAATGCGGGCGCGCTGATACCCTTTGAGGGCGACGTTCCATGCGAGCACGCCCACGAGGATGAATATCGCGATCGCGACGGCGACCCGCCGGAACGGCAGGCCGAGGAATATGAGAAATCCGAACCAGACGAAGAAGAAGATGATGGCGGAACTGAGGTCGGGAAGCTTGATCGCGATCACTGCGGGAACGACGAAGAACGCGAACGACACGAGGATCGTCTGCCATCGCGCGATCGCAAGGTGGCGCCGGCTGAAATAGTTCGCGAAAAGAAGGATGAGCGCGATCTTCATGAATTCCACCGGCTGGAGCGTGAAGGGGCCGATTACGATCCAGCTGTGGGTATTGCGGACGAGCGGCGATGCGACGAGCGCGACAAGCATGAGAAGTACCGCCGCGCCATAACCGCCCCATACCACCCACCGCGAATTGAATATGGCGCGCGCATCGACCTTCGTAAAGAGAAACACGATCCCCGCGGCAAGCGCCACCCATACGATCTGGAATGTGAAAAGGTGGAGCGAAAGCGTCGACAGCATGACGAGACCCATGCCGATGAGGATTCCCGCGGGAAGGAAGAGTGCGAGCATGATGGATGCCGTAAAATCCCCACTATCCTACCTTTATTTGAGGCCGTAGACAAGCACGTCGCTCTTCGACGGATCGATCGATCCGGTCTGGGGATACGACACGGAAAAATCGACTGTTTTGCCGGGACCGACGTTATTGAGGATAGTCTCCGAGGCTCCGACGGGACTCCCGTTCGCGGTGACGAATACGACGTCCACGACGACGTAGCGCGTGAGAGCGATATTTCCGTTCGTGAGCTGCCCGCTCACCGATACGGTCGTCGATCCGTTCGAAGAGGTGACGTTCTCCTTCGTGAATTGCGGAATCGCTCCGAGCGATGCGGTGTCCTCCCATTGGGCGTTTGCAAGGACGAGTCCCGCGCTCACGAACGGCTGGCCGACCGCGACATTCGGCGCGACGAGATACTTCGTTTGTCCCGCGTAGATGAAGGAGGTTCCCGGGACGGATTGGAGTATCGTACCCGAGGCGTCATAGAGGTCCACGGCGTAATCGAAATACGGGACGGCATAATACTGGTCGGTGTTCGCCACCTGCGCGAGGAACGTATAATGTCCGGGCGAGGACACGAATGTGATGACGGGCGCGGTGAGGAGCGGCGCCGTGCTCGTCGGAGCGCATGTGCTCGGGGTGCAGGACGGGGCCGGCGGAGCCGGAGGCGCGATAAGCCTGGCGATAAACCATACGGCCGCAATGAACACGGCCCAAAGGACGAGATAGAACATCCCGTAGACGATTTGCTTCGCGCGTCGCGTCGACATAGGTTCATTATACGTTAAAACCGCCTCTCTGATAAAATAAGATCATGCTCGCGCTCACCATTACGGCATATGCGGTGGGAATCGTACTCCTCGGATGCGGGTCGGCGATTCTCCTTTCCATGCAGATCGCGCGGAAAAGCGCCGCGCCGTTCTTTCCGAGCGCCAAAAGCACCGTACGTCTCGCCCTCGCGGCGGCGGATCTGCGCCCGGGAGAGTCGTTCTACGACCTCGGAGCGGGTACCGGTGCATCGATCGTCGTCGCGGACCGTGAGTTCGGCGCGCGGGCGATAGGCTCCGAGATAAGCATCCTTCCCTACCTCCTCGCGAAGATCAGGATATTCCTGTCGCGATCGAAGGCGAAAATGCGATTCGAAGACCTCTTTAACGAGGACGTGCGGGATGCGGACGTCGTCTTCTGCTTCCTCGCCGAACGCGTACTCGGACGCGTCGCGGAAAAGCTCCGGAAAGAGCTCAAGCCCGGCGCGCGGATCGTAAGTTACGCATTCACGCTCCCGGGCATGGTCCCCGAGCGGACGATCCCGGTCCACGGGGCATGGAAGCTGTACCTCTACCGGATATCCGGCACGGGCCGCTAAAGATCGTCGTCGCGCTCGGCCTCCTTCACGAGGCCTTCGACGATCGTATCGATATCGATGGATGCCACGCCGACGACCTTGTCGGCGCCGCCGTAATAGACGAAGAGGGTGCCGCGCACCACCGCGGCGCCGCAGGGAAAGACGACGTTCGGCACGATGCCGTTCTTTTCATAGGGCGTTTTGGGCTCGAAAAGCGGATCGCGCGTCCGGTAAAGGACCTTTGCGGGATCGCGCAGGTCGAGAAGCGCCGCACGGACATTGTAATGACCCGTGCGCCGCGAAATGCCATGGTAGAGCAGGAGCCACCCGTACCGCGTCTCGATGGGCGGCGCGGTGATGCCGATGCGCTTCGAATCCCACGCGGTGTCGCGCGGATGCATAAGGATCGTCCCGAAAAGTTCCTTGCCGTCCGCAAAGGAAAGATCATCCACCCGGTCGATCCAGATCTCGGAGCCGAGCCGGTGCAGGAACACGTATTTCCCGCCGATCTTCTTCGAAAAGAGCGCCGCGTCCTTGTCGTCCTTCCCCGCGGGCGATATGAGCTTCGGCAAGGCCCATGCGCCCCAGCGGCGCGCAAGGAAATCGTCCACCGATATCGACGTAAGCGCGACCCGCGGCGGATCCTTGCCGTCGAATGCGGTATAGCACATATAGAGCGTGTTCCCGAGCTTCGTGATCCTGGGATCCTCACAGCCGGAGTTCCCTCCGGGGATGCGCTTCATCTCGAAATCGGCACGGGGCACATATACGGGCTCCGGAAGGCGCTCGTCGATCGTCACCCCGTCGCGGGTGGAAGCATATCCGATGACCGAGGTATTATCGGCCGACATTGCGCGATATAGGATATGGACCTTTCCGCCCTCATAGATGGCGGCGGGATTGAACGTGGCAAGCGATTCCCAGGAATGTTTCGGATCGGGCACGATGACGGGATTCTTGTCGGACCGTACGAGCTCCCGTTCGGCGGTGAACTTGAGGCGGGCAAGGAGCGCACGCAATCCGAACGTCGCCACGCAGCATGTGGTGTCCGAAGCGCCGTAATAAAGATGCACGTTTTGGCCTTTGATGAGCGCCCCCGACGGGAAGACGATCCGCGGCAGGCGGCCGTAGCATTCGTACTCCTCCTGCGGAACGAGAAGCGGACGCTTCACCTCTCCCACGATCTTTCTCGGATTTTTAAGGTCGAGAAGGGCCGCCTGGATGCCGAATGTCGGCGGCGGGGAGAAATAATTGAAGATGTAGGAATAGAAAAAAAGCCACCCTTCCTTCGTTTTTACGGGCGCGGAACCGACCTCAATGTGATCCTTGTTGTCGTTCCGCTCGATATCGATCGCATGGTCGTCAAGGTGCGCGTACCAATCGTTCCAGTATGCGGGAGACCACATATCCTCGATCCTGTCGAAGAGCGCGATACAGACCCGCGACGGCGGACGGTCCGTGTTCACGGTGAGGATCGCGGCGATCTTCCCTCCGATGCGTTCGGGAAAGAGCGCCATTGCCTTCGCGTTGAAGGGCGTGACGAGGTGCTTCTCCTCGATCGTCCTGAAATCCTTCGTGACGGCAAGAGCCACCTTGATGCCGTCGGGAGAAAACTCCGATACGGCGGTGTAGAAAACATAGAACTTCCCCTCGAACTCCGTGACGCGCGGATCCTCGCAGCCGAACCGCTCCCACGGTTCGTCGGGAACGATGAGCTCTTCGCGGGGCCCTTTGAAGTCGGCGCTGTTCGTGCCGACCGCATGGCCGATGGTGGATACCTCCACCTCCCTGCCGTCAACCATCCGGTTCGGCCCCGTGGCACGGAAAAGGAGATGCAGCTTTCCGCCGTGTTCGACGACGGAAGGATTGAAGACCGCCTCCGACTGCCACGGAGACGAGGGATCCGGCATCAGGATGGGATTCTCGGGTGATCGTTTAGCTCCGGGCATTGCGTGGGGATCGGTTCGTGATTGGTTCTTGTTCGAGCTTGGGGACGCCGTACGTCGTAAGCTGGCGGAGGAACGTATCGAGGTTTGCCATCGCGACGCACGTGACCGAGTCCGCGCCGCCGTAATAGACGAAGAGCTCCCCCTCCTTCACCACCGCGCCGCAGGAATATACCACCCCCGACTTGAATCCGTTGTTCTCATAATCGAAATCGGGTTCGAGGATAGGAGATCGCGTCCGGTAAAGGACCTTCGAGGGATCGTTGAGATCGAGGATCATCGCGCCAAGCTTATAGCGGTTCGGATCCTTCAAATCCATGGCGTGATAGAAGAGAAGCCACCCGATATCGGTCCTGATCGGCGGCGGACCGACGCCTCTGATCCAGCTGTCCCAGACGCCTTCCCGTATCTTCACCCGGTCGTTCGAAGGGCGCGGACTCCGGATGAAATCGTCTTCGTCAAACTCGAGCGAATCACGATACTCGATGAGCACCGACGGAGTGATGCCGTGGAGTATCGCGAACTTCCCGTTGATCTTCTCGGGAAAAAGGACCCAGTTCTTGTGGATCTCTCCCGGGGGTGAGATAAGCGCGGGCTTCCGCCACTTCCAGCGCTTATTCAGAAAGTCCTCGAGCGCGATCGATGACATCGCCATCCGGATGGAACCCCATCCGTCGAATGCCGTATAGGTAAGATAGACGCGCTCGCCGAGGAGCGTGAGGCGCGGATCCTCCACGCCGCCGTTCCATCCCCCTCCCGAAAAATAGCGCGCTTCGATCGGCGGCCCCTTCCTCTCCGAAACCGTTCCGTTCGCGGATGCCTCCTCCCGTTCCTCCTTCAGCTGGCCCGAACGCGGTCCGAACGCGGGCGCATGGGAACGGTCATCGAACGTTACGCCGTCGTCGCTCGCCGCATAGCCGAGCACGGAAACATCGTCGCCGCCTATCGCGCGGTAGAGCAAATGCACCCGATGATCGGCGTACACGGCACCGGGATTGAATGTCGCCTTCATCTCCCAATAATTGCCTTCGCGCGGCCCTATGATGGGATTGCCGTCATGCCGTTCGAGGCGATGGGGCTTCGGCGCTTCCGGAACGAAGTTTGCGGCGCGGCGGCGGACCTCTTTTAAAAGCACGCGCCGCCGGCGCGTGAGCGCCGACGGCTTCCTTGCTGCTTTCTTTTTCGGAACGACCGCTTTTTTCTTCGGTACGGAAACCGACCTCTTTCGTCCAGGGGTCTTCCTCGCAGATTTAGGGGAAGATTTCTTTGGAGGCATTGTTAAGAGCTCGCATACGACGAAACCGCCGACCGAGAGGTCACATTCGCATTATACACCCGGATACC
The DNA here is from genome assembly GCA_021777495.1 of bacterium. Lineage (GTDB taxonomy): Bacteria > Patescibacteriota > Minisyncoccia > UBA6257 > 2-01-FULL-56-20 > JAKAGE01. The sequence continues at coordinate 7,714 of JAJYDL010000009.1, forward strand.
GCCGTAAGGCACGGCGTCCTGTGGATAAGAACACTACTGCCCCGCCGGGGTGCTGCTCCCTTGACGCCCCCCGCCGAACGGCCCGAAACCGTTGCGTATCTCTATGGATTGTGCCGTCACGCTGCCGTCCGAATTCTGGGTCCCCATGACCATGATATTGGTCCCTGCAACAACCTTTGCAATGGAGACATTCGTCGGTTCCGTTACCGGCGTCGAGCTCGCGTACAGCACGACTTCAGAATTCCCGCTGGGAAGCTGGAGTGTGATGCTCGATCCGTCGATCGCGGACACCTGCCCCGCAAAGACGTTTGCCGAGGAATTGCCCCTCCCGGCGAAGGTCCGGCTTGAAGACGAGAGTGCGCCGAAACGGGAATTGCCCGGCGCTCCACCGGCCATTGCCCTGCCCCAGAAGATGCCGGCAACGAGCGCGGCGACCGCAACGACCGCCCAAATGATGTGTGTTTTCTGTTTCATAACATCGATATGATCGCATACGACCTTTGTTCCCCTACTCGTAGCGCAGCGCTTCGATAGGGTTCAGCGCCGCGGCGCGGCGTGCGGGATAATAGCCGAACACGATACCGATAGCGGCGGAAACGAAGAATGCGAGAAGGATGTAGGGAACGGAGATGCTGGTCGAGATGCCCGCAAAAAGCGATATGGCCCATGCGCCGATCCATCCGACAACGATACCGATCACTCCTCCCGTGAAGGTGAGCATCACCGACTCGGCGAGGAATTGAAGCGTGATATCGCTCCGCCGTGCGCCGATCGCCTTGCGGAGGCCTATTTCGCGCGTGCGCTCGGTCACCGTGGTGAGCATCATATTCATGATGCCGATCCCTCCCACAAGGAGCGAGATTGCCGCGATCGCCGCAAGAAGCGTCGTGAACGTTCCCGTCACGCTCGAGGCCGCGGACACGATGCTCGCCTGGTTGAGCACCGTGAAATCGGCCTGAGTGGGATCGCTGATGTTATGCCGCTGGAGCAGGAGCGTCGTAATATCGTTCTGCACCTGCGTCATCGCCCCCTGGGTGGACGCCTGAACGTCAACCTCGGTGAGATAAGACGTGCTGCCAAGGAGATAGTGCTGGGCAGCCGAGAGGGGCACATAAATGACGTCATCCTGGTTATTGAAACCGCTGCCGCCCTTCGATACGGTGACGCCGATCACCGTGAACTGGGTCCCCTTGATCTGGATCGTCTGCCCGATCGCCATTGCGGGCGTGGCGCTCGCGTTCGCGCTCGGTGCAAAAAGGTCCTGGAGCACCGTGGGGCCGATCACCGCGGCGCGGTTGGATGCCGTCACGTCCGCATCGCCGAAGAACGCACCCGTGTCAATGGAAACGTTCCGCACCTGCTCGTAGGCGGGCGTCGTCCCGATGACGTTCGTGTTCGTATTGTTCGCCCCATAGACGGCCTGGTAACGGCCGCTCACCTCGGGCGCGACCGCCGCCACGTTCTGGACCTGCGCCGCGATGGCGTTCGCGTCGTCGGGCGTAAGCGATTCGGCGCTGCCGGCCTGGCCGTGCACGGTGGTGCCGAACGCACGCGTCGCGCCGGGCATGATCATGATAAGATTGGCGCCGAGCGATTCGATGTTCGCCTGGACCGCGGCCTGGGAACCTTGCCCGACCGCCACAAGCGCGATCACGGACGCAATGCCGATCACGATACCGAGCATCGTAAGCCCGGAACGCACCTTGTTCACGGTGACGGCGCTATAGGTCTCTTCAAAAAGGTCCCGGGTGGTCATGCAACGGGTATTTCATTTTCGCTCCGGGCAACGCGCGGATGGCGGTTCGCTTCGTCGCTCACGATGGCGCCGTCCCGGATATGGATGATGCGCTCCGCGTGCTCGGCGACGAACGGCTCATGCGTGATGAGGACGATCGTCTTGCGATGCTCCCGGTTGAGCGACTGGAACGTATGAAGGACGATCTCGCCGGTCCGCGAATCGAGGTTGCCCGTCGGCTCGTCCGCAAGGATGAGCGCGGGGTCGTTCACGAGCGAGCGGGCGATCGCCACGCGCTGCATCATACCGCCCGATATCTGGTTCGAATGATAAGACCAGAATGCCTCCGGGAACGCGGCATCGATGAGCGCCTTCTTGGCGATCCGCTCACGCTCCTCCTTCGCGATGTTCGCATAGACGAGAGGCAGCGCAACGTTGCGGAGCACCGACGTCCGCGGCAGAAGGTTGAACGACTGGAACACGAACCCGACCTTCTCGCGCCGGATATCGGCGAGCTCTTCGTCGGAAAGCTTGGATACATCCCTGCCGTCAAGGAAATATTCGCCGCTCGTCGGCGTATCGAGCGCGCCGAGAATATGCATGAGGGTGGATTTTCCGGAACCCGAAGGCCCCATGATCGCGACGAATTCCCCTTCTTTGATCGCAAAGCTGATCCCCTTGAGGACGGTCACCGCCGTTTCGCCTTCCCCGTACACCTTTTTGATCTCTTTGCAGACGATGATGTCTTTGTTGTCCGTATGGTTCATGGTGGAAATGCCGTGCTATCCGCCCGCGGGCCGGAATCCTCCTCCGCCCCCGCCGCCGCCAAGAAGACGGAAGGCGCTGCCGCCCGATGCGGTGGCGGTGGTGGACTTCGCTCCCGATGACTTGACGGTCTGCGTCACGATCTGGTCGCCCGCGTTCACGCCCGACACGATCTCGGTCACGGTATCGTTCGCGATCCCGGTCACCACGGGAACAAGCCTGGTCCCCTGCGGGAGCGCGATCCCGCCGGATGCACTCGCCGCAAGATCGGCGGACGAAAGAGGCGCCGCGGGTTCGGTAAGATAGCTCGTTCCGTTCACCGCCGTAAGAGCGGCGTTGGGCACGGTGATCACGTTCTGCGCCGTCTGCGTCACGATGTTCGCCGTCACGCTCATGCCGGGGCGCACCTGCATGCTGCTCGTCGTACCGGAAGGCTGGGAAAAGCCGACTTGGACGTTGTAGCTCACGACGCCCTGGCTCACGGTACCGACGGGATCGATCTCCACCACCTTCCCCGCAAGCGAAAGCCCGCTGATGGCATCGAATGTGAGGGTTGCGGGATCGCCAAGCTGCACCTTGGCGGCGTCTATTTCGTTCAAGGTGATTTCGGCAACCTCTCCGTCGCCCACGATCGTGACCGCATTGGAACCGGGCACCTCGCCGACCGTCGCGCTTATCGCGGACACCGTACCCGCCATGGGTGCGCGAACGGAGGTGTACGCGAGATTCTGCTGGGCGGTCGTCAGGTTGTTCTCGGCGGACTGCACGGCGATCTGCGCCGCAAGAAGCTGGGTGGGAGTGGGACCCGCCACGAGTTCCGCGAGGGTCTCGCTCGCCTGCGCAAGCGACGCTTGGTCGTTCGCGAACGTGTTCCTGTCGTTCATGATGCCGGTGATCGTGCCCTGCACCGCGGACGCCGCGGTCGTCATGGTGTTCGTGTACGTCTGAAGGTTGTTCTGGATCGTGGTCGTGATGGGAGGAAGCGGTTTCGTGCTGCTCGATGCGGGATAGATGTTCGTAAGATACGTAAGGAAATCCTTGCTTGCCTTCACGGCGGCGCTTATGGTATTCGCGGTCGCGGAGGTCTCCGAAAAAAGCGCATCGAGGGATTTCGTGTCGGAGGTCTGGGATGCGGCGTGATAATCGGCAAGATTCGTCTGATAGGCCCGTGTCGCCGCCTGGTATGTCGACTGGACCTCGTCCTTATAAGGGACCGCTCCCGCTTGAAGATAGCTTGGAACGAGGCCGAGATAGGCATCGGGGTCGTTCTGGATGGTATTGATATCGTTTCCCTGAACGAAATTCTGAAGCCCCGTCATCACCGTTTGGAAATCGGAGAATACGCCGCCGAGGCCCTGGAACCCGGTCATGTAATCCTGCGCGACCGTGGTCGATGCGGTGGCCGTATTGAGCTGCCCTTGGCGCACCGCATTCTGATCCGCAAGGAGCGTGGACGTGGTGATCTGCTGAAGCTCCTGGAGCGAAAGCTGTGCATTCTGGAGCGCAAGCTGGTCCGCGCGAACGGCCTGTTCCTCGTTCGTCGGATCAAGCTGCATGAGAAGCTGGCCGGACGCCACGTGCTGCCCCACGACGACCGGGATGGAGGTCGCCGTTTCGGAGACCTTCGGCGTCACGTCGATCGTGGTGCCCGCCTGGACCTGGCCCGTTCCCGAAACGGACGCGACAACCGATCCCGTCGATACCGCCTCAACGACGTATTTCGAAGGCGCGGCGGCGGCATTCGCGTTCGTATACCAATAATAGAATCCGAAGGCGACGAAGAGGATGACGATGCCCGAAACGATCTTATGCGCCTTGGCGTAGTTCCGTATCTTGCCGAAGACCGAGAAAAGCGATGACATGGTGGAGATGGGATGGTTTAAGGTTGCGGTTGTGCCGGCGGAGGAACGGAAGGCGCGGACGAAGAAGAAGGAACGGACGGCGCGGACGATGTTTGCGATAAAGGAGGGCCCGAGAACTGCTGCCACTGGGGGATGGATGAGGTGCTCGTGAATACCCTGATGAACCGGGCGAGCACCTGTCCCTGACCGTCCGGGTCGCCGATCACGACAATGATATTCCCGGGCGCGATCGCATCGAGCGGTATGGTCCTGTCCTTTTCGCGGATGACGGTGTTCTTGGCAACCGCCACGGACCCTTCATCGCCGCTCGGCCCTTCGACGTCAATGATCGAGCTTGAGGGATTCACGCCGATCACGGTACCCTCCATCCCGTATTGATTGAGCGGCGGCGGTCCCCCGGGGAACATCCCCATACCCCCCCTGCCCCTGAAATTCATCATATAATTCTCCCCGAAGCGCGATGCGAAGATGCCGCGCCAATACCCCACTGCCATACCCGCGCCGAACGAAAGGAATACGACGACAAGACCGCCGAGCACCGAAAGGACGATCTTTATTTTCTTGGAATGCATGATTGTGGTCATGGATCGTGGTATGCCGGGATTCAGCGCGGAAGGAGCGATCGATGCCGCTCCACCGCGGAAAATTCATCGAACATGGCGGCAAGTGACCAGATCGCAAACCCGGCGCCGCCGAGCATCGCCGCCGCCGAAAAGACCGGGAACGCCTCGATCATCGAAAGGGCGAACTCGGGAAGGTTGGAAACGATAAGTGAAAAATCGGAGAACGCGAGGGAGCCGAGCGTGAGGAAGCCGCTTTCGGCAACGCTCGTGCGGAAATCGCCGAACCCGGCCCAGATGACGGCAAGGGACGCACCGAAGACGATGACGGTAAGTACGAGCTTCACGGCAAGGATGCGCTGTTCGCGGCGCTCGATGCGCAAAAGGATGGCTTTCGCGAGGCCTGCCGGAGGTTCCGGGGATTGGGTCTCTGCCAAAAATCGCTCGTAGTTTTTCATGATAGCGGTGCTATGCCTTGCTTTACTATACGAGGCACGCCCGCCATTGGGTGCAAAATCCCTCCCCGATGCCCAGGGCCATAGGTCCTTTGGTCAGAATGAAAAATCGCCGCGGACCCCGCGAAGGGCTTTCCGAAGAAGGACCACCCCCCGCCGATGTTTGCTCTTCACGGTATCGATCGGCTCCTCGAGAATCTCCGCGATCTCCCTGAACTTCAGATGTTCGACGTAACGAAGCGTGAGCACGGTGCGGTACGATGGCGCAAGCCCCTGAAGCGCGTCATCGAGCCGGGATCGCACCTCCTTCCGTTCGAGCGCCTCGTGCGGAAGATCCGCCCCCTCTCCCGCCGCAAGATACGGCGCAAGGAACGAATCGAGGTCGCCCTCGCCCTGTTCGATCCTCGAGAAAAGGATCGGACGTTTCTTCTTGATGAAATCGAGCGCGGTATTCTTGGCGATCGTGAGGAGCCACGTACGGAAGTTGCGGCTCTGGTCGAAATTCTTCATATGCTTCCACGCCTTGATGAACACCTCCTGCACGACATCGTTTGTATCGTCGGCATTCTGAAGATAACGATAGGTGAACTTATAGGTCATGGGGAGGTGCCGTTCGAGGAGCGCCGCAAAGCTCCCGTCGTCGCCCTGAAGGAATGACGCCACAAGCTCCAGGTCGGTGGCCGCACCATAAGGAACGAGGCCTCCGTCACGGGAGATCCCATGTTCCGCCATACCGTCCGCCGCGCGCGCGAAGACCGCGAAAAACGGGATATCGTTGCGAAAACCGTGGTCCATAATGCTCTTAGTGTATCATAAATTCTTTATCATAAATCCACGCAGGCGTCACGCCCTCGCATAAAGTCCCGTAAGGGCCGCTTCGGCGATCACCGAACCGCCGATCGCCTCCATGAATGCATCCCGCGAAGATCCTTGGGGAAGGTCCGGCATCGCGCGGAGCGCGTACAGTCTGAACTCGTACCGATGGGCCGGACCGGGCGGCGGACACGGGCCCATGTATCCGGGACGGCCCGCATCGTTCACACCCTCCCAAGCACCCGGCGGCACGCTCTCCTCCTTGATGAGGGAAGCTCCGGGATCGATGCCCCAGACCACCCAGTGGACAAAGTCCCCGCCATTCGATGCGTCGGGATCGTGCACGACGAGCGCAAGGCATTTCGTCCCGTCAGGAACGTTCTGGATCTGAAGTTCCGGATTGATGTCGCCGCCGTCGCACGTGAACTTGCGGGGAATGCCGCCGCCGTCCACAAAAGAAGGGCTCGTGATGATCATGGGGTGCGGTTATGGTTCATGTTCTTCGGAATACTCGTCATATTCGCGCCGGAGTGCGGCGAGGATCGCTGAGGCGCGCGGCTTCGTGACCCCCGGATATCTCCATGCGCTTATCACCCGCCGGGCCTTCGGCCCGTCCTGCACCATCACCCAGATTTCCTGGGTCCAGGTATTCCCGGACTTCATCGACGAAGGCTGCATGACCGCGATCGTATCGGGCGCGATGCCGTCCTCCGTGCGCCGCGGCGAATGGAGCACCCGCCGCACCCGCGCCGGCGAAAGCCGGTACTGCCGCATCTTCACCTGAGCATGGACGGTCCATTCGAGCAGGACCGGCCGTTTCATCATGGGCATGGCGTCAGTATGGCGTTCTCCGATAAAAGATCGCCCAAGAAGCTCAGCGCGCGATGAGTTTCTTGAACTCCTCCACCATGGGCACCTGCTCCGGATCCACGCCGTACATCTTTGCGGTGTGATATGCGGCCCAATCCGCGAGGTTGAGCGCGTTGAATATCTTGCCGATACGGGTCTTCCCCTGGAGGAGCACCACCTCGGTCTTGAAGCCGCGGTCGCGGTAAAGCTTCTCGAGCACGTTCATGCGCTTCGTGATGCGCCTGTCGTCGTCGCCGTCCTTGAGGAATACGAAATGGAAATTCCTCGAGATGCCGGTCGTCTTCGCTTTGGCATCGAATCCCGTCATTTCGTTGTGATTGAGCTCGGGGACCACGTTATAAAACGCCGGGATCTTCCCCGTTTCATTGAACTTGATCTTCCAGTTGTATGCGACCGCGCCGTTCTGGTTCGAGGTATAGATGACGGGCGTGCTCCCGTACAGCTTCCGGGCAAGCTCCTTGCCGCGATACTCTTCCCGAAGCGGATGGAGCGATGATACGAGAAGCTTCGCCTCCGCAAGGAGAAGCTTTTCCCCCATGAGGGCGAGCGTCCCCTTGAGGATCCTCGGCGTCTCCATACGGGGCTGAATCTTCATGTCGGGGATCGCGACGAAGGGGATCTTGTTCTTTTGCGCAAGCGTAAGGAGCTTTCCACGCGCGGCAACGACCGCCACCGGAAGTTTCTTCGCCTTCGCAACGGCAAACGCATCGGCCACCTCTTCCGTGTTCCCGGAATAGGAAGAGAGAATTATGAGGCGATCCTTGAAATCCTTCTCGGCAAGCTTGGGAAGTCCGTAATCCGACCAAATAAGAAGGTCGATCTCGGGATGCCATATCCGTATAAGATCCGCCGCAAGATGGGATCCCCCCATTCCGACAACCAAAAACCGCCCGTATTTCTTGAGTTTTTGGGCGTTTTCCACCACCGGTTCGTACTCGAACTGCTTGTTATAGGTTTTGATGTCGTTGGGGAGCATTCATTAATTATACCCCCGGAAAGGCGATTTGTGTGCAAATCTGTGGATTACCCCCCAAAAGGGGCATATAATTGATAGATATCGAGGTTATGGAAGTCTTTAAAAAGCCCCATAAAGAACGCCCGGCCGCTTCACGGAGCTCCGTGATCACGGGCGCGCTTGCCGCACTCGTGATCCTCGCCGCGGCGGGAATGATCTATCGGGCCTTCTTCCCGGGAAAACCGGGCGAGGCGCCGGGAGGGTCTCAGCTGTCCCCCGCCGCGACGTCAACCTCCCCCGCACCCTCCGCGCCGCCGCGCGTGACGCTCGTCATTGAGGGATCGGGACGGTCCCGGAGGCTCGTCGTGCAGTGGAGCGGTCTTCCTCAAGGGACCGATGCGCTCAACGTGTTCCGCGGAAAAACGGGAACGCCGACGGAGGGCTGGTCGCTCTGGAAGACGATATCCGTCGCCCCGGGCTTGCTCGCGGAAGGAACATCCTCGATCTTCCTCGGCAACGGATCGCTTGCGGGCTATTCGTTCTACGTGCAGGCGGTGGGGACCGGGAACGGCAACGCGACCGGCACCGGAACCGGTACGGGCACATCCGGAAGCTCCGGGAATCAGACGGTGATGTGGACCTCCGGGATCACCGAACCCGCAACCGCGACCTCGACCGCATCGACAAGCGGCACGAACAGCCAGGGAAGCCTGTCGACCGGAACCGGTACGGCAACGGGCACGTCCTCCACCGCCACGACGACCGCGACATCCTCCACGACAACAACGGCCACCGCATCGACAAGCGTCTCGTCATCGTCGGGAAGCACTTCGTCCGGCGGAGCGTCGTACCCGAACGGGATCCCCTACTACGATCCCCAGGCGCAGATCACCGCATACGGAACGACGAGCGTCAACTTCTCGGTACAACACGTGAACCAGAGCATCCAGATGGAATGGCGCGATCTTCCGACAAGCACGAACCTTATCGTGATCTCGCGATCGCCCTCCTCATCCGGCCCGTGGAGCCAGCTCCTTGCACAGAACAATCCGGGCACGACGGGATCGTATTCCCTGAGCCTCGTCGATGGGACGCTGAACGACCCCTACTATTATCTTCTCGTCGCCTCACAGAACTCCTCCACGCTTGCGACGTACGGCCCGGTATATCTCCCTCCGCAGCAATGACCCGCGCTAACGGCTCAGCGTGACCGTTTTCCCGAGTTCCGCGTACGGCGCCGAAAGCGTGATCGTTCCCGAGGCATTCATCATGATGTCGTACCCCGTATCGTAATCCGAGACCGAAAGATAGTGCGCGCTCGTGGCGTTCGGATCCACCGGGAGCACGGGCAGGTAGGAAGGCACAAGACAAGGCGCGATATTATAGCTTCCCGAAGCGCTGCCCATATCGGTCGGCGTCGGAGGAAGGGTTCCCGCGGCGCACCCGAACTGGCCGTTCGCCTGATCGGCGACGTTCTCGCGGATTGCGATGAGGAGCGTCTGCAGATCGGCGCTCCTCCGCGCGTTCCGCGCGGCAGCAAGCTGTCCCCCGGGGTTCGAAACGACGTAAATGCCCACGGATACGATGGTGATGATCGTGATCGCCACGATGATCTCTATGAGGGAAAGTCCTTTCCGGGAATCCATGGTTCCATCATACCACCGCGGACGGCATCATTGCACTTGCGCCGCGCGTCACTGCACCTGCTGCCACGAAAGAAGCACGTACCCGTCGGTCGTAAGCGGAAAGCTCGGCGGAGGGCTGTAAAGCAGGTTCGCGTCGTAATTGTACGTGCGGTTCTGATAACCGCTCGACACGGGATTCCCGTAGGCCACCCCGGACTGAAGATAGCTCCCCATCATTCCGAACGTCGTAAGCTGGTTCCGGAGATAGGTGCTCCCGCACGAGGAACCGTAGTAGTATCTGTTGATATTCCCGTTCTCTGCGATGAGCGCGGCGTCGATCGTAAGGTCGTTGTCGCTCACGAGACCGATATTGATGTTGTTCTGGGCGATGAGCGCGATCGTGTCCGAGCCGTTGTAATTCGTATAGTACGTACTGCTCGTGATGATGATGTTCGTATAGGTCGAGGGGTTTGCGGGAAACACGCCGGATCCGATCGTCACCCGCACGCCGTCCACCGTGCCGCGCACCCAGAGATTGTCGGAAAAGAACATATCGCCGTCCTGCGGGATGGTCCCTGTGGCGTATAACGTTTCCGACTGGATGCTCCACGTCCCCCATCCGGTCTGATTGTATGCATTCGAACAATAGCGCGGCGGCGGCACGAGCTTCGTCACTTTGTATACCGTGAACGTGGTCGATGCGAGCGCGAGATCGTATCCGTACGCGCCGGAGCTCGAGGCGTAATACCCGCTGCTCTGCGCGGCGCTTTCGATGGCGGCAAGGTCCTGGGTGATCCCCGTAAAGTCGACCGCGGGGACCCCGATCGCGCGGCCCGCAAGGAATATCGGCGAGGTGCCCGTAGGAAGCGGCGTGGGAGGCGCGGGGTCTGCGGGCGGGCCGTCGGTATATACGCCCCATTCGGTTTGGCCTCCGTTCGTGGGATCCGAATACGTGGTGACCGCGCTTTCCACCGCGTTATGGGCCACGCCGTCGAAATGGATGCCGCTGTTCGAATAGATGACGCCGTACACCTGGGCCGTCGATCCGAAATACACGGGGCTGTTGAGGACCCAGGCGTACTGCGCGAAGGAAGGGATCCCCATGCGCACGGTGACGGCTTTCGCAACGGCAGGATCCGCGTCCACCTTTCCCGAGCTCGTGATGGTCACGATGGTGGATCCGGAAGGAGGCGGCACGATCGAGAGCGTGAACGTGCCGATGGCGGTGCCATTCTTGTCGTAATAGGTATGCACATAGGGACCGGGTTTCCCGGTGCCATCCGTGAAATCCGTGGGAGAATAGGCGAGATGCCACTGGTAATATGCGATGCCCGCTTCCGCAATGGCGAGCGCCTGGGCATCGTCCCGCGAATGCACCGAAGCGGTGAGGAACGCCGCCGCGAGCGACGCGAACCCGCCGATCAGCGTGACGGCAAGCGCGGCAAGGAAAAGAAGCTCGACCGCAAGCTGGCCGCGCGCGCCCGATGCGCGTTCCGTTCCGTTTCCCGTGGGGTTTCTTTCGGACATGCGGTTCAGTTTTGTTCAAGATTTCTCAGTCCGACAAGCAGGGAAAAGGGCTGGGGCGGGACGGCGTTCGAACTTGCGTTCGCCATCACCTCGAACGCGATCCGCACGAGGGCGACCTGCGTCGGGACGGCCGGCGCCGCAAGCGGCGCCTGGGTCCCGGTGTACCCGCTCGCGTAATAGGAAAAGAGCGACGATGACGGAACGAGATATACATGGTCGATGAAATCGGTGACGATCTCCGAAGAAGAGGGGTAGGTCGCGGGCGTACCCGTGGGCGCGGTCACTCCCTTATAGAGGGTCGACCCGGAAAAGAAATACCGCACCCTGTCGGGAATGCCCGTCCGATAGACGTCGCCATAGAAGACGAACGAGCTCGTGCCCGCCGATTCGACGGCGAATGCGCCGTTCGCCGATGATTCCGCGGACTTTATCTCCCCCGCCATGATCTGGAGCGATTGGTTCACGTCGGACGCGGATTGGAGCTGGACGGTCACGAGGGATCCGAGGGAATCGAGGCTCGAACCGAAATTGCCGACGGCGATCACGACGACCACGGCAATGGCGGCAACGACAAGGACCTCGGCGAGCGAAAAGCCCGCCCGGGAACGCTTGTCATCGAATTCGAAACGGTGGCGGTGCATGGCGGAGAATGATATCAGTTTGGCGTCATGAGGATCGTGGTCGACTGCTCCCCCGCACCCACGGTGACGGTGCCGGTCGCCTGGGCGTATCCCGTTGCCGTCGCACTGAAGGAATAGGTCGCTTGAGGGATGTTCGTGAAGAGCGCCTGGGAAGGAGGAACGCAGTTCGCCGCAAAGTCCACCGTCACGCCGGTCACCGAAGGCGTGAAGGACGGGTTTGTCGTTCCCATGAACACTTTGTAGCGGAAGTAGCGATCGCCTGCGAGCGCGGCGGGCAGCGCCGCGGGAGCGGCGGTGAAGTACGTTGCGGAGGTGCCGTCGGGACCGATGAAGTTCCATGTGGCATTATCGTTGTTCCCGGCGACCTGGAATTCCGCGAGCGTTCCCGCGGGCTGGGACGAAGGACTCCAGGAAAGCGTATTGAAGGTCGAACTCGTGCCGCCCACGTCGAACGTATTCGATTCGAGCCAGCCGAGGGTCGACGTCGGATAGCTCGATGACGCGTTCGCGAGAAGCATGATGACACCGGGAACGGTCGCGTTCACGAGGCCGTTCTGCGCGGCATAGTTCCCTCCGGACCAATCCGTCTCCGAAAAAACGGCGTGGTCGGTCGTAAGGCCGAAGGATGTCCCTCCGTTCACGAGGCCTACCTGGGCTTGCGGAATGCCCGCACCTGTCATCGCATCCTTGACCGTGACGAGAAGCGAAGGATCCGCCGCCGGCGCAAGGACGAACGCAAAAGGCTGGGTGGTGCTCGGCGGGAGCACCACGGGATCGAGCGGAATGGTTCCCGCAAGGTCGAACCCCGTCCCCCCGAACACGAGCGTATACGTATCCCATGCAAGATTCGCAAGCACGGCGGTCCCCGAGGACGACGTCTGGGTGCTCGTCGAGAACGCAAACACATTCGGGTTCGTCCCGATGAGCCTCTGGCCCGTAACGGTGAACGGCTGACTCGCTACGGCATTGCATCGGTCGTCCACCGTCGCCACGTCGAGCGCGCTCACATGATCGATGGCGAGAGTGACCTGGCTCACGGTCGCGGTCGCAACGGTGATGTCGGGCTGGACGGGATTCGGATTCCCCGCCGCACCCGGAGGATAGGTCTGCGCGCTCGAATATCCGGGCTTCGAAATGAAGATCCCGTACCCCTGGGTGCTCGTGGGAACGCCGATCAGCTTGAGGACGCCGCTCGCATTCGTGGTGTCGGTAAGATCGACGCTCGGCGTCACCGATGCGTTCACCACCCGCACCGTGGCATCGGCCACGGAAAGGCCGCTCGCGTCCATCGCGTTGATGAAGATGGAACCGTACGGCGTGCCTTGCGCAAGGCGGGTCGGCGCCACGGTCGTCGTGATCTCGACCGGGACCGTATCCGCGCACTGGGAGCAGGTCGCCGTGATGTCCACGAGCTTGTAATCCGCAACGGGCGAGCTCGAAGGCGAGGAATCGTACGGATCGTCGATGTTGAGCACGGTCGTCTGAAGGGAAAAAAGATAGTTCCCCTCGGTGACCGTCTGCGTCTGCGGGATGACGCCCGCGGGAATGCCGCCGACGGTCCCCACGCTTTCGTACGGAAGGTTCCGCACGATCTCGAGTTCGTTATTGATGGCCGCGACTGCGGCCGTCCGTATCCCGGCTCCGGCACTGGAGCTTTCGCTGGAGATATAGACCACATAGATGCCCCCGAAAAGGAGCGCGACGATGGAAATGCTGATGATGAGGTCGATGAGGGTGATGCCCCTCCGCGGATCGTTCGTCATGGACGGTCACGATGCGAGTCCTTGGGAGATGGAATAGATGGGGGTGATGATGGAAAGCGCGATAAAGCCCACCATCGCGCCCATGAGGAGCAGCATGAACGGTTCGATGAGCGCGGTGAGTCCGTGAAGCTTGAGGTCCACTTCCTGGTCGTAATATTCCGCAAGGTATTCGAGGTTGCCGGTGAGGTCCCCGGTATTCTCGCCGATGAGGACCATCCCCGATACGAGCGGAGGGAAGAGGTGCCGGCGCGATTCGAGGAATGCGCCGAGCTGTCCCCCTTTTCGTATCTCGTCCTCCGCCTCGGTGAGCGCCTCTCGGTAGATCTCGTTGTTGAATGTGGAAGAGGTGATCGTGATCGCCTCCACGATCTTGATGCCGCTCTTCATGAGAAGCGCGAGGACGCGGGTGAAGTTCACCATATTCACCCCCGTCACGAGATCGGAAACGACGGGCATATAGAGGAGGCTCTTGTCCGCGAGGTATTTGACCGCCTTGCTGTTCTTGAGCGCGACCCATGCGCCGACGATCGCGACGGCGAGGGCGCCGAAGATGTACAGGCCGTAATGCTGGAGAAGGGAAAGCACCGAAAGCATGATGCGGGTCGTAATGGGAAGTTGAAGATTCATTCCGGCGAACACCGGGATGAGCTTGGGGAACACATAGAAGACGAGGAAGCCCGCCATCGCGATCGTCGCCACGAGAATGACGAGCGGATAGATCATGGCCGAGCGTACTTTGCTCTCGAGCTCCTTGGATCGCTTCAATTCGTCGGCGAGATAGAGAAGGTTCTTTGAGAGGGTCCCGCTCGCCTCCCCCACCCGGACGATGTTCACGAAAAAACCGCTGAAAAGATATTCGTATTTGGCAAGACCGTCCGCAAGGAATTTCCCGTTGTTCACGTCGACGATGAGGCTGTCCACCACCTTCTTGAGCACCGGGGATTCCGTCTGCTTCTGGACGATCTTCAGTCCCTCGTAGAGGGGGAGTCCCGCCTTGATGATGAGCGAAAGATGGCGCGCAAAATTGATCCGGTCCTGGAGGGAGAGATGCTCGAAACTCTTTGAAAAGAAGCTGGGATTTCCTGCCATGGCGGTTCGGTATGGATTCGGGGAACGATCACTCCTGCACGACGCGCAGGATCTCCTCGATCGAGGTAAGCCCCTTGGCGGCGGCGGCGATCCCGTCTTCCGCAATGGTACGCATGCCCGAGGCGATCGCCGTATCGCGGATCTCCTGAGCGCTTGCACGGCTCATCACGAGCTTGCGGATCGCGTCATCCACCTCGAGCACCTCATGGATGGCGATGCGGCTCTGATACCCGGTATTGTTGCACTGCGCGCATCCCACGGGACCGTAGAACGCGGATCCCGGGGAAAGGTTCGGGAAAAGTTCCGCAAGGCTCTTCGCCTCTTCCTCCGAGAGGACATGCT
This sequence comes from bacterium, assembly GCA_021777495.1. Classification (GTDB taxonomy): domain Bacteria; phylum Patescibacteriota; class Minisyncoccia; order UBA6257; family 2-01-FULL-56-20; genus JAKAGE01. The sequence goes on from JAJYDL010000009.1 coordinate 22,716, forward strand.
GTTTTTTGCAGTTCTCGCACAGCTTCCTCACGAGGCGCTGGCTCACCGCAACGTTCACCGTCGAGGCGACGAGAAAGGACGGCACGCCCATATCGAGGAGGCGCGGGAACGTCGTGGCGGCATCGTTCGTGTGAAGCGTGGAAAGAAGGAGGTGCCCCGTGAGCGCGGCATTCACGGAGATGGAGGCCGTCTCCTCGTCGCGGATCTCTCCCACCATGATGATGTTGGGGTCCTGGCGGAGGATCGACCGCAGGCCGTTCGCGAACGTAAGCCCCACGTCGCTGTTCGTCTGGATCTGCGTCGTACCGTCGAGAGAGTACTCGATGGGATCCTCGATCGTTATGATCGACGTATCCGAACGGTTGATCTGCTTCATGATGGCATAGAGGAGCGTCGTCTTGCCGGATCCCGTAGGACCGTTCGCAAGGATCATGCCATAGGGCTTCGCGATCGCCTTTTTGATCTTCTGGAGATCCTCGGGAGGGAACCCGAATGTGCCGAGGTCGAACGACTGCATCCGCGCAAGCACGCGCATGATCACGTTCTCGCCGTAATACGTGGGAATGATCGATACGCGGACGTCAACGTCGGCGGTATCCTCGATCTTCACCCGGAACCTTCCGTCCTGCGGCAAAAGGTGTTCGTCGGTCCGGAGACCCGAAAGGACCTTGATGCGGCTGATCACCTCGGGATGGATCTCCATCTTCGCCTTCGGATCCTTGAATGCGTCGTAAAGAAGGCCGTCGATGCGGTAGCGGATGCGCAATTCCTCCTTCGTGGGCTCGATATGGATGTCGGAAGCCCCTGCGGCATAGGCATACTCCACAAGAAGGTCGACGAGTTTGATGATGGAGACGTCCGCCGGATCCTTGGCAAGCTGTTCCTCGATGACGGGCTTGAGGGATTTTATATCGTGCATACCTCAATTATACCACGTCTCTCCGGGGGCCGTTCCCCGCGATCACCGCCCCTCGATGGAATGACCGCCGAAGCGGTTGCGAAGCGCGGACAGCACCTTCCCGACGTAGCTCGGGGAACGCTTGGAACGGACGCGGAACTTGAACGAATCCTCGATGACGGGGGTGGGAACCTTGAGCTTTTTGCCCGCCTTCACCGTCCACTCCCCTTCTCCCGTGTAATTCACGGATCCGGAGATCGCTTTGAGGTCCTGTCCGTAGATCTGATACGCCTCTTCGAGCCACTTCACGAGATGCGATTCGATGACGGAACCGTGATTGTACACGCGCGTCACCTTTTCGAGGTCGAGCGCGAACTTCGATTTCTTCATGATGGCGAATCCTTCCGCGATGGCCTGCATCATGCCGTATTCGATGCCGTTGTGCACCATCTTCACGAAATGGCCCGCACCGGCATCGCCGAAGTGCGCATAACCGTCCGCTACGGAAAGGTCCCGGAAAAGCGGCTCGAGGTATTCGTACACCTTCTTATCACCGCCGATCATGAGCGAACCGCCGTGCCGGGCGCCTCCCGGACCGCCGGAGAATCCGACATCCGCGAACCGGATGCCCCGCTTCTTGAGCAGTTTCGCGCGGCGCACGGTATCCTCGTAGAATGCATTCGCGGCATCGATCACGATATCGCCCTTTTTCAGATGGTGGACGATGCTTTCGGGACCGCCGCGCCCGTGCTTCCCGAATATGATCTCGTCGTTCGCCTTCCCTGCCGTGATCATGAGCCATACGACGCGCGGGGACGTCCGGGGCAGGCGCTCGATCATCTCGCCGATCGAAGGTGCGGTCTCGATGCCTTCCGCCGCAATCGCGTCGATCGGTCCCCGGGAGCGATTGGAGGCGATGACGGTCCATCCTTTTTCGGAGAGCTGGCGCGCCACATTGGCACCCATCTTGCCGAGGCCGAACACGCCGATCGTCTTCGGCATCTGCGGATGCGTGCCGGATGCGCTTCCTTTGTGCGCACCGTTCGGGGTCTCGTCGATCACCGCCGCCTCCGCCGCGATCGCGCGGCTGTCCGGCGCGTAGCGATGGAGCGGCACGGCACCCGCGCGCCACGCGTTCACGATCGGATCGATGAAGCGCCACATATTGACGATCTCGCCGCTCGACACGAAAAGCGTCTGGTCGCCCCTGATGCAGTCGAGCAGAAGCTTTGCGTATTCCTCGGTGTACTGTCCCGTCCTTGCCTCGTGCTGATGCGCGAACTCGAACTTGCGTTCCTCGGCCTCCATGCCGAAGCCCGGCTTCTTGGCCCAGAAATGGATGGTGATGCCCTCGAACGGATCCTGATGGAACACGATCCTGTCCTGATAATGGGGTCCTCCCGGAGGACAGAGGCAGGGCGAAGGATGGCGGAACACCACCTCGATCTCCGTGACCTCTTTATGGGCCGCCTTTTCCTCGGGCGACATGAGCCGCTTGCCCGCTTCCATGATGATCGGCACGCCTTCCCATGAGGGATGCGAAAGGTATCCGCGCACGCGGAAGTATGTTTCGGTCTGCGACTCGGCACGGACGCCTTTGATGGAGTGGTACCCTTCATACTGCGCGCGGAACGTCGAGGTCTTTATTTCGGCGAGCGTGGGCCGTTTGAGCATGCCGATGAACTCGGCGCGCTTCGCGCGCACCGATTCCGCGGTCCAGTCGCGGGGGGCGTCCATCGTGGTGAGGGCGAGCATCTGGAGCAGATGGTTCTGGCCGACGTCGCGGAGCGCGCCTACGTCGTCGTAGAACGCGCCGCGATCCTCCACGCCGATATTCTCGAGCTCGCGGACGTAGATCTTTTCGATGAGATCTTTCCCCCAGTTCTTTTCGAAAAGGTTGTTGTAGAAGCGGAACGCGAGGATATTCTGGAAGGTTTCCTTCGCAAGATAGTGGTCGATGCGGTAGATCTGGTTTTCGCGGAATATATCCGCGAGCCGCGCATCGAGCGCCTTCGCGGTGCGCTCGTCGCTCCCGAACGGCTTCTCGACGACGATGCGGGTCCAGCCGTCCATCGCGCCGCCCTCCGCCGCATTCTCGGGAACGCACTCCATGTTAAGCCCCGTCTTCTTGAAGTTTGAAAAAATGGTGTCGTAGAACTGCGGGGGGACGGAAAGATAGAACAGCTTGTTCGAGCACATCCCGATCCGCGAATCCTCCGCACGGAGGCGTTCCGCGAGCGCCCGATAGTCCTCGACCGCATCGAAGGTGATTTTATGGTAGGTGGTCCGCCCGAGGAAGCGCGCCACCGAGTCCGCGGATGCTCCCGGAACCTTCGCGGCAAGGATTGCCTCCACATGCCGCCTCAGATCGTCGTCGCTCCACTCGCGGCGCGACACGCCGATGATCCGGAAATCCTCGGGAAGGGAGCCCCGCTCTTGGAGGCTGAAAAGCGAGGGAACGATCTTCTTCGCCATAAGGTCCCCCGTCGCGCCGAGGATGATGAAGTGAGTAGGCACGCGCGATCGCCCGTTCGTAGTGGTGTTCATGAAATATAGTGTACTACAAAAAAATCCGGAGGGCATGGCGCTTCCGGCATGCGCCATTCCGTTCCCTTTATAGTACGCCCGATACCCGCAATATCATGCGTCCGCACCCGTCTCGATCTTATAGCCGTACCCCCGCACCGTCCTGATGAGCCGCTTCTCGGGGGGCATTCCCCCGTCGATCTTCGCCCGCAGGAAGCAGATGTGCGCATCCACGGTGTTCGAGAACGTGTCGGCGTTCATATCCCAGGCATGTTCGAGGATCATGCCGCGGGTGAGGGGCACGCCCGCATGGCGCATGAGATATTCGAGGAGCGCGAACTCCTGCCTCCCGAGGGAAAGTGCCCTTCCTCCGCGCGATACGGACAACGCGAGCGTATCGAGCGCGAGATCGTCCACCCGCAACACGGAACCCTCAAGCCGTGGCGCGCGGCGGAGAAGTGCTCGCAGCCGCGCCACGAGTTCGATCACCGCAAAGGGCTTCGGAAGGCAATCGTCCGCGCCCGCGTCAAGAAGGACGGCATTGGCGGCGGGAGCGTCATCGGAAGAAATCGTGAGAATGGGGAATGACGCGCCGCGGGCGCGCGCGGAGAGGAGCGCACCGGGGCAGGAATCCGCGTCGAACACCGCCGCATCGTAACGGTATTCCCTCATGCGCAGAAGGACCTCCGGCTCCGAAAAAGCCGCGTCAACCGAAAATCCCGCACATTTCATCTCCTGCATGAGATGCGCGGCCATCCTCGGCTCACGCTCCGCGATCAAAAGGCGCATGGCATATATGGCATGGCGCCGCACGGGCGCCGTACCGAAATCCTAGCGCGGCAAGGATAAAATTCTCATGAAGAACATGCAAAAGAAAACGCGCGGCTCCACGTCGCGCGTTCCTTCGCAATGCGGTCGCACCCCATGGGATACGACCGGTATCCGGCTAGTGTCCCGCGGCCGGGTTGCTCACCGAAAGCAGCGTGACGGTGAAATGGAGTGTCGCATTCGGAGGGATGACGCCGCCCGCCCCCTGTGCGCCGTACCCGAGCGCAGGAGGAATGGTGAGCTCGCGCGTCCCGCCGACGCGCATGCCGAGCACGCCGAGGTCCCATCCCTTGATTACCTGCCCTACGCCGAGCGTGAAGCTGAAAGGCTGATTGCGCGAATAGGAGCTGTCGAACGTCGTGCCATTATCGAGCTTGCCGATGTAATTCACGGTGACCGTGTCGCCGTTCTCTGCGACCGTTCCCGTGCCGACCGCGATATCTTTCATTTGAAGTCCTTCCATGGATGATGTGGGGGTGATGGTGGTTGTTGTTGCCGTCTGAAGTGCCGCCGTCTGCGGCGCGGAAGTCTGCTGCTGTGCCGTCGCGGTAAGGTTCGAGGGGTTGTTGA
>JAJYDL010000032.1 GCA_021777495.1 bacterium
CCACGATGATCACGTCGCGGCGCGTGAGGAGCGCGGTCGTCGCCGCATGGCGCAGCTTGTCGATCTCGTCGTTGATGAGCGCTTCCTTGTCGATGTACGTATCGCTCGACGGGATGTACGCCTCCGGCTGGTAATAGTCGTAGTACGAGACGAAATAGTTCACCGAATTGTTCGGGAAGAGCTCGCGGAATTCGTTGCACAGCTGGGCCGCAAGGGTCTTGTTGTGCGCGATGACGAGCGTGGGGCGGTTCACCTCCGCGATCACGTTCGCGACGGTGAACGTCTTTCCCGAACCCGTGACGCCGAGAAGGGTCTGGTCGCGGTATCCGCGCGCCAGCCCGTCCACGAGCGCGGCGATCGCCTTCGGCTGATCGCCCGCCGGTGCGTTGTCCGAAACGATCTGAAATCGGTCCATAGTGGCATTATTATACGAAAAATCCCCCTTCGCGGCAACGCGGTCCCGAAATGAAAAACCGCTTCCCGGCCTCACACCGGAAAACGGTCTTTCTTCTTACTGACAAGGTCCATTATAGCACGGCGGGTAAAAAGGGAAATGTGAACAAATGGAGGATATGTCCCCGGCCTTACAGCGTCCCCTTCTTTATGCGCTCCCGAAGCCGTGCCACGTATCCGTTGAAAAACCAAAGATTGTGGACCGTGAGCATTGCCCCTCCCGAGATCTCCCCCGCACGGAAGAGGTGCGCCACATAGTTCCTGCGGTACCCCGTGCACACCGGACACCCGCAGGCCCGGTCCACCGGCTCTTTGCTCTTGAGGAGCGGCGCCTTCGTGAAATCGACGCGCCCCTTCGAGGTGAACGCGATGCCGTGGCGCGCGTAATGCGTCGGCACCGTGCAGTCGAACGTGTCCGCGCCGCCCGCCATGATGTTCTCGATATCCTCCACGTGCCCCATGCCGAGCAGGTGCCGCGGCTTGCGCTCGTCGAGGTACGGCGCGACCCATTTCAGGATGCGCTTCGTCCCTTCGCGCGATTCGCCGAGATCGCCCCCGATGCCGAACCCATCGAATCCCTCCGCCTCCCCGATGAACCGCGCGCTCTCCTTCCTGAGATCCTCGTAGTTCGATCCCTGCACGATGCCGTAGAGCGCCTGCTTCGTCCGCCGCGCCGCAAGGCTCCGCAGCGCCCACCGGTGGGTGCGCGCGAGCGAGCGTGCCATGTAATCCCTCGTGGCGCCCGGAGGCGTGCACTCGTCGAACGCGAACATGATGTCCGCGCCGATCTTCCCCTGGATCGCGATCGATGTTTCGGGGCCGAGGAACATCTCGTCGCCCGTGAGCGGCGACCGGAACTTCACGCCGTCCTCCGTGATCGTCACGTGCTTCGGCTGGTTCCCTTTTGCGATCGCCTTCTCGATCTTATCGGGATGGTGCGCGGACGCGGCCTTCGCGCTCGTCACCTTTCCGACGCCGAGGTCCTTTCCCCATCCGAGACTGAACACCTGGAACCCTCCCGAGTCGGTCATGGAAGGGCCGCTCCATCCCATGAACGTGTTGATGCCGCCCGCGGATTTCACGACGTCCTCCCCGGGCTGAAGATGGAGATGATAGGTGTTCGAAATGAGCATCTGCGTGCCCGTGGCGGCCACTTCGTCGGTGCGGAGCGCCTTCACGGCCGCGAGCGTCGCCACCGGCACGATCGCCGGCGTCATCACCTCGCCATGGGGCGTTTTCAATATGCCGATGCGCGCGGCGCTCTTTTTCGATTTTCTGAGCAGGGTGAATTCGATCATATGATCACGTATCGTCCCTTATTATAGAGGAAAAGCGGCGTCTTGCCGACGCCGCTTCCCGTTTCCGTCCCGTTCTCCCGTCCTGCGGCGCTAGTGCGTCGGAGCGGTCGCCGGAGACGAAGTTCCCACGCCCTGCGCGGGAGCCTGGGCCGGCGCGGCATTTCCGCCGTAGCCATACCCGTCATACCCGTATCCGCCATAGCCGCCGGGATATCCCATCATCATGGTGTGGCCGTAATAGCCGCCGTATCCCCATCCGCTGCGCATAACGAGCGTCTTCAATTCGCCGATCTTCACGCCGACCCAGAACACGAGCGCGAGGATGATAAGCCCGATGATAACCCGGAACATACGGTGGCCGCGCTGCCAGCCGCATCCGCAGCTGCACGTGCATCCTTCGGAACACGAGCAGGTTTTCCCGCCCCCCATTCCCGATCCTTCCTTTTTGGTATCTTCCATATCGTAATTGCCACTACTTGAACCGCTACTCGACCTTTCCTCTTAATTATACGACAGCCGTCAAGGGTACGGTGCGCTATGCCATGGAAAACCGCGCCTCCTTCCTTTATAATCGGGTCATATGGAACCACGCTACGACATCCAGGAAGTCGAATCCCGCATCTATGCCCGCTGGGAGGAAGCAGGCTACTTCAATCCCGATACCTGTATCGCGAAAGGCGTCACCGATCCCGCCGCCGAGCCGTTCTCCATCGTGCTCCCTCCCCCGAACGTGACGGGCACGCTTCATATGGGCCACGCCGCCATGCTCGCGGTCGAGGACATCATGGTCCGATACGCCCGCATGAACGGCAAACGCACCCTTTGGATCCCCGGCACGGACCACGCCGCGATCGCCACGCAATCGCGCGTCGAGAAGGACATCCTCAAAGAAGAGAAGAAGACCCGTTACGATCTCGGCCGCGACGAACTGCTCAGCCGCGTGCGGGCCTTTGCGCAGGCGAGCCACGACAGGATCGTGCAGCAGATCAAGCGCATGGGCGCATCCCTCGACTGGAGCCGCGAAGCCTATACGCTCGACGAGAAGCGCAGCTTCGCCGTCCGCACTGCGTTCAAAAGGCTCTACGATCTCGGCCTCATCTACCGCGGACACCGCGTGATCAACTGGGACCCCAAGGGCCAGACGACCATCTCCGACGATGAGATCGTATACGAGGAACGCAAGGCGAAGCTCTATACGTTCCGCTACGGCCCGCTTGAGGACGGCACGAAATTCCCCATCCCCATTTCCACCACGCGCCTCGAAACGAAGTTCGGCGATACCGCCGTTGCCGTGCATCCTTCGGACGAACGCTATGCGCCGTACGTAGGAAAGACCTTCCGCGTCGATTTTTGCGGGACCCCGATCGAGGTCAGGGTCGTCGCGGATGAATCGGTGGAGAAGGACTTCGGTACGGGAGCGCTCGGGGTCACGCCCGCGCACAGCATGATCGACTGGGAGATCTCCCGGCGGCACGATCTTCCCTTCGTGCAGATCATCGACGAGCGGGGGCGGATGACGGTGGATAATCCCCTCGTGCAGGGCAAAAAGACCGCGGAGGCGCGCGAGGCGGTCGCCGAAGAGCTCCGCGCGCGGGGCCTCATCGAAAAGGAGGAGGACATCCCCCAGAACGTCGCCACCGCCGAACGCACCGGCGGCATCATCGAACCGCTCCCCAAGCTCCAGTGGTTCATCGCGGTCAACACGCCGTTCGGCCCTTCGGGGCGCACGCTGAAGGAGCGCATGAAGGCCGCGGTCACGGACGGCACGATCGCCATCCTCCCCGAGCGCTTCGCACGCATCTATTACAACTGGATCGACAACCTCCGCGACTGGTGCATCTCGCGGCAGATCTGGTTCGGCCACCGCATCCCCGTATGGTACCGGGGCGACCGCATGGCCGTCGGCATCGAGGCGCCCGAAGGCGAAGGATGGGAACAGGATCCCGATACGCTCGATACGTGGTTCTCGTCGGGCCTGTGGCCGTTCTCGACGCTCGGCTGGCCGGACGAAACCGCGCCGGACCTCGGCGTCTACTTCCCGAACACGGTAATGGAGACGGGCTATGACATCATCTTCTTCTGGGTGGCGCGGATGGTCCTCATGGCGGAAGCGCTCATGGACAAAGCGCCGTTCGGGAAAGTCTACCTCCACGGCCTCGTGAGGGACGACAAGGGGCGCAAAATGTCCAAATCGCTCGGCAACATCATCGATCCCCTCACCATGGCCGACAAATACGGCGCGGATGCCACGCGCCTCTCGCTCGTGATCGGCGCGGCGGCGGGCAACGACATCAAGCTTTCCGAAGACCGCGTCCGGGGCTACCGCAATTTCTCCACCAAGCTCTGGAACATCGCGCGCTTCATCGAGATGAACCGTCCCGCCGCCGCGCCTTTCCCCGCTGCGGACGCGGAAGCGCGTATGGCGCCCGAACTTCAGGAGCTCGCCCGCCTGAAAGCCGACGTCTCCGCCCGCATCGAGGCCTTCGAGTTCCACCTTGCCGGCGATGCCCTCTATCACTATGTCTGGCATCGGCTTGCGGACGAGATCATCGAGGAACGGAAGGCCGCGCTGCGCGACGGTTCCCCCGAAGAGAAGGCGGCCGCCTACGCCGTCCTCGAAGCGCTCCTCCTCGGATCGCTCACCCTGCTCCATCCTTTCATGCCGTTCATCACCGAAGAAATCTTCGGCATCTTCCGTCCCGGGAAGATGCTTATGGTGGAGCGCTGGTAGATCAGTTCCGCCGTCGGCGCAAACGGCACACATCCTCGCACGGAGGGTCGTCATGGTAAAATGAAACCATGACGTCGTTTCTCACCCTCGCCATCTCCCTCATCGGCGGTCTCCTCCCCGGATTCGCCTGGCTTGCGTTCTATCTCATAGAGGACAATCACGCGGAGCCCAAGCGGCTCATCACCTTCACGTTCGTGGCGGGCCTCGCGTTCGGCTTCTTCACCGTCGCGATCGAGAACGGCTTCACTTCCGCCCTCGAACAGTGGAACGTCGCGGGTCTCTCCATCGTCGCGCTCGTCGGCCTTGCGCTCATCGAGGAGGTCATGAAGTTCGGCGCCGCGCACTTCGCGCTCTCCAAGAGCCCGGAGCGGCCCCAGCCCATCGACGCCATGATCTACATGATCGTCGCGGCGCTCGGGTTCGCCACCCTCGAGAACATCGGCGCCGTTTCCGCCATCCCGTGGGGCACCGCGTTCATCCCCGCCGCATTCGAAACCCTTTCCTTCCGGTTCGTGGGCGCAACGCTGCTCCACACCCTCACGTCGGGCATCATCGGATATTACTGGGCTCTCGGCATGGTGCGGAAGACGCCGGGACGCCACATCGCGGGGGGCATCGCGCTTGCATCCGTTTTGCACGCGTGTTTCAATTATCTTATACTTAATTACGGGAACGGGATCTATTCGATCGTGTTCATGCTCATCATCGGCTTCTTCGTCCTCAACGATTTCGAAGCGCTCAAAGAGATCCCTCCCCAGAAGGACTTCTCCCTCGAGTCATAGCACCGTCTCCAAGGTCGCATTTTCAAAAACTTTTCCTTATTCATACCACCCATGCCTTCCATGAACACGCAGGACGAAAAATTCTTCGAAGAACTCGCCGGATCGAAGCAGTCCGCCGATGAATCGTACGATATCGAACTTACCAAAGCCCGCACTTCCGCGGGCGGGGTTCTTACGACCGCGGCGGCGGCAGAATCGTCGATGAGGCCGAAAATACTCAAGACGAAGGCGGAAACCGAGGCGGAGCTAGAGGCCGAGGACGAGGAGGCGTGGGACGACGGCGAACCCGAAGGCAAGCTGACCGTGGACGTCTATCAGACGCCGAACGACATCGTCGTCGAAAGCGCCATTGCCGGCGTACGACCCGACAACATCGAAGTGCGGGCTT
>JAJYDL010000010.1:0-12067 GCA_021777495.1 bacterium
TGGGTTTATATGGGTATCGATGTACCGATATTTTCCCCGAAAGAGATGTTGCAATTCAAGATTGAATTTGCGACGCAATAATTGACTTAAAAATCATTAAATGCTTTAATATCTCCCCAGGAGGGTTTATGAGCATTTTCTTGTTTTTCCTGTCGTGCGGAGCGGCAGCTATCGCGCTTGGGTTCCTCGGTTCACTCTTTAAGTATCGCCTGCGGATACGCTATTCGTCGCTTCCCCTGGCGGCCATCGCGGGATTGGTGGTCGACGCGCTCATCCCCCGCGTTGCATCCGGAACCAACGTCGCGGCCCTTCTCTTTGGGGGGATCATCGTCGTCGGCGTCACATGGGTGGCCGGCCGTGCGCTTGGCTATATGACCTTCATGATATGGTCATAGCGGGCGGCAATCCCGAATCGAGGCAAGGATATCTTTTCCTTGCCTTTTCTATTTGAACGCCGCGATCGCACCCGCAAGATTGCTGTCTCCCGTAATCGTCCACAAAGGACCGTATGCGCTCGTGCCCGGAGCAATGAGATACGCGATCGCGCCATCCATGTCGTTTCCGTCATGAAGGACATCCGTGACCGCAAACCCATCATTGATTGTGAGCGCGGTTTCGGCGGAACCGGCGCTCGCATAGGCCGCAATGAGCAGGTTCCCCGCCTGCGATGGCGTGACGGTCCCCGGGACGATCGATCCCGTCGTCGAAATGCCGCCCTGATCGCTTCCCGACTCGAACGGATCGCTTGTGCTCGCCACGCCGGAGAATGCATCCACGGAGATCCCCTCATATACCTGCGGGCTGCAATTGAACGTATCGCTTGCCCCCGTGAGCGCATTGTACGCATAAAAGAGCTGGATCCAGCCATACGTGTTCGTGCCCGACCCGTACGTCGTGAGCGCATGCCAGGTATTGCCGCTGCTATCGGTGACGAACGTAGACGTGGGGGCGTAGTAATAGCATCCGACGACGAGAAAATCCGCGCCGAGGGTATCCGTGGTCACTGTGGGCGTGCCCAGATTGCTACCGTGGCTTACGAGCGCAATGGAAGGCGCACCGGTTGGCGCCATGGAATAGTCCACCGGCAAAAGGGTCGTCATTGTACCCTTTTCATACAGATTCGCATATTGTCCGCCATCGTTTGCCGCCGTGGAGGCATATTTCTGCGACTCCATGCTCGCGGTGAGCTCATAGTTCGCACCGTTCGTCATATAAGTGTAATAAAGGCCGGAGCTCGTTTGATTGACGGGATCCACCGGAAGCGTCCCGAAGGGACTGCCCGACGAAATATTCTGGAAATCAAGAGGTGCCCATCCCGATCCGTTCGTGCTGCGATAGGACGCGACCGGACTGCATGCATAGGTATAATTCGAAGGGATCGCAACGAGGCCGAGGCCTCCGCATGTGCTGCTTGCGGATGACAGATCGGCATATACTATCGACGAAGTTCCAAGGCTCCCCCCGGCGACGTCCGTCTGATAAATTCCGATGGCAGAACTCAGCGTCGAAAGGTCGGATATTCTGTTCGCGTCGCGGCTTTCAGCAAGCAGTTGAGCGGGATTGAGCGTAAGCACCACCACCACCGCAAGAACCGCAATAATGGCGATCACCACCAAAAGCTCGATAAGGGTAAAACCCCCTCGGTGATTCATACCTATATTGTATCAAATGGCTCGCGGCCCACTTCTACGTCGTTGCAGTGCGTCGGGTAGGATGGGGCGGATGAAGCATCCGCCCCGAATCGGTTCGCTCGTCGAAAATGAAAGCACGCCTTCGCCTCGCTTTGATTTTCTCCTCGCTGCCGATTCCCGAACCTACGGTCCGGATCTTTCACGAGAAGCAGAAACAGAAATACTCCCGAAAGGGAGTCACGGAAGCACGGAGGTGCTGAGTGCCTAGGTGCGAATTCAGCAGAATTCGACACCGTCCCTTTCGGGAGTATTTCTGTTTCTGTGCGTCGGGTAGGATTCGAACCTACGTAGCCCAATGGGCGACAGATTTACAGTCTGTTGCGATTGACCACTCCGCCACCGACGCGTGCTATTCCTTCAAAGAGGAATCCCCCTCTTTGTCCTCCATATTCTGCCCCGAAAGTTCCTTGAAATCAATGTTCGTGTTCGCATGGTGCTCCTGAGGCTTCACTTTCCGAAGGCTCTTCGCGATGGAATTATCGATCCTCAGCACCACCACCTTCGCGCGGCGAAGGAACTTCACCAGGAAATTCCCGAATGCGGCATCGATCTTTTCCGGGATCTCTGAATGCGCCCAGCGCTCGATGAAATTCTTCGTATCGGCCTCCTCGCCGTATTCCTCTATCCGCGGCAGGGCCCGCACGGCGACATAGAGCATGGCACCGAGGCACACCATGAGTATGAGCGAAAATATGAATTCCACCATAGGAAGATTCTATCAGAATATGCGGGGCCTTTCCATCGGAGGCGCCTTCGCGTTCGGGAAGGACTAGACCTCCATGCGGAAGAACCTGTTCACGGAAACGTTCTCCCCCACCTTTGCGATGACCTCGCCGACAACGTCCTTTACCGTTTTCGACTCGTCCTTCACGTACGGCTGAGCAAGGAGCTCTTCCACGGTTTCGGGAGCCGCCGCCGCGATGTGCATTGCAATGTCGTGAGCAAGCGTACGGAACGGTTCCGAGCGCACCACGAAGTCGGTCTCCGCGCGCACGTCGAGTATCACGCCGATGCGCTCGTTATGGACATAGGATTCGATAAGACCCGCACCGGCCTCGCGACCCGCGCGCTTCTCCGCCTTCTCGAGGCCCTTTTCCGCGAGGATCGCTTTTGCGCGGTCGAAATCGCCTTCGGCCTCGATAAGCGCCTTCCGGCAATCCATGACGCCGGCACCGGTAACCTCCCGCAGCTTCTGCACCGCCTCCGCGGTGACTTTGTTCGCTTCCGCCATGATATTAGATTTTAAAAAGTTAATTACTTCTCCTCCGCCTTCGCACCTGCGGTCTCCGCCTTCTTGGCCGCCTCCTGCGCCGCCGCAAGCGCTGCCGCGCGTGCGGCAACACCCGTTTCAAGTGCCTTGTCCATCTTCTTGAGGAACCACTCGATGCTGAGCTTCGCCTTGTCGTTTCCGGGAACGAGATAATCGATGAGATCCGGATCCACATCCACGTTCGCGAACGCGACAACCGGGATCTTCTTGATCTTCGCTTCGCGCACGGCAGTATCGTGAAGCACGGGGTCGATCACAATGAGAACGTCCGGTTCGCGGGTGAGCTGTTCAAGGCCTCCCACGAGCTCTTCCAGGCGGCCGAGCTCCTTCTCGAGCTCAAGACGCTCCTTCTTCGTATATTTATCGAGCGCGTGGCTTGCGAAGTCGCTGCGGAGCTTTTTCATATAATCGATCCGCTTCGCGATGTTCCGGTAATTCGTGATGGAACCGCCTACCCAGCGCGCCGTGACGTGGGGGAAGGAATATTTCTTGGCGAGATCGGTAATCGCCTTGTCCGCGGCCGCCACCGCGCCCACGAAGAGCACGAGCCCTCCTTGGCGGACCTTTTCGGCGACGAAACCCGCCGCTTCCTCGGCCGCTTCCTCCGTCTTTTGGAGGTTGATAATTTCAATACCGCCCCGGTTCGCGAGGACGTATGACTTCATCTTGGGATTTGTCTTGCTTTTCTTACGGCCATAGAAAACTCCCGCGTCCATCATCTCGCGGGATGCCTCCGAAGGGTACGCCTGTTGCGCAGCCTCGGCCTGTGGGGTGATTGTTTCGTCTGACATACGAGGAAGATTATAGCAGACCATTCGAAATGGTCAAGGAGCACTCCGGAAAACCGCTATCGGGAAACGAAGAAGAGCGCGAGACCGAGTACGGCGAATATCGCCGAAACGATCCAAAACCGCATGGTCACCTGGGATTCCGGCCAGCCAAGGGCCTCGAAATGATGGTGGATCGGCGCGGAACGGAACACTTTTTTCCCGTGCCGAAGCTTCTTCGACGCCACCTGGATGATGACCGAAAGCGACTCGATCACGAGAATCACCGCGAAGAACGGAAGGATGAGGGTGGTATTCGTGAGCATCGCGATCGTACCGATCGTGACGCCGAGCGCCATGGAACCGGTGTCGCCCATGATGAATTTCGCCGGATAGATGTTGTACCAGAGGAACGCGAGCAATGCCCCTATCGTGACGCCGCTGAATGCCGCAAGGTCGTACAGGTGCAGCGTGAACGCAACGGCAGTGAGGGCGAAAAAGGAGAAAAGCGATACGCCCCCGAGAAGGCCGTCGAGGCCGTCCGTCTCGTTCGCGCTGAACGCCGACGCAAAGATGATGAATATGAAGATGGGAAGATACCACCATCCTATTGTCACATCGCCCATGAACGGGATCTGAATGGTGTTCCAACCGAGGCGGAAGTAGAACCACCATGCCCCGATCCCGGCCGCGACGAGATACATGATCGACTTGTGCCGGACCTTCAGCCCGCCGCCGTTCGCACCTCCGAGGCGCAGGATGCCGAGCCAATCGTCGAGAAGGCCGAGGAGTGCCGCGATGAGCATTGCCGCAATAGGAAGATACGTTTCTCCCCGATTCACAAAGCTGAAATAATGCCACCAGCCGTCGAAAATGTGGTTGCCGATATCGAAAATGAGCGCCAGGCCGAGCACCGTCGACCAGATGATCACGCCCGCGCCCGTGATCACTCCCTCTTTATTTTTATGGAGACTCTGGAATACCGGCGTATCGTTTCCGTTGCGCAGCTGCTTGCCGAAACGGTATTTCTTGAGGATCTTAAACCACAGCGGGGTCACGGCGAGCGCCACGATGAACGATACGGCGGTGAGCACGGTCACGCGGACGGCCTGAGGAAGGAGGAGCGAATGCATGGGATGGGATCGTGAGGTTCCTTATTTATAATCCATTTTAACCCAATCAAGCAGATTTGTGGTATCGGAAAAGCGTTCCGCCGTATCCCCCGCCCCGAGAACGATGATGAGGACGGGGTTGCCGTCATACCGGAACAAGGAAAGGAGATTGTCCTTCGCCTCCGGAATATATCCCGTCTTCCCCCCTATGAACCCCGGGGTCCCCGCAAAATCATTGATGCTCCGCACGTCCACTTTCGTTCCGTTCGCGTAGTTCGTGATGACGATGTCCGGCGTATCGGTGAACTGGAGGATCGTGGGATAGTTCTCATAGACGTGCGTCGCAAGGATCGCAAGGTCGTGCGCCGTCGATTCATTCGCGGAGGAAAGGCCCGAGGGATCATTGAAATAGGTATCATTCATCCCCCACGCCTTCGCGCGCGCGTTCATCTCCTGGAGGAACTTCGTGCGCCCGTAGTAGTCGGCGAATGCCTCCGCGGCAACATTGCTCGACGGCATAAGCATCACGTGGAGGAGGTCGTACACGCTGTACGTGCCATTCACGACGAGATGACCCTCCTCGGGATCCACCGCCATCATCTGCGGGGTGACCGTGATCTGGGTATTCATACTGAAGTGGTCGAGCACGAGCGTCGCCGTCATGAGCTTCGTAAGCGATGCGGTGGGCCACCGGACGCTCTGGTTCAGGTCCGCAAGGTCGACGCCGTTCGTAATGTCGCGCACGAGAAGCTCTTCGCGCACGAATTCCGGCACCGCCGTGGTTGCCACGCGCTGAAAGACCGAACCCGTCGTGTCGGTCTCCCCGTAATAGGGCGCCGTGGACGGCACCGCGGAAGCGCCGCCCCCCACGGGATTCGCGCTCGCGAGCGCCGCGGGCGCGCTGAGGACCGGCGCCGGGGGTCCGAGCACGAGCTGCGGTACGCTTGCCGTTCCCGCGGCGCCGCGGGCCTGCGGCGCCGCGGAAAGATCGACGTACCATGCGCGCGCCACAAGCACCACGATCGCGGCGAGCAGCAGGAACACGAGCTTTTGTGATTTTCGTCCGATCATTGCGGGTCGTTTTGGATGATACTTACGCCTTCGGGACGCCTTCCGCGGATCCCGGCTCGAACACCTTCAGAAGTTCCCGGAATTTCCCGTAATCGGGAAGTTCCCCGCTTTCCTTCACGCCGAGATGCTTCATGAGATCGAACGTCGGACGATACAGGAACGAGGACGGATGCTCGGCATCGGGAAAACGCTCGATGAGGCCGCGGATCGCAAGACTCCGCAAAATGACACTTGAATTCACCCCGCGGAGATATTCGAGCTTGGCGCGCGAAAGAGGGCCGAGATACGCAATGATGGCAAGCGCCTCAAGCGACGCCGCGGAGAGATCTTCCGAAACCTCCTCCTTCACGAAGGCTTCGAGGATGCCGTTGAATTCCGGCTTCGTCGCCAGCTGCACCTTTTCGCGGTCGGAGATGAGCTGAAGTCCGCGGTGTTCCGCGGCGAGCGACGCCGCAAATTCGGCAACGAGCGCCTCCGCCTCCTCCCTTGTTCCGATGCCGAGCACCTCCTGCATCTTTTTATAGGTGAGCGGCTCCCCGTGTATGAAAAGCAGCGCTTCGAGCGCGGCGCGCGGGTCTCCCGTTCCGTGTTCCTTCGGAGAATCGGTCATTTTTTCTTCACCAGTATATCAGAAAACGCCTCCATCTGCTCGAGGAGCACGAGCTGTTCCCGCGCGAGATGCAGGAGCGCGAGAAAGACCACGACCTGCTCGCCGCGCGTCCGTTCTTTGGAAAGACTGCCGAAATGCAGGTCCCCCTCCCTCTCGATCCGTCCGAGCACCTCGGAGATCTTTTCTTCGAGCGTCACGATCTTCTCTTTTATCGTTTCCGTCTCGAGTTCATAGGTTTTGATCGTCTCGAAGATGCGGCCAAGCGCCTCCCCGAGCGCCGCCGCATCGAGGTTCGCGCCGGGATAGAAAATGGCATGCTCCGCAAGGAGCGCGCTTTTGCCCGCGAGGTAGGGACGGCTGTAGGAGCGATGACTCTCGTGCCAGAGACGATGCAGCGTCCGCAGGGCCGGCTTCAGCTCCTGATAGATCCTGAGACGCGCTTCGAGATCCTTGATGTCCGCTTCCTCCTCCTCGGAAAGCGAAAGGTCCGGCAGGAGATATTTCGATTTCAAAAAGATGAGCCTGCTTGCGACTGCAACGAAATCGGCGAGCAAGCGGAGATCCGTGCGGAACGACTGTCCGAGCGAATCCTCCGGGAGCGCATCCGCGACCCCGATCGCGCTTTTCAGGTCCTCAAGGTAGCGCAGGAAGCCGTCCGTGACCTTTGCAAGGCTCACGGCGTTTATATCCATCTTTTCCCCTTCGATGAGCTCGAGGAGCTTGTCGAGCGGACCCTTGAATTCCCCGACCTGAAGTTCGTATGCCATCGCGCGTATCCGTTCTCCTCATCATACGAGAAAACCTCCGTATGGGCAATGAAATCGGCGCTATTTGACGCTCCTCGTACCGAGCGCCTATGATACGGAAAGAAAGAGGTGTGCCATGACCTCGCGCTACAACCATGTGACGACGGCGATCATTTCGTCCGTAAAGCCCAACCTGAATCTCGACGGAGTATCGCTCGAAGCGTCTTCCGCATCCGCGGACGACCTCCTTAAGGACGGATGGGAGATCATCTCGGTGTTCCCCTGCGTCTTCGACCGCGCCGCGGCGATCGTCGCGGTCCTCGGCAAGAACTGAACCTTCACCGGAATTTGGGCGATTCCCCGGCGCACTTCAATCCTGAAGGCGCCGTTTTCTTTACCGACGCCCCGGGAGTATAATGGTCGCATGGCGCAAGCGCTCTACAGAAAGTACCGGCCCAAACGTCTCGAGGACGTGCTCGGGCAGGATATGAACATGGAGATCCTCAAAAATGCCGCAAAAGCGGGCCGCATCGGCCACGCGTACATCTTCTACGGGGCACGCGGCACCGGGAAAACGACGACCGCGCGCCTCATCGCGAAGCTCCTCAACTGCGAAAAGCGCCGCAACGATCCCGCATTCGCCGCGCTCGGCGAACCCTGCAACGAATGCCGCGAATGCCTTGCGGTCGACGCGCAGAATTCCATGGACGTGATCGAGATCGATGCCGCCTCGAACCGCGGCATCGACGAGATCCGCAATCTCAAAGAGAGCATACGGACGGCGCCCGCCACCGGCGCCTACAAGGTCTACATCATCGACGAGGCGCACATGCTTACGGGCGCGGCGTTCAACGCGCTCCTCAAAACGCTCGAGGAGCCGCCGGCGCATGCCGTGATCGTTATGGCGACCACCGAGTTCGAGAAGCTCCCGCCCACGATCACGTCGCGCGCGCAGCGTTTCACGTTCCGCAAACAGCCCAAGGCGGTCATTATGGCAAAGCTTGAGGCGATCGCAAAGGAGGAAGGGATCGCGATCGAGCCCGCGGCGCTCGAGCTCATCGCCGCCATCGGCGAGGGAAGCTTCCGCGACGCCGAATCGCTCCTCGAACAGGTATCGTCCTTCGGGACCCCGGGGTCCCGCTCTTCAAAAGCCCGCACCGTCACCCTTGCCGACGCTGAACGGATCACCGGACGCACCGGCCTCCGTAAGGTGCACGCCTTCGCGGAACTCCTCATTGCGAAGGATCTCAAGGGCGCACTCGCCTATCTCGCGGAAATTTCCGACGAGGGGCACAATCTTGTGCAGTTCACCAAAGATCTCATCCACTACCTCCGTAAAACGCTCTCCCTTTCCGTAAACCCCTCGCTCGAGGAATCGTTCGAGAAGGACCTCACGCGCGACGAGCTCGCGGCGATGAAGGCGCTCGCGGCGATGAAAGGCGCGGACAGCGCAACCCTTGTGCTCCTCATCAAAGCGCTCATCCGCGCTTATGCGGAAATGCGCTATTCCCCTTTCGCCGCAGTCCCCCTCGAAGTGATGCTCGTGGAGCAACTTTCATAGATCCGCCGCGGCCGCCGCGTTTCCGAGGCTATCCGACCACACGGTTTTTGCGCCGTGCATAAAAAATCCCGCATGCGCGAATGCGCACGCGGGAACGATCTTCGCTCATCTATCGAGGCGGGCTCTCCATCCAAGGAGTACGGATCCGTAACGTATCGGCGGAGGTGCCGTTTCCGCAACAAGGTCCTCGAACTGCGTCTCGGTGAGCGTGGACGCGTCCACCTTCTCGTCCATAATCCTCAACGCTTCCTCGGCCTTATCCTTCCGTGCATAGGCATACAGATCGAGCCAGTCGTCGGTGAGAGGACCGTCCCGCTCCTCCGAGACCCTGCACGCGAAAGCGATGCCGAGCGCCGTGAGAGGCGTGCCGCACGTTCCCCTCACCCCTTCCGGCCCCCGTTCCACATAGATGTGACGGACGCGTTCCTCGACGAGCATTCCCGCAACGGGAGCCTTGAGTTCCGCGTACTGTTCCGGGGCAATATCCACGAACACGGTCCATGCCGCACCCATGATCATTGCGGCCGCGACCACTCCCATGACGACGCGATCACGACGCCCTTTTTCTCTATCCCGCATATTTTCGACCTCCCTCTCTTGCGCATTATATCATAAAACAAATAAACTATCAATATGCCTCTCCCGGAAAACATCTTTACTATTGAAAATTATCCGCTCCCGGCTATAATGAGGAGGTTCGCGTTTCTTCATTGCCGGGTCGTCTAATGGTAGGACTCCAGGTTCTGGCCCTGGGTATCTTGGTTCGAATCCAGGCCCGGCAGCATCTCATCCAAATTGCCCGGTTTCGGGTTTTTCGCGATCATCGAATACACGGATTTGAATTGTAAATCCGAAAATGAGATTTTATCGATACTAAACCGGGAATTTCATATATCGGAAGAAAAGAGCGAAAGCGTTACGGTGCAGGGACATTCCGAAGGGGCATTGGCGGGATGCTGCGCATATCCGATCCCGAACCTCACAAGGATAATAGCTCCTCCCCTGCGATATCCCGTCTGCCCGCCCATATGGCCTCCTGCGGCAAGATCGTTCGCCACGCGCCATCCGAGCGATGCCAATCGTTTCGCGTAATACGCCTCGAACGGCGCGATGACGGCTCCCGGATCCATGCCCGCATCCAATGGCGCAGATTCTATGCTCGTACCGGAATAGGAAGATTGTCCTATTGCGACTTCTTCCGTTTCCGTGCCATTCCAGTCCGCGCCGGCATACAGAGGAGAAAGTACCGATGAAAGCGGGGGGTGCGCGATGTTGAATATGCCGCTCTCCCCGGACACCATATCGGTGATGGGCACCGAGCGGTATGCGCCGACCTCGAGCACATAAGCACCGTCGCGATACATGGGCGATATCTTCCAGGTCGTTGACCCGGTGTTCTCGAGGCCGACGAATACGATCGGATCGAATTCCTGTCCCTCCTCGGGAAGCGGCGGAGGCGGGATGCGCCGTATCGCCACGGAAACCTTATCCGCGGACGGGACCTTGCGCGTGTTCCACGAGATGATGTGCGTTTCTCCCGTACGCCACATTTCTCCTCCGGACGGGGACAGCACAGTGAGCGCGGGAACGTCCTTTTCCGCAAAGCCTTCGAGAGACCACGCGGCGATCCCTACCGCGGCGATCGCGGAAAGCCATACTGCCGCATGCGCCATTTCCTTCATATGCGTTCATCGGTACCATGCCCGGAACCGCCGCAGCGGACAGTCGAAAGACTGCCCGCTGCATGCGATCTCCCCCCGCTTCCTTCCCTCGTCACGGAAGCGTAGGCATCGGGATATCGAGCGAAGGACACTGCAGCATGTTGATCAGGCGCTGCGTCGTCTTGTACACATACCCCGTTGCGGCCTTTTCGTTCGGAAGACCGTACGCCACCCACGGCGCAAGTATCTCCGTCGAGTATTTCGTCTGGAGCTGCCTCACCGCCGCCTCGGACCTCGGTCCGTAATATCCGGTGATCGGAATATTGAGGCCGAGCTCCGCGTTGAGGAATGCCTGAAGCTTCTTTACCTCAGAAGGGTCATTTTGCGCCCCTTTCTGCCACATTGGCGTGATATAGCTCGTAAGGTAGTAACCGCAGCTCGTGCTTGCGCCAAGCACCTCACCCTGCTCCGCAGGCGGTACTATCACCGTGGATGATTCCATCCCCGTGATCCCTGCCGTCGAAGTGCCAAGCACCACCCCTGAACCCGTGCCGCCGCCTCCGCCTCCCCCGCCACCGGATACGAAGGGACTACCTCCACCCGCGGCAACGCTTACTACAGGACTGTTACCTCCCCCGCCACCGCCCGGCGTATCAGCACTGCGCACCGCAATATCCACTAATGCCGCATTATCGGACGGTGTGGGATCCACGAAACTGCCGAGCGTGCTTGAGACATTCACGCCATTCCTGATGGTCTTTCCCGCCTGTCCGCTTCCCACCGTCATAAGGACACTGAGAGTTGCGGTCGCATGAGGATCGAGCGTGCCGATATCCCATTCAATGCCGCTGCTCACAAGCCCCACCGAACCCTGGGATGAGGTCGCGCTGTTGTAGCTCAATCCCTCGTTCCATGCGTCCTTTGCGATCACGAAAGTCCCGGGAGTATCACCGTTGTTCATCACCTCTATCGAGTACGTGACAGTGTCGCCGACGGACGGATTCGTATGATCGACCATCTTCCTCACCGCGAAATCGGGCGCGCCCATCGGCCCTCCGGCAACCGTCACCGTGGAGCTCGCGCTATCATTCGAGGGATCCGGATCGATGCTTGTCTGCGGATCTGCCGCGGCGCTCACCGTATTCACGATGGTCGTTGAAGGCTCGGCGATGGGATCCACGAGGACTTCCATGTCAAGGTATGCCGTCGAACTCGCGGAAAGGTCCCCGATCGTCCACACCCCCGTGGAGCTCGCGTACGATCCCGCCGACGACGTCACCCCCACGAGCGAGAGCGTCTCCGGTAGCGTATCGGTGGCGACCACCCCGCTCGCCGCATCGGGACCAAGATTCGCCACTGCGATGCGGTAATGGAACATTCCTCCCATGGGGACCGTCTCGACGTCCGCCTCCTTTGTCACGGAGATATCCGCCGAAGACGACGGCAATAACCCGTCAAACGTCGCCGTCACGTATGTCGATGTGGCGATCACGAAGGAACAGGCCGTCGACGTACTGCCATCGCACGCCCCACCGCTCCATCCTGCGAACACGGAGGTGCCGCTCGGCGTAGCGGTGA
>JAJYDL010000010.1:12077-25834 GCA_021777495.1 bacterium
GCGTCACCGTGGACCCCGTCACGAAATTGTCCGTGCAGGTCCCCGCCGTGCAGGCATCGATCCCTGCGGGATCGCTCGACACGCTCCCGCTCCCCGTTCCCGCAATGCTCACCCCAAGAAGACTGTCGCCCGGCGCGGGATTCTCATTGAACACGGCGATCACCGTGCTCGCCGTCGTCACGGAATCTATTACAAAGGAACACGCGGTTGATGTCGCGCCCGCACAGGGACCCGCGCTCCACACGATGAAACTCGCACCGTCCGCCGGAGCCGCCAAAAGCGTCTCAAGGGTTCCTATGCGGAACGCATACGCGCAGGTCGACACGCTCGGATCGGCCGAGTCGCAATAGATGGTGCCTGACGCATCGGAAATCACTCCGTTCCCCGTCCCGCCCGCCGCCGAGACCGACAGGGTATAGGTCCGAATGCCGAATACCGCACTCACCTCCGTATCCTCCGACAGCACGAGCGTGCAAGTCGATGATGTACCCGCCGATACACATGCGCCGCCCCAGCCCTCGAAGGTCGATGTGGGCGTGTCAGGCAGTGCCGTAAGGGTCACCGTCGCGCCATCCGAGAAGTGCGCATCGCACACCGACCCTTCCGACCCGCAGAGTATCCCCGGAGGATCGCTCGTTACGGTCCCCGTTCCTTCTCCCGTCGTACTCACGGTAAGCGTATTTCTTGCGCCATGCCCGAACCATGCCACAATCGAGTGATCCGCCACCACGTCATCGAACGTGTAGGAGTTCCCCGGCGTGACGGGCATGCCATCCACCGTGAGCGTGTTCAGAATCTCCCCGTTTCCCGGAGTGATCGCGAACGTCTGCGTGCCGTGATACGGTACGGTCGTCGTACCGACCGGCGTAATACTCCCCTCGCCATTCACCGACGCCACGATCCTCGGATCCACCGTCACGCGCGTCGTCGTGGCGGCATACTGGAGATTGTCGGGACTCACCTCGCCGTGATATACGATCGCGGTAACCTCATAGTTCCCGGGGTCCGCATACGTATGCGATGCCGACCACTCCGCAGTGAATGTCTTGGGCGATGCGGTCGAAGACACGATCGTAAAGTCCGCAAGCGGGACCGTGCTGCTTCCGTCGCCCCAGTTCGTCACCCCCGCATGCACGGCCTTCAACGATCCCATATAAGGATTCGCGCCCGCACCTCCTGCGAGGTCCAGCGTGCGGGACTGCTGGTCGAGCGATGCCGTCGTGATATCTATGGAATAGCTCACGGGCATCCCTCCTTCCTCATCCGCCGCAAAGACGGAAAAGGCAGGCAGAGCGATGCTCCCCACAGATATCGCTCCCCATGCCAATAATTCCAAAGCGATTTTTTTGTTCATTTTTTTGTTATCATTATTCCGCGCAAACCCGCACGCCACCGACTCCATCCGTATACCTATTACAACCGCGGGGAAGTGGTATTACAGGATGAGAGCACGAACGGAACGCAAAGAAAAAGCCCTTCGCGGGCTTTTTCATTCTCATACCGCAGGGATTTTTTTGGATCAGTGGAACCCCATGGGAGCGGCCGGTGACGTTGCGGCGGACACCTTGCCGTGCGTATCCTCGTAGACCTTCATCTGGGTCTCCAGGGCCTCGATGATCCGCTTCATGTGCCCGGGGCTTGTCACAAAACGGGCAAGCACCTGTCCCCCCGGAGGATTTGCGCTCATGAAAAGAAAATCCATCATGAACTCTTCGGAAGTGCTCGTGACGGCCATAAAGTTCGTATACCGCCCTTTCATCACTTCATCGTCGGCCTTTACCGGTAATGTGTTTTTTGTCTCCATATGCACAGTATACCAAAACCTCCCGCAGCGGCGCTGAACGCGGGCAACGGCGCGGAATGCGTTCCGCAGGCTTATACCTTCGGATGTGCGACTATCGAATAGTGGTAAGGAAACTTTTTTCCCTGCTTCACGGCGAATCCGGCGGCCTTCAGGCGGGCGGCTGCCTCCTCCGGCGAATATACATGGTTTGCCGGCGGTCCCACCGGCCGTTCCACCGCACCGTTCCAATCGATGAAGAGCGCTTCACCTTTTTCGGAAAGCAGCTCCTTGAGCTCGCCGAGCGCCGCATCGCCAAGCTCGTGGAGAACGTTCAGCGCGAGGATGCGGTCCGCGGCATTCTTATAGTTTCCTATTCCTTCCGCAGAAACGATATGCAAATTCCCGAGACTCCCCGCTTCCGGCTTCGCGCGCATGCGGTCGAGCATGGCGGGTTGCTCATCGAATGCGACGATCGTCGCATCGGGACGGCGTTCCGCCACCGCAATCGCATACATTCCCGTGCCCGTACCGAAATCGATGACCGTCCCTCCCCGTGGAATATCGAGCGCGGCCACCACGTCATCCGGCGGCACATAGGTGAAGCGCGAAGGATCGTCGAGGCCGTGCGCGTGGGACGGATCGAACCTCTCGTGCTGCTTCGCCCCGCGCCGATCGCCCGGCGCCGCCGCCGCGTCGCCGATATCGCATGCGGCGGGACTTTCGATTTTCCTCGCGGTGAGCACGATGCCGAACGCCATGAATCCCACGCCGAGGAATCCGAACTCCTGGCCTTTGAGCGGGAGGATGTTGAGGAAGCCCGCGGTCGCGCCCGCACCGAGGAACGCCGACACCACCACCGTACCGCACGACGCGCACCCGACGCCGAGCAGCCCGAGGATGACCCCCCCGATCCCGACGCCCGCAGACCGCTCGAGCCGGAACCGAGTCCTCAGATAGAACGCGAGGAACGCCGCGTCCACCGCAAAAAGCACGGCAAGCGTGATCGTGAGCGCACGCGAAAGCGGAGTGAAATTGGTGCCGAGCGCCGAAAGCGACGATATGAGGATCCCCGCTTTTTCGCCGAAGGAAAGATATCCGGATGCCATGGTACTCCCGATGAACGAAAGATTGGGAAGCCAGATCGCCACGAGAAGCAGGAGGATGCCGGCGATCACCCCGATGATCGGATACCAGGGATTCCGGAGGACCTTCTTTGATGCGGATACCAGTTCCTTCATGGCGTCATTGTGCGCGATACGGTCAGGATTGTGCAAGATCCGCGTTTATGATCTGCTCGAAGAATCCTATGGGCTGTGCTCCCGAAAGCGTCTGTCCGTCAAGCCAGAATCCGGGAGTGCCCTGGATGCCGAGCCGCTGTGCATCGAGATAATCGTTATTCATATCGGCCTGATACGAAGCTCCGTTTTTGTTCATGAGCGCAACGACGCTCGTCGCATCAAGGCCGGGCACCGTTTTCGTGATGGCGACGAGATTCGCCGGACTTGCCCATCCCGAGCCTTCGGTGCCCTGCGCGGAAAATATCGCGTGCTGCCAGGCATAATAGCTCGACGACGAAGCCTCCCAGACGGCGTGGGACATGCCCGCGGCCGTCGCGGAATCGGAACCGAGAAAGACGAAATCCTTGAAGACGATGCGCAATTTCCCGGTGTCCACGTATTCCGACACGAGGGCCGGAAGCGTCTGCGTATCGAACTTTCCGCAGAACGGACACTGGAAATCACGCCAATAATACAGCGTAAGAGGTGCGGAAGGGTTCCCGATGTACGGATCGTTCCCTATCGAAGGCGCAGCTGCTTTGGCTCCCGTATTCGCGGATCCTCCGCGGGACGTAACGCCTACGTAAACGATCGCTCCCGCCACGATGATTGCGGATATGAGAATGGAAATGGCAAGGTTTCGCTGCTGATTCATGATTCGTGATTATGATATATAACGCGCAAGGAAGGTCCCCGCATCCGGCACGCCGCCGTGACCGCATCCGGGAGACCCTCCCGCGCACAAACCCCGTCTTGCGGCTACGAACCTTTCTTTGTCGAGATATGGAAGAGCGAATAGAGCCCGCACCAACCGATGGCGCCCGTCGCGAGCGGCAAGAGACCGATCAATCCCCACCACGACTGGTAAAGATACCCTGCCGCAAGGATCACGATGCCAAGGACAATGCGGATCACGCGATCCGTCGTTCCCACGTTGCACTTCATGTTATTTCCCGATGCTCAGTAATTGGTTCAGCCGACCTTTATCGAATCCGAGTATCAGATCGGAATCGCCGCTGTCGTAGATCACTTCGGTCTGCGGCACTCCCGTCTGGCCGGATTTGCGGATCATATCCTCCGCAGCCTTCCGGTCGGAATCCACCATCACAAGATCGAATTTCACATTGTTTTTTTCGAGATATTCCTTCTCCATTTTGCAATACGGGCAGGTTGCCGTCGAATAAAGCTTTATCTTCTCGATCTTCGGATCACCGACGCCGGCGGCCTCGTTCACGAGTCCTTTGAGGTCCGCTTCCATCCCTGCGATCGTCTCCTCGAGGGCATCCATCGACTGGGTTCCCGAAAGGAGCTGGGGATTCATGATGCCGACCGATACCGCGCCGCCCTTCTCCTCCACCATGGCGACCATGGGGACGAGGCCGAGCAGCATGCGATCCTCGGCAAGGATCGTGTTCGTCCTTTTTTCGTCAAGG
The DNA here is from genome assembly GCA_021777495.1 of bacterium. Taxonomy (GTDB): domain Bacteria; phylum Patescibacteriota; class Minisyncoccia; order UBA6257; family 2-01-FULL-56-20; genus JAKAGE01. The sequence goes on from JAJYDL010000010.1 coordinate 16,571, forward strand.
AACTGGATGAGCACCCCGCCGCCGGGAAGCCTCGTTTCTCCCGTCACCGCGATATTCCTCTTTTTGAGCCCCTCCTTCACTGCCGCGACCGCTTCGTCCGCGGAACGCTGCGTTTTGCGAAAATATGCTATGTTCATTTTGTTTTTTTTTGATTTTATTCGACCATCGAAACGACTTTTTTCACAAAGGGGAGTTTCTCCTTCCGTATCCTGTAATATTTATCCCTGCCCTTCTTCGATTCCTCGACGATCCCCTTCTCCCGCAATACCGAAAGATGATAGGAAAGAAGTGTCTTCTTTATTCGCAGATACTCCCGCAGATCGCAACCCGTCGCCGCATCGCATCCAAGAAGTTCCTGAAGTATCGCGATCCTTTTTTCATTGAAAAGCCAGAGGTTTTTCATAGAGAATAGTTTAATATATATTGAACTATATTCCCGCATTCGCGGACTGTCAAGCGTCCCTCCCTATCCCTTGCGCCCCTTGAAGCGCGCCGCGATCTCCTGCGCAATGCGCGCATTCATGCTCTTCCCCGCAAGGACGAGATAGTTGTAGTCGGAAGGATATCCCGCGAGCTCCATGAACCCGAGGCCCGTGACCCGCCGGCTGCCGAGACGGCCCGAGATCTTCACCGGACCCTCCCAGTAGTTGATCGCCCCGAAGACCATTTCGCCGTCGTCCACCATGCCCGATACCCGGAGATCCGCATCCCATTCGGGAATGCGGATCGTCCACTCGAGAGGATACTCCGCCTTTGTTTCCCTGCTTTTCCAGCGCCTCGCGCCCGGGATGAACTCCGCACGGGCGGCATGCCGCGACGTCCCGCGAGGACCGAGCATGCTTATCACATAGTCTTTTCCTTTTCCATCGTCGTATTCCACGCACATGAGGTCGGTCCCTCCTTCGAGCTGCATGGAAAACCAGGTCCACCGGTCCTTTGCGTAAGGAGCGTCGGCCCATTGATGATCCATCCAGGAACGCCCTTCCACCGGGATCCATTTCCCGCCGCCATCCTTCACCATGCCGCTCGCGGCAAGGTCCGTCAGTGAATAATAGAAGCTTTCCCTTCCGCGCACGGCAACAAATCCGTTCCCGGCCTCGAGCATGGGTTTCTTCTTCGATGCGAGCACGAGATCGAGCGTGCCGGTCTTTATGTGGAACGTCCCGGGCCCCACCTCCTCCATTTCATGGGCGACGAACCCGCCCGCAAAGGAAAGAGGGTCGATATAGTTCGCATAGAACCGCGGTCTCGAGAACGTATCCCGCGAACCCATCGACACGTTCTGGACATCCTTGAACGTCCGTTGCGCGCCGATATCCGCAAGGACCGAATGCGCGAAGAGCGCGTACCTGCCCGCGCCCGCGCCGAAAACGTTCTTCAAATAGGGAATGTTCGCCCGACGGACATCCGCCCGGAAAAGACAGTCCATGAACGAGAACCTCCTTCCTCCCGGACCGCGCAGATGCCCGTTGAAATACCACCACTCGATGACGGTATCGTGCGGCAGCATATCCTCCGGAAGCGTGATCGGTCGCGGACGCATGGAATATGCAATCATTATATCCCCCGCAGGATATCCCGGCCACCGTGCCGCAGACCGGAATCGCAATGAACGCCGCGGCACGAAGCGGAGGCATATTGCGCCATTGCCCGCCTTTGGCCGTATAATAATGGTATGAAAACCCAACGCAGCGGACCGGAACCCGCCCCCGCGGCGCGTCGGACCCTCTATCGCCTGCTCGCCGACGGCGTGGCGGGATTCCATATATTCTGGACGCTCCTCGTCTTCGGAGGCGCGATCGCCATGATCGCCGTTCCTTCCTATGCGTTCATGGAGATCGTCGTTCTTTCGATCACGCTCCTCGCGAGCCTTCCTCTCCGCTTCACCTGTCCCGTGACCCTCCTTGAACGATCCCTGCGGAGAAAGCTCGACCCTATGTACGATAATCAAGGATCATTCATGGTCACTTATATCAATAAGATCGCCGGAACGCACTTCCGACGCCGCACGATGGATGCCGCGATCGGCGCGATCTACATCCTTATCTATGCGTACGGCGTCCTAATGCTCGTCTACAAATAGCATGCTCACCCCTCCGCGGCGCCGCTGGCATAAAGTCGCATCGCTCGACGATCACGGACCCATCCCCCTCACCAAAGAGGCCCATGCGCGCATGAAGGCAAGGCTTGCGCGGATCAAGGCCCGGCTCCCCGCGCTCGCGGCGGAAGCGGGAGAGACCGCCGCGCTCGGCGACCGCTCCGACAACGCCGCCTATAAAGAAGCGAAATCGCTCCTCCGCCGCGCGCAGCGCCAGGTATTCACCCTCGAAGACCAGCTCACGCGGGTCGTCGAGATCTCGCCCGGTACGGACGAACGGGGCGCCGTGCGGCTCGGCTCCACGGTCGTCGTCGCCTCTTCTCCCGCCGGTGCGGGCCCCGCAACGGAACAGCGCTCCACCTACGTCATCGTGGGACCGTTCGAGACCGATCCCGCATCGGGCCGCATCTCTCACAAATCACCCCTTGGGTCGGCGCTCATCGGCAAAACGACGGGCGACGCCGTCACCGTATCCACCGCACGGGGTCCGCGGCACTATCGCATCATCGAGGTGCGGTAGCCGTCCGTGAAGCGTGCGACGGGGGCATATCGTTCAAAACGTGGTATAATAGCGGAATGAAATACCCCGTGAACCGCGCCGCGTACGCACGCGGCGTTGCCGCAAGCATCATTTCGGCGGCCGTGATTGCGGGAATAGGCATTGCGATCATGCGATCGTCGAGAACGTTCAATGTGGATGGCGGAAACGGCGGGGCGCCCGTGAACGCGGTGACGACGACGCCCCAGGCGAAGCAATCGGTGTCAGCGATGGAAACCTTTGCCGATCCCGCAACCCCGCTCTCCCCGCTCGACCGTGCCGCCTACGACGCAAAAATGCTTGCGCTTGCGCATATCCCGCCTCCGCCGCCGGCACCGGTACGGAAAGCCTCCTCCACCCCGCTCGCCGCTTCCTCAACGGCGACGCTTCCCCCTGCGGGCACCGCGGAAAGCTCCACGGCATCGCTTTCTTCGGCAACCGCGGATCAATATCCTCCTTTCGCCATCGCGCCGGCGAGAAGCCAGATCGCTTCCCTTTGGCCGGTACCCCTCAGCAGGGCACCCTATCCCGATGACGGCGCGCTCCTTCCCTTCACGAGAATCGTCGCATACTACGGGAACCTTTATTCCACGCAGATGGGCGTCCTCGGCGAATATCCCGAGGATCAGATGCTTGCCATGCTCGCGAGCACCACGGCCATGTGGCAGGCCGCGGACCCTTCCACCCGCACCGTTCCCGCACTCGATTATATCGCCGTAACGGCCCAGGGAAGCGCCGGTGCGGACGGAAAATACCGCGCGCGCATGCCGGCGGGTCAGATCGACGAAATCCTCCGCATGGCGGCACGCATCAACGGCATCGTGATCCTCGATGTCCAGGTGGGGCAGAGCAATGTGGAGACCGAAGTGCCTCTCCTCGCGCATTATCTCGAGCTCCCCCAGGTGGAGCTTGCGCTCGATCCCGAATTCGATATGCATAACGGCGCAAAACCCGGCACGGTGATCGGCACCATGGACGCATCCGATATCAACTGGGCAGCGAACTATCTTGCGAACCTCGTCAACGAATACCATCTTCCGCCGAAGATCCTCATCGTCCATCGCTTCACGCAAGCCATGGTCACCCACACTGCGGACATCACGCCCCTCCCTCAGGTCCAGATCGTCATGGATATGGACGGCTTCGGCTCCGAACTCAGAAAGTTGAATACCTACTATTCCGTGATCGAACCCGAACCCGTGCAGTTCACCGGATTCAAGCTTTTTTATAAGAACGATACGAATGCCGGCCATCTTATGACGCCGCAGGACGTGCTCCGCCTCAGCCCGCAACCGAGCTTCATCCAGTATCAATAGCAAAATGCGGCACGATGTCGTGCCGCATTCATTTTCCGGAATCCATTTTCCTTTTGGGAAATATTAATTTTTCATTTCCATCGTTCAGGGTCCACCGTTCAGTTCCCGTGCGTATTCCAAGAGGATGCCGTCATGCCGCCGCCGGAAGCATGTGGCGCTGCTGTGCGATTCTCATCAGCGTCCGTATGAGTTCCGATTCCACTTCAAGAACGGCCTTTATTTCCCTCAGGTCCCTGAGCAGCCGAACATGGGTCTGCGGTGCCTCGTATCGAGCGATCATGGTGCTAAAATTTGGATCGTTTATTCCCGACCTTTCATGCCTATTACTACGATCGGGACTTTCCAAATATTACGTATTCCCTATAAGGGATATATTTGAACTTCGAGTCAACAACCCGCTCAGTCGAGTATCATCACGTGCTCTCCTCCTCCCGCATCTTCCTTCGGCGTACGGATCAGGAATGCCGCGAAGGCGCCGATGACGATTATCCATGCAGCAACCTCGAACACCGTGGCATATCCCGCAATCTGGGCTTTCAATTCCACAAGCGCGATGAACTGCTGGGTAAGCGCCTCTCCGGTGCCGTTCAGGAAGCTGTGAGCGGATATCGCGAGCACATTCATATTCGTCGCGGAGGTGAGAAGCGTGCTGAAGATCGCCGTCCCGAATGCGCCCGCAATGTTCCTCACGAGCGCGAGCACGGCGGACGCCTCGCCGATATCCTCGTGCGGGACCGCAACCGCGACGAGATTCGTGCGCTGCGCCATGCCGAACCCGAGGCCGAAGGCCATGATGGACATCGGGATCATGATATCGAGCGCGGTCGAACGGGCGTCGATCCCCGAAAGCATGAACATGCCGAATCCCGCCACAAGGGTGCTCGAAAATATCACCACGCTCGGCTTCACCTTTCCGATGAGCCGTCCTCCGATAGGCGCGGCGGTCATCATCGCTATCGCAAGCGGAATAAAGAGATATCCGGTCTGCGTCGCATCGTATCCGAGAAACGTTTCGGCAAAGATGGGGACCAGGAATATCGCGCCGATGAAGCCCATGAACACGATGAAGTTATTGATAAGCGTGTTCACGAAAAGCCCTATCTTGAAGAACCCGAGGTCCACGATCGGTTCGGTCTGCCGCAGTTCGACGAAGTAGAAAAGCACCCCGAACACGACCGTCGTCACGTACCAAAAGATGCTCGCGGCCGAAGTCCATCCCCACGACTGCCCCTGATCGAGCACCAAGGTGAGCCCGAAGAGCGCCGCGGCGAGCATGATCGATCCCCACCAGTCGAACTGCACGCTCTTCTTTTCCCCCACCGACTCGTCGATGAACGTAAGCGCGAGAAAAAGGCCTATGATACCGAGCGGGATGTTGATGAAGAACACCGCGCGCCAATTGAAATTGTCGATAAGCGGACCCCCGATGAGGGGGCCGAACACCGATGCGGCCGCGAATGCGGACGACCATATGCCGAGCGCCTGGGCCCGTTCCTTCATGTCTTTGAACGTCACCGCGAGGATCGCCATCGCTGTCGGATAATCCGCCGAAACCGCGAATCCCTGGATGATGCGGAAGATGAGCATCGAGGTCAGGTTCCATGCGATCGCGCAGAGTCCGGATGCGATGGTGAACCCTATAAACCCGATGAGATAGATCCTTTTGCGTCCCGCCGTATCCCCGAGCTTTCCCCACACCGGCACGAATACGGCATTCGCAAGAATATATGCCGTGGAAATCCACGCGGCTGCGGTCACGCTGATGCCGAAATCCCCTATTATTTTGGGGAGCGCAAGATTCACCACCGTCTGATCGAGACGGCCGAGGAACGTCCCGAAGATGACGGTGAAGAGCACCCACCATCGCAGATTGTCCTTTGCCGGCGCCTCGTTCACTATTGTGTATATACCCAGATACGGGCGCTCATGCCATTCTTCAGCTGCGGATACTGTGCGGGATCGAAGCGGACCTTCACCGCGAACTGTTCCGTGGGGCGCTGGTCCGATATATTGAACACCACGCTCCCCGATTCCGCGGTCGGCGCCACCTCGTCCACGACACCCTTGAATGTCTGCGATCCGAATGCGTCAACCGTGAAGGTGGCGGGGTCGCCAACCTTGATGGCGGAGAGTCCCTTGTTCTCGTCAAGATTGCCCACCACGCGAAGCTGGGTCGGGTCGATCATCGTCGCCACCGTACCCTGCCCCGCGATCACGTTCATATACTGTCCGATGTTGTTGTTCACCGAGACGATTTCGCCCGCGGTCTTCGCTTTCACGATCTCGTCGCCCACCTGCGCGATCGGCTGGTTTTCGGTCACCATATCGCCATCCTGTACGTACACCGCCTCAAGCACCCCGGAATTCACCGGGGAGAGGCTTATGATCGGGGCCTCGATCTGGGACTGATCGATATAGACGGTCTTACCGCTCACATACCAATAGAGGCCGCCGCCCACGGCGCCGACGACCGCAATGGCCACGAGGACCCATGCCATCACCTTGGTGCGTCCGCTCTTCCGCTCTTCCTCCCTCTTCTCCGCCCCATTCCGCTCCGCTGCGGCATGCTCCGTGTTCCGTTCGTGATCGCTCATAGAAATTAGTGATGGTTAGAAGTTGACGATACGGTCGCCCGCCTGCAGTCCCGATACGATCTCGGTCATGCCGTTATTTCCCTGGATGCCGGGCACCACCGGCTTTTGCTGAGTGCCGCCCGCCCGGGGAACCAGCACGAAGCTGCTGCTTCCGTTCACGATCAGAAGATTCGTGGGCACCTCCACCACGCCGTCATGCTCCGCCTCGATGATCTGCACGTTCCCCGTCATTCCGTCCCGCACCCCGGAAGGCGTGCCGGTGAAATGCAGCGTCACGAGATATGCGGGCGAACCGTTCACCATGGTCTCTCCGGGATCGATCGTGGTCACCGCCGCAGGGAAGGTCGTCCCCGTGCCGAATGCATCGAGCGTGACCGCGGCCTTATCGCCCGTCTTCACGTCCGCGATGTCCGTCTGGGGAACGTATGCCTCTATTTTGAGGCCGCTCTGATTCACGAGCGTAAGGACGGGTGCTCCGGGAGCGACGACCTGTCCCACCTGGGCGGTAAGATTCTGCACCGTCCCGGCGAAGGGCGCCACGAGCGTCGCATGGTTGAGCGCCACCTGGGCGCCTGCCGCGGCCGCTTCGGCCTGCTGCACTCCCGCATTCGCCTGGTCCACCACGGCCTGCTGCGCTTCGATATCCTGGGAGGTCGAACCCGCCTGTGCGAGGGCGAGCGCATCTTTCGCCCCCGAAAGCGCCGATTCATCCGCGGTATCGGTGCCGATCGCCGCCTCCACCTCGGTCCGCGCGGCGGCCACATAGGCTTTGTCGGCGGCAAGCTGGGATGGCGTAAGGGTCACCGCGGCCGTCGCGCCGTTCACCGCGAGCGATATCTCATTGAGATACGAATCGATTTCCGCAAGTGTGGCATCGGCCTCCGAAGAAAGAAGCGTGACATCGGTGCTGCTCGCCGCAAGGTTGCCGTACCACTTCACGAGCGCCGAACCGATGGCCACGCGCTGCGCCCCGAGATCGTTCGCGACCTGGGAATCCGACACCGGAACGAGAAACGTCGGATTGTTCGTTTTGGGATTCGAAAAAAGATTGTCGGTCTGGTTCTCGATGGCATCGTCCGCTGCGCTATAGGCATTGCCGATGGCGACGAGAAGCGTGTTCCTGGTGCTCGTGACGGCATTCTCGTCGATCTGAAGCTGCTCCGGCCGCGTCCCGCTTGCAATGCCGTCAAGCTTGGCCTGGGCTGCAGCTGCCGCTGCCTGCGCCGCGGCCACCGCAGCGTTCGCCTGCTGCACCGCAGCCGCAAGCTGGGAAGCATCGAGTGTCGCAAGTACCTGTCCCGCCGCCACCACGCTCCCTTCATGGACGTCCACCGCGGCGATCTGCCCGTTCTCCTGGAATGCGACTCCCGCGCTCTGTTCCGTCATGACGTTTGCGGACTCGTTCAGCGATTCCACCACGTTTCCCGTGCCGACTTTCACCGACGCAAATGCCGGGGCATTCGCCGATTGTACATACCACCATATGCCGCCGAACAGGAACACCGCCGCGATTGCGGCGACGGCGATGCGATATTTCATGAAAAGCTCCTTCATTGGTTGGTTTTGGTTATTTTCCTGAGGATTTCCGCGAACATTGCGCGCTCTTCGGGAGTCAGAACGGCGAACGCCTTCTTCATCTCCCTCACCCGCCGCGCCATTCCTTTTGCAAGAAGCAATTTCCCCTTCTTCGTAAGCGCGATGCGCACCGACCTTCGATCGGATGCATCCACCGTCCTCGCAAGCATTTTTTCACGGACAAGGCCGCCTATAAGGAGGGTTGCGGCGGGAGGGGTCACGTGGAATTTCCTTGCGATCTCGCTCATGAGCGGACGCCCTTCCGCTTCCACGTAGCGGAGAGCCTCCAACTCGAGGAGCGTGCACTTCCCGTGATCGATCCCTTTGTGCATCCGTTCCTTGAGGGATTGCCCCATGAGGAACACGAGAGAGACTATCTCGGAAAGGTCTGCGCGCGCCCGCGCATGCGTTGTTCCGCGGGAAGGCATTTATTTATAAAAATTAATTATTCTCTTACTTAACTATTTTACGCGGCTTTCCGGCACGGGTCAAGCCCTTTGGGCAAACAAAAAAACGGCACTTTGATGTCGGCACATCCTACTTTCCCCATAAAATGAGTATCATCGGATTGAGGCGCTTTCACTTCTCTGTTCGGAATGGGAAGAGGTGGGGCACGCCCGAATAAAGCACCGACATCAAAAAGCCGTTTTGCCTCACGAAAGAGAGATTTTTATATTCCTCGGGGACGGTGTCGCCGCCTACCGGCGTCGCACCCACCTCTCGGCGCTCTTCGCGCCTCCGAGAGTCCCCTCGAAACACAAAAATCTCTCTTTGTGAATTCAAAATCTTCTTTTTGATTGTAGATCGCTTCACCTTAGGGTAAAGCGAATGCAAGTCAGCATTGGGATGGTTGGCGGGGTTATTAGTACTCCTCGGCTAAAGCCCTTGCGAGCATTACACCTAGAGCCTATCAACGTGGTAGTCTTCCACGAAACCACGCATACCTAATCTTGGGGTAGGCTTCGCGCTTAGATGCTTTCAGCGCTTATCCCTTCCATACATAGCTACCCGGCAATTCACCTGGTGGCAAAGCCGGTAGACCAGAGGTATGTTCAGCCCAGTCCTCTCGTACTAAGGCCAACTCCCCTCAAGTATGTAACGCCTGCAGCAGATAGAGACCGACCTGTCTCACGACGGTCTGAA
>JAJYDL010000011.1 GCA_021777495.1 bacterium
CAGGTCGCCGTGTTTGAGGGTTCTTCCGATGTGGCGAGCGTCGCCGTCGCGAGCGTCGCGAACGCCTCGCAGAACGGCATTTCTGCCGCGTCGGGTATCGATTTCACCCTTTCGCTCGTCATGAAGCCGTCCGTATTCCTTTCGAGCACGCCATAGGCATGAGGCATATCCCGTGAAACCATGAAACAGACCACCCGACAATTTTCAGGCATCCTCCTCGCTCTTCTCATTCTTGTGATCGCGGTCTTCATGTTCTTCTATCTCGTCCAGCCGGAATACGGGAACCTCATGACGCTCAAGGGCACCGTGGCGAACGACCAGCAGTTCCTTGCCACCCAGCAGAAGATCGCCGCGCAGGTGCAGGGTGCGATCACCGCCGAGGAATCGCAGTCCTCATCGTCCCAGGCGATCGCCTTTGCGCTTCCGGTCGGCCCCGATACCGCAGGCGCCCTTGCGCAGATCTACGGACTTGCGGCTGCGAACGGCATGACCGTGGAAAGCGTCGGAGTTTCCCTTCAGTCCGCGACGCAATCCGCGCCGCAGAGCACTTCCGCTTCGGCGAGCGGCACCGCGAGCCTTGCGTCGCTCATCAAACCCGCAGGATCGATCACATTCCAGGTTTCCGCGACCGGAAGCTATGAAGCATTGAAAGCGTTCCTCGGAGGACTCGAAACGAACGTGCGCATATTCGACGTGACGGCTCTTTCGGTAAAACCGGTACCCACCGTGACGACCGCCGGCGCATCCGTGAACGGTACGCAGGACCTCTATAATTACAATCTGACGGTCGTCGCATATTATCAATCTTCGTAACCACCCACCATGGCAATCGTCGTAGAAGAGGACAGGAAGAAATCGCCGATGCTCGGTGTTGCGGGCTGGCTCGTGTTCGTCGTCATTCTTGCCGCCGCCGCATATTTCATGTTCTTTGCGCCCGCACCCCAGGTCACGCTTCCCCTCGCCGGCGGATTGAGCGCCGTCGCGCCGCTCGTGCAGTCGCCCGTCCAGCCTCAGACCGTAGAGGCGGACCCCGTCCTTGGGAGTCTCCACTCGGCCATCTCCGCTCCCACCTCTACCGGCCCCGCCGCACTCAACAGGCCGAACCCGTTCCTTGCGCCGTAGCAATCCCATTGCATGACCCAGGATGAATTCCTCCAGCAGCTTCAGATACGCGGACTTCTGAATCCGACGATAGCCGCCAGGATCCAGCGGGACGCGATCGTCGCCGGCGAAACGCCCGAGGCGATCGTTTCGCGCGACCGGCTCGTGCCGGATGACGCGGTTGCCCAGCTCAAGAGCGAACTCCTCAAAGTGCCGTACCAGAAAGTGGATGCGGCGCAGATAGATGCGAAGCTTTTCGCCATGGTTCCCGAAGAGACCGCGCGCACCTACGAGCTTGCTCCGCTCGCGCTCCAGGACAACCTGCTCGTGGTGGGCATGGTGCATCCCGACGATGCCAAAGCGCAGGAGGCGCTCAAGTTCATCGCGCGGCAGAACCGCGTGAATCTCGGCGTGTATCTCATGTCCTACGGGGACTGGCAGAAGGTGCTCGGCCGCTATTCCCCGTACCGTTCGGAGATCGAGAAGGCGGTGCAGTCCCTCAACGTGAAGGAAGGGTCGAGCACCCAGCGGACGATCTCGCTTGAAGGAGGAGGGGCGCATGAGGATGCGCCGATCATCAAGATCGTGGCGGACACGTTCCGCGAGGCGGTGGGGGACAAGGCGTCCGATGTCCATATCGAACCCCAGCGGGATTCGCTCCGCATCCGGTTCCGCGTGAACGGCGATCTCCATACGGTAGCCACGCTGCCCCAGGAGCTTGCCCAGCCGGTGGCGTCGCGCGTGAAGGTCATCTCGAACCTTAAGATCGATGAGACGCGCATTCCGCAGGACGGCCGTTTCCGCGCGAAGATTTTCGACCGCGATATCGACTTCCGCGTGGCGACATTCCCTACGCCGCTCGGCGAAAAGATCGCGATCCGCGTGCTCGATCCGACGACCGGCCTCAAGAACTTCGAGGCGCTCGATCTCCTGCCGCAGACGCGCACGCTCATCGAAAAAGGCCTCGATAAGCCGTTCGGCATGGTGCTCATCACGGGCCCTACGGGATCCGGTAAGACGACCACGCTGTATTCGTTCCTCCAGCGCCTCAATAAGGAGGACGTGAATATCGTATCGCTCGAGGATCCGGTGGAATATTTCGTGAGCGGCATCAATCAGTCGCAGGTGCACCCGGAGATCGGCTATGACTTTGCGAGCGGCCTCCGCCAGATCCTCCGCCAGGACCCCGACGTCATCATGGTCGGCGAGATCCGGGACGGCGAGACGGCGGGCCTTGCGGTACAGGCCGCGCTCACGGGCCACGTCGTGCTCTCAACGCTTCACACGAACAACAGCGCCGGCGTCATCCCGCGCCTTGTCGATATGAAGGTGGAATCGTTCCTCCTGCCGGTGTCCTTGAATCTCATGATCGCCCAGCGTCTCGTCGGCGTGCTCTGCCCCGATTGCAAAGAGGCCGAGGATGCGCCTGCCGATGTCCAGGACATCATTGCGCGCGCGCTCAAGGGTATTCCCGAGGATGTCGTCAAAGATTTTTCCGCGCCGTACAAGATCTATCACGCCAAGGGATGCGCCACCTGCAAGGGGAGGGGCGTCATAAGCCGCACGGGCATCTTTGAAGTGCTTCAGATGACGAAGAAGCTCCAGGCCGTCATCGAAGACGGCGCCACGCTCGAGAAGATCGCCGAGGCCGCCAAAGAACAGGGGATGACGACGCTCCGGCAGGACGGTGTCGTGAAGGCGCTCCGCGGGATCGTCGCCATCGAGGAGATCATCAGGGAGACCGAAGAATAGCGGCGCTTGGGGATTTCTTTTTGTGTTATCATTAGGGTATGGACGACTTCAAACAGCGGCTCGACAACCTTCTCACGGCGACGGCAAAACAGGGCGCATCCGACCTTCACCTTGCGGTAGGACGCCACCCCACCCTCCGCATCGACGGCGTGCTCGTGCCGCTCCAGAGCGAACCGCTCATCACTCCCGACATCATGGAGGGGATCGTGGGCGAACTTATGACCCCCGACCAGAAGCAGAAGCTTCTCGCGCAGCGGCAGCTCGACTTCGCATACAGCTTCGAGGACAAGGCGCGTTTCCGCGTGAACGTCTATTATCAGCGCGGGTATCTTGCCGCGGTGCTCCGCCTCGTGCCGGCGCAGATCCGCACGGTCGAGGAACTCAACCTCCCGCCGCTGCTCCACGATCTCTCGAAACTCTCCCAGGGATTCATCCTCCTCGTGGGGCCGGCCGGCCACGGCAAATCCTCCACGCTCGCCGCGATCGTGGACGAGATCAATCACACCCGCTCGGACCACGTCATCACGATCGAGGATCCGATCGAGTACCTTTTCACGCAGGACCAGTGCATGATCTCCCAGCGCGAGGTGGGCAACGACGCGCTTTCCTTCCACTCGGCGCTCCGCACGGTGCTGCGGCAGGACCCCGACGTCATCATGGTCGGCGAGATGCGCGACGGCGTATCGATCGGCACCGCAATGACCGCGGCCGAAACGGGCCACCTCGTCCTTTCGACGCTCCATACGAACTCCGCGGCGCAGACGATCGACCGTATCATCGATTCATTCCCGCCCGAGCAGCAGAGCCAGGTTACCTCCCAGCTTGCGGCGACGCTTGTCGCCATCGTATCGCAGCGGCTTCTGCCCCGCATCTCGGGCGGCCGCGTGCCCGCGACGGAGATCATGATCGTGAACCCCGCCATCCGCAACCTCATCCGCGAGCGCAAGACCTACCAGATCGATCTCGTGATAGAGACCTCCCTCCAGGAGGGGATGGTGACGCTCAACCGCTCGCTCGTGAATCTCGTGAAGAACAAGGAGGTGTCGCTCGAGAACGCCGAGCTCTACTCGCTGAATCCCGCGGAGCTCAGGATCCTTCTCGAGCGGAGCTAAGGCATGAAATTCAAATACCAGGCAAAAACCAAGGACGGAGAGATGCAGGTCGGTTTCGTGGATGCCGCGAACCGCGATACCGCGGCCGCGATCCTCACGAGCCACGAACTTTTCGTGCTCGCGCTGATCGAGGAAGCGCCTCCGGGCATTCTCGACCGGCTTTCGTCGTTCTTCAACCGCGTGCGGCAGAAGGATCTCATCATCTTTGCCCGCCAGCTTTCCACGCTTCTCCAGGCCCGCCTGCCGCTGAACGACGCGCTCAAGGTGCTTCATCAGCAGACGGTGAACGGACCGCTCAAAGAGGCGATCTATCAGGTGGGCGAGGATATCGACGCGGGACTTTCCTTTTCCCAGGCGCTCGAGCGCCAGGGCCGCATCTTCCCTCCGTACTATACCGAGATGGTCCGCGCCGCCGAGGTGACGGGCAATCTGAACGAGGTCGCGGATTTCCTCGCGGACTATACGGAAAAGGAGGGGAACCTTGCCTCGAAGATTTCCTCGGCGATGATCTATCCCGCCATCGTCCTCATGCTGTTCGCCGTCGTCGCGTTCATCCTCCTTACGTTCGTCTATCCTTCGCTCGGATCGGTCTTTGCGCAGAACGGGGTGACCCTGCCTTGGTATACGGAGATCCTGCTTTCGACGGGAATTTTCCTCGAGAAATGGTGGCCAGCGGTCATTATCGGGGTTCTCGCGCTCGGCGTGCTCGGTATCAATTATGCCGAGTCCGACGAAGGCCAGGCGGTGCTCGACGAGGCGAAGATCCGTCTCCCGATCACGAAGAACATCTTCGTGCCGGTGGTGCTCGCGCGGTTCGGGAACGCGGCGGCGCTTCTCGTGCGCGGCGGCATTCCCATCGCCCAGTCGCTCGAGATCCTGAGCCACATGCTCGGCAACTCGCTCTACCGCGACGTCGTGCACGACATCGCCGACGGCGTGCGCCAGGGGTCGCTCCTTTCGGAGAGCATCGCGAAATATCCCGGATATTTCCCTCCGCTCGTATCCCAGATGATCGCCGTCGGCGAGACCACGGGAAAGGTGGAGGATATGTTCGCGCGCGTCGCGGCAATCTATACCCGAGAGGCCGATCAGACGGCGAACAATCTCGTGGACCTCATCCAGCCGGTCATGATGATCGGCATGGGCCTCATGGTGGGCCTGCTCTTCGCATCGGTGCTCATCCCCATCTACAACCTCACCGCGAACATCCACTGATTCCGGACGGCGGGGCGCGTTCCGGAACGCTTATCCACAAGGGGGATATGCTACAATGGAACTATACGTTGGAAAGGTCGACAATCAACCGGTCAGCATTGAAACCATGACAATCGAATACAAGAAGGGTTTCACCCTCATCGAAATACTCATCGTGGTCGCGATCATCGCGATCCTTGCCTCGATCGTGATCGTCGGTCTCGGTCCCGCCCAGCAGTCCGGCCGCGACGCACGGCGGTTGTCGGACCTTCAGGGCATCCAGAACGGACTCGAACTTTATTATCAGAAATGCGGCTTTTATCCGAATGCCGTCGACAATACGACGGCGTGTCCCGGAGATGCGAGCAATGATTTTGCGGGAATGGTGTCGGCCGTCGTGGGAAGCGGCGTCATTTCGAGCGCGAGCAACATCCCGAACGATCCCTCCTATCCGCATCAGAGCTATTTCTACGGCTCCGCGAACGGCACGAGCTATACGCTCGGCGCGACGCTCGAGAACCAGAACAACAGCGTATTCGCGAACTACAGCTTCACGAGCTACGTGCCTACGAGCGCGCCGAATGCCTGCAAGGTCCCCGATTATTGCGTGACGCTCTAGGTCCTTCCGTCCCGTTTTCCGAAATCCCGCTTCGGCGGGATTTTTGGTATCGTCCGCGCGCCGGCATGCCGCCCGCGCGGGGCATGGTACAATGAACCCATGCTGTGGATCGTGCTTTTCCTATTCGGCCTTGCAATAGGGAGTTTTCTGAACGTTGTCGCGGTGCGGTATGACGGCGGAGAGACGGCGCCGCTCTTTTCGCCGCGCGCGATCGGCGGCCGGTCGCATTGTCCGCATTGCGGCCGCACCCTCCGCTGGTTCGAGCTCGTGCCGCTCGCGAGCTGGATCCTCCAGGGAGGACGGTGCCGCTCCTGCGGCGCGGGCGTGAGCGCGCAGTATCCGTTCGCCGAACTCGTATCGGGGCTCATTTTCGTCCTCGTGCCGTGGCGCATCATGACCGTGGCGGGGGCGGGCGGAGCACTTCTCGTCGATCTTTCCGTGTTCTGGATCGTCGCGTTCGAAGCGCTCTTCCTCATGTCCCTCATCGATATCCGGCTCGGCATCATTCCCGACGGCCTCAATCTTTCGCTTGCCCTCATTGCGTTCTTTTTCGCCGTATTCCTCGGAGGTGCGCTCGGCCTTGCGAACCATTCGCTGTTCGGCATCTACGCCGCGGCTTTCGGCCTGCAGGGCAGTCTGTGGCTCAGCCGCATCGCGGGCGCGGTCTTCGGAGGGGCGTTCTTCGGCGCGCTCATCGCCATGACCCGCGGGAAAGGAATGGGCCTCGGTGACCTCAAGCTCGCGATCCCGCTCGGATTCCTCCTCGGCTGGCCCGATATCCTTTTCGCCACCGGCGCCGCGTTCGTGATCGGCGCCGCGGTGGGCCTTACCGCGATCGCGCTCGGGCGTCGCACCATGAAGGGATCCCTGCCGTTCGGCCCGTTCTTCGCGCTCGGCGCCGCGTTCGTCTTCTTCTTCGGGTACCAGTTCCTGCAATGGTACGTCCGGTTCTGAGCCGCACGGTCCCGGGGACGGGGAGCGGTGCGCCGGGAAGGTGGTACAATGAGGATATGGCACGAAACGATCGTTCCCGCGCGGGATTCACGCTTGTCGAAATGCTCGTCGTGATCGGCATCACGTCGCTCTTCGCCGCGCTTGCGATCGGCTACAGCCATGTGGGGCAGAACGAGAACGCGCTTACGGTGGAGACGGCGAAGGTCGCCGAGATGATGCTTCAGGCGCGGCAGCTCGCGCTCGCCACGTACGGGGGATCCACCGCTTCGGGAGGTTCGCAGAACGCCTGCGCGTTCGGCGTCCTGTTCGACTACACCGCCGAGACCTATTCGCTTTTCGCCTATGAACCCGTTCCGGCCGGCACCCGATGCCCTTCCCTCGCAAGCACGACCGCCGTCGGGTTCGGCAAGAACGACGCCTATATCCAGCCTTATTCGCCATCGAGCTGGCAAATGCCTCTTTCCGATGGCGTGGCGATCGTTCCTCCGGGCAATTTCCCCGCAGTGTGCACGAACGCGGAGGGGGCGAACGGAGGAGCCGTTTCCGCCATCCTTTTCTATCCGCCCAATCCCACCATGCTCGTCCGGTATTACACGACCGCGCCCGGGTCTCTCGGCGCGCCCCAGTCCGCTTCCGTCGTGTGCCTGGCGACCATCGACGGGAAGAATGCGGCGCCCATCACGGTGAACCCCGAAGGACAGGTAAGCTTCTGATACGGCGATCATGAACCACGACCATATTCCCTCGCATGCAGCATACGGAAGGCCCGGCCGCCGCCGCGGGCAGTCCCTCATCGAGGCCATCGCCGCGCTCGGCATCCTTACCGTCGGGATGCTCGGCGTGCTTGCGCTCCTTTCCCGCTCGTTCTCGCTCCAGCGCGAGACGGCCGACGAGGCAAAGGCAACCTATCTTGCATCCGAAGGGATCGAGATCGCGAAGAGCCTCGTCGATCACAATGTGTACATGGGCGTCGCCCAGGGCCAGGAGACCAACGGATGGAGCGGGGGATTGAGCGGCAGCTGCTTCCCGTTCTCCTCCGGAGGAAGCAACTATTATTACGTCGACTTCGAAACGTACCAGTGTCCTTCGCCGCAGGGATCTTCCACGTCCGACCCGCTCTACTTCAAGCCGAGCGGCACCGCGCCCGGGGCCGGCATGTACTACGATTCCGCCGACGCGGCGAAGGTCCAGGGCGCCACGAAGACCAATTTCTCCCGCGTGGTGGAGGTGTCGCGTCCCGACGCGAGCACGATCGACGTCGTCTCGACGGTCAGCTGGACGGGCGACGGCATCGCCGGACAATCGGTCACCCTCGAGGACACGTTCTATAATTGGCACCCCTGATCCATGACCATGCGCAAAGGATTCACCCTCGTCGAACTGCTTGTCGCCATCGCGGTCTTTGCGATCGTCGTCACGATCGCGTCCGCCGGGTTCGTGAACGCGCTCCGCACCCAGCGCCAGGTGGCGTCGCTCATCTCGACGGAGAGCAATATGACGCTCGTCCTCGAGCAGATGGCCCGCGAGGAGCGCACCGGCTATCTGTTCTGCCACGGGCTCGGGAGCAACAGCCCGAACAACACCGCGGGGTCCGGTAATTATTGCGGCTGCACCATCGGCGATTCCGGCTATTCCGATCCTTCCGCCCCGGATGCCCTTGCGAACGGGGACCTTCCCGTATGGACGTGCAATGCGCTCGATTACTACACCGCCGAGGGATCCGAGGTGAACTATTCCCTCGAGAACGGCGCGCTCATGAAGAGCGATTCGCTCGCGTCGAGTACCGCGCCGGTCGCCATCACGGGCAATGATATTTCGGTGAAGAATCTCACGTTCACGCTGTTCGGCAATCTTGAGGGGGACCATTGGACGCCCCGTATCACGATCGCGATCGGCGCCGCGCCGAGTTCGAGCGACCCCGCGGTCTCGAACGACGTGCTCCAGTTCCAGACGACGGTGAGCGCGCGCCAGATCGACTGCGTCCCCGGAGGGGGTCCCGGGGGCTGTTGAACCGTCCGGACCCTTCCGTATCCCTCCGTATCCCTGCACGTTCCGCGGCGCCATGGGCGCCGTTTTTTCCGCGGACCATATTCCGCCACACGGCCCGGTAATTGACAAATTTGCTTAAAAATGCTAAAAGAATAACAGGCAGGCATCCGTCTGCTATGAATACAACCTGAAAAAGGAGAGAGAGTTATGCGCAGCTTGAAGGCTTTTGCGCTTTTCGTGTTCGGAGTGTCCGTTGCGCTGCAGCTTTCCGGCTGCGGCGGGAGCGGTTCTCTGAACGGGGGCACCGGCGGGGGAGGCAATCCTCCCACGGTAGTGTCCGTAACCCCGGCGTCGACGCTCACGTCGATGCTTCCGGGCCAGACGGCGCAGGGATCCTGCACCGTCACGATGAGCGACAATTCGACGAACTCGAATTGCACGCTCAGTTCGTCCGACCCCACCGTCTTCACGGTCGATTCGACCGGGAAGATCACGGCGGTCGGCAGCGGTCAGGCCAACCTGGTCGCCACGTCCACCGCGAATCCGAAGATCACGGGGCAGTTGAATATTACCGTGACCTTCGCGATCACAGGGGTGACCGTGAGCGCCAGCCCGTCGAGCATTACGACGGCGCAGACGTCCACCATCACTGTGACGCCGGTCGGCACCGGCACGTTCAATCCCGCGGTGACCATCACCGCGGCCGGCGGGACCATCAGCAACCAGGTCCTTTCGGGGAACGTGACGACGGCAACCTTCACGCCTTCGGGCGCGGGGACCGCCACCGTCACGGCCACGGTTACGCAGGTGTCCGGCATCACCGGCTCCGCGCAGATCACCGTGACCCAGGCGGCGCCTGTAATCACGGGGATAGGGTCTCCGGTCGTGTATGCGGATTCGCCCGGTATTCTTACCACGGTAGTGGAAGGTGCGGGATTCATTTCGTCCGATGTCATTACGATCACCGCGCCAGGATCGCTTCTTGCAACGGTGTCGCTGACATCGACCCAGTGGACGCTTAGCGTGAACCTCGACGAGCCCCATTTTTCACCGGGTTGGCTGGGATTCACGATCTGTGAACAGGATGGGGTGACCTGCTCCGGGACGGATTACTTCGCGTTCATCGGGAACCAGAATACCCTTTCGCTCGGTCCGGACGGTGAACTTTATGAGAACGACCAAGCGCAGGGGAATACTACGGGAACCAACGGCTACATTCGTGCATTCCACGTTTCCGTATCGAATGGGACGGCAACAGCGGTGGCGGACGGAAGCATAGCTTCTTCTGGATTGAAGTTCAGTATCCCAATAGATAATGCAACAGGGGATATTGCAACTGGACTCGGAAGCGCAACTTGTAACTTTTCCACCTCAACTTGTAGCGGTGTTGTTGCCGCTTCCGATGGCAATACGGGCGCCTGGATCGGTCAGGATGCCTGGAACGGATACTCGTGCGGTACGCGTCCCTATGCAAGTCCGACGGCAAACCTGCTGTCGTGCTTCCAGATGGGCGTGAACAACGCGCCGGTGTACGATGTGACACTGGGGACGGAGCCCTGGACGGTCGCAATGGGCGGCGTGCCCGGATCATCCGCAACCTACGCATGGACGTATTCCCGAAGGGGGACGCCGATGCTCTGGAAAACGGATGCTTCGAACGCCAATCTCGTGTCCTCGTATGCGCTTCCTTTCACTTCCACGCCTACTGGCGGCAGTTTTGTCGACGGAGGCTGGGAGGTGGTCGCATTCAGAAACAGCAAAGGGCCGGCGTTCGGAACCGTGGCGCTCTTGTCGAACCACGACAAGTCGCTCGTGTTCGTGGACGGGGGCACGATGCAGGAGATCGGCGTGCCGACACTGCTTTCCGGGAATCCCATCCGGATCGCGGCGGACGACGTCCATGGCAACGTGATCGTCGAGTACGCGGATCTCACCGATCCCACGCACCCGAAGAGCACGTTCGCCAAGGTCGCGCCCACCCCGGGTACGGTTGCGGCGGTCGCGGTGCCGCTCGCATCAACCTCAACACTCCTCGGCGTGGGATTCCAGGTTTCTCCCGACGGCAACTGGCTGTATGCCTGCCAACGGGACGCCTGCGACGTCCAACCGAATCAGTAACATCATCGCCTCGTGCGTCGATCATCATCGGCATACGCGGCAGCCCCTCGGAATTTCGGGGGGCTTTTTGTTTGTCCCGTCCCTCCCGTTATCCACACCCCCGCACGGGTCCGTTTGTTATGATGAAACCATGAATGACCGTAAGGCGCTTTGGGTATGGGTGGGCATTGCCGTGGTGGTTATCGCCGCCGTCTGGGGCGGTGTTTCCTGGATGCTGCGGTCTTCCGCGCCGAAGCCGGCCATGATCGCACCGGTCCATGCGCCCGCAGGACAGGTGGTTGCGGGGTTCCCGCAGGGCCTTATCCTCGGCGCTTCCGCAAGCACTTCGCCTGCCTCCGCGGGGTCCGCGAGCGGTAGCTCGGGGGGATCCCCGGGTATTCTTGCCGGCATCACGAACAGCTATTCCATCCATTATTCCTCGAGCACGAACCAGTATACGGCGGAATGGGTCTCGCCTTCCTCGACCGCCGCACTCTACGCGGCATATACGGCGTATGTGACGAAGAGCGGATGGACGATCACGAAACAAGCCGATTATCCGACGCTCAAGGAGATATTCGCAACGCAGGCATCCGCATCGTTCGGTATTATCATTACTCCCCAGGCGCCTTCTGGGAATGCGGGGGCAAAGGTCATCGCGACATACGTGGGGACTGCGGGACAATAACATCATGAAACATATATTCAAGAAGTACGGGTGGTTCGGGGGTGCGGCGGTTGCGGCCGTCATCGCCGTTGCGGGAATAGGATATTTCCGCCTTGCTTCGCCGCATACCGCGAAGGCGCAAGGGTCCGCGCCCGCAAGCACCGTCGTCTTCGGCCTCAATGTCTATGGATATTCCGTGACGACGACCGCTACGGTATCCCAGTCGTTCACGAGCCAGGCGATCCTCGATGCTTCCGGGTATCTTATCAACCCTTCCGATTATCAGAGCGGGGTGCCCCATAAGATCTATCTCAATGCATCGTCGTTCAGCGTGGACTTCCGGGTGGGCGTCCAGATCTGCCAGGATGACGGGACGAACTGCCATGTGGCGTGGACGCCCTGGGCATATGACGTGGCCACGGGCAAGACGACAAATCCTTATTCCGCCATCGCAGGGGCGGGGCCCAATGACGGAGGGACATCGTCCTGCGGTGTTCCTACCGCCACGCTCCATAATCGCCTGGGCGATATCGTCATCGGGGCCCAGACGCGGCCGCTCCCTTCGGGGACCGTGCTTACGAATGTAACACTTTCGCTTTTCCCCTTGGAATGGGATTTCAATGTTCCCGTCGATAATGTTTCAAGCCCTTCGTGCTGGAATCCTTCTGATACGCAGGTGACGCCCGGGATTACCCCCTATGGAGGCGGCTGGAGCAGTGGCGCATTCGATAAATGGAGCAATGCGTCCACGGACGGTTTTGTGGTCGGCGTGCAGGCGGGTTCGGTCACGTACAATGCTCAGCCCGTAAGCAGCAATATTCCCACGAGCACGAATCCCGGCGCCACGAGCACGACGGGCACAGATGGTCAGCCGCTTCAGATTACGATGAAGAACACGGGAACCGTTTCCTGGCCTTCACAAAAGGGTGCTGCGGTGGGCGCGGGTACGGGCACCTGCCAGGTTGATACCAATGGTGACGGTATCGCCGATGCGCCTATCGCAACGTCGACCAACTATGGGAAATCCTGTACGGTGAACTATATCTATAACGGAACCACGGATATGTTCCCCCATGTGAGTGGGAAGTTTTCGCCAACACCGGATCCCCTGTCTTATTCAAAAACAGTCCCCATTAATACAACCTATGTCGCCCCAACGAGCACCGTTATAAATCCCTGTTATCCCAATACGACGGGTGGAAACTTGATAAACAATACAATTGCCGACAAGAGTAGTTTTCTGATTTCTACCGCGTTTGCCGCGAGGTATATCGGGCCGGGTAGTAGTGGGAGTGGAAATAATATTTGCAATTCGACCACCACGATACATATTGCTGCTCATTATGAATATTACTATGGGACATCTACGGTGATCTTCCCCGGATCTTCCGCGGTCTTCTCCCTCTCAACCCTCGTCGCTCCCGCGGCAAGCGGAACGTATACCGAAACATGGCAGATGAACAACGGAACGTTCTCGTTTGGGACGCCGTTCAGCACGACGATCCAGGTGGGGTCGGGAGGGGGAGGAGTTACGAATGCGACTGTGGCTTCCATGAACGATGTGACGGGGGGCGCGGTGACGAGCTCGTGGATCTTTTCCGACGGAAATGGCACCGTGACCACGATCGATCAGACTCAGGCGACCTATGCGAATCGGCCGCTTGATTCGAATGGGGTGGATATAACGTTCGTCAGTCCTACTACGGGATCCGCGGGTTCGTTATATTCCTTTGCGGGAATCCGGAATAATCGTCTTGCATCAAATCGTCCTGCTTCAGCGGAGGATATCGTCTCCTATATCCGCAACGCCTTTGCGTCCGTTGCATTTGCACAGACATCTTGTGCGTCCGGTTCCTTTACCCAGGTGGCGGGGGTATATACCTGTTCGGGAGGTCCCGACCCCTCCCTTACGGGAACTTCCAGCACATTCCCCGCATATACCATTCTCTGGAACCCCGTTCCCGCGCTCAGCGCGACCACCACCCCCTCGCCTCTCGATTTCACCGCGTCGAGCACGACGGGCACCATCACGATACAGAATTCGGGCGCCGCGGGGTCCGCGCTTGATTGGAGCGCGAGCACCACGTACACCGGCCAGGGCGGATGGCTTACGCCGGACACGGGAAGCGGGACGATCACGAACGGCGCGAGCGAAAGCGGTGCGAACGGCGCGACGAGCTCCCTTGCCCTCTCGCTTTCCTCGGGCGCGCTTTCCATGCCGGTGGGAACGTATCATGCGGATGTGATCATTAATGGGACGTCGACATTTTGTACAAACCCGAATACTCCCGGATCTTTCAATTGTTCGGGTTCTCCCACCGACATCGCCGCCACTCTCACGATCACGCAGTCCGCGACCGTAAAGAGCGTGTCGGTTACCGTCAGCCCCAATCAGATCGCTCCCGGCGCCACCGCGCAGGCGGTGGGTACGGTGACCTACAGCGACGGGTCCACCGACCACAACGTGACGTACTCGTCCGACAATACCGGCGTCGTGACGGTGGATCCCTCGACCGGCGTCGTGACGGGCGTGGCCCCCGGTTCGGCGAACATCGAGGCGGTCTCGAACGCGAGTTCTTCGTACTTCGCGACCGCGGGTGTGCTCGTGCCCGGCGGCTGTTCGGGGGTGTGCATAGGAGGGAATCCCTCGGTGAGCGTGAAGGCATTGCCGAAGACCATCACCCATGCGGAAACGGCGACGTGCAGCGCCACGGTGACCGGCACCGCGAGCACGACGGTCATCTGGAGCGCGCAGAACGGCCAGATCATCGGTTCCGGGAATCCGGTGACCCTCTCGCCTTCCTCCGCTTCCACCGCCACCTGCATCGCGACGCTTGCCGCGGATAAGAATGTATCATCATCCGATACGGTCAATGTGGTGAACATCAAGAATCCTCTGAACGCTCCCGCGTGTTCGATCTCCGCAAGTCCGACGTCGGTGCTCATTCCGCAATCCACCACGCTCAGTTACTCCTGCAAAAACGTGAGCTCCTGCACGATGTCCGGCGGCGCGTTCGGCAACCAATCGACGGTGAGTGTGAACGGTTCCTCCGATACGGCGATAGGGAGTACGCAGGATGCTCCCACGCAGAACACGGTCTATACCATCACCTGTTATGGCACGAACACCTATACTTCGGTGAGCTCGAGCGCGAACGTGAGCGTGACCGTGTCGAACCCCGGGAGATCGGAGACCAATCCGTGATCCGGATGCCGTCCGCAAGGCGGATGTCATCCTCGTGTTCGAGAAGGGAAGGATCGTGGAGCGCGGCTCCCATGAAGAGCTCCTTGTCCGGCAGGACGGCGTCTATCGGCGCCTCTATGAATATCAGATAGGGTTGCATTGAAAAAAGCCCCGCATGCGCCGAGGCGATCGCCTGTGCGGCATGCGGGGTCGGATGGGATGCGGATCCTGCGGTATCAGTTCGCGGTGCCCGTGCGGGCGGCATTGTCCGTGCGCCGTGCGCCGAAGATCCTCCCGAAAAGCGGTTTCTTTTCCCGGGGAGGGTCCGCGGGGGATTCCTCGTGGAAGTGGTCCCGCCAGAGACCCTTCGTTTCCTCCACTTTCCTGCGGCGGCGGAACGCGAGCATGGGGCAGGGGACGAACCGTCCCGTCACATGGATGATGTCCGTATAGTACAGTCCCATGTGGTTGTGGTGAACCTTCCAGAACCTGTGGATGTCCTCCGTGGGGGGGATGATCGTCGTTCTCTCCGCGGTGATCGCAAGCAGTTCCAGGAACTTCCTGTATTGCCGCGCGATCTCGTACTCGTGTTCGGGCGGCCAGGTCCCTTTGAATCTGGCCCCCGCGATCTTCGTGATGAGGTCCAGGTCCAGCCCCCGTACCTTCATGAGAAGGATGGGGATCGTTCGTGAGCTTGCGCCCATAGGGCTCCTCCTTGTTGAAAAGAATGCGGAACGGAGCGCGGAAGGCGTACGTTCCACTGTGAGCATAGCGCCCTCCCGCGGCCTTCGTCAAGGGAAAAGCTGGACAATTTCAATAAATATGTTAAAATTTATACGCGGTGCTGTAGAGAGCGCCGTGTACCACACATAAAAAAGGAGAGTACGTATGCAATTTGCAGTTGCACGTCTGTGCTTGCTCACGGCGGTGTGCTTCGGTCTTGTACGGCCGATCGCCGCCCAAACGCTGTTCCTCCCGCACCGGAACGGGGACCCGACGACCTCAGGAGAAAAGAAGAAGCCGACCAAAATCGACTTCCTCTACCTGATGTCCCAGGGAACCTTTGCCGGAGCGACGTGGCTCGATGGTTGGACCACGGACCGGGGATTGCAGCATCCGCCGATGGCATACAGGGAGAATGGAACCTTCCTTATGCAGTACGCGGTGACGGAAGGGGGTTGGGCCGGATTTCTCGGCAACAGGAACGCGTTCGGGGTCACTGCCGCGAACGTCGCACTGGATGCCGGCATCTCGGGCATCAGCCACCGCTTGTACCGCCGGGGCGGACGATGGCGCCTTGCCGCCATCGGATTGGTCACCGCCAAGACCGTATCGAGCACCCTCGCCGGGGCGCATAACCTGCGCCTGGAGCAGAACATGGATGCGCATGTGCGCACACTGACAGGCTATCGGGGCGTCATCATCTGGCGCAACCGATAGCCCCTTGCCCGCTGGCAGGCCTTACCGGGCCTGCCAGCGGCCCTTGACAATCCATATATTTCGGCTTTATATTGTGTGTAGCGGGCGTCCGTTGTTTGTATCGCGTTAGGGGTATCGTACTCTCACCCCTTCTCTACCGCGATCGCTCATCGCCCAATTGCCCCTCTGGGGAGCTCTGGAGGAAACAAGTACGGCATCATTCGTACGTTGTTTCCTCCGGAGCACATTTGCTCTTTCCGTTTTTCCGCTTTCATCGTATTATCGTTTTTCCTCCGCCAGCCACACCATGTGCCTGGCGGTCGTTTTTATAAGAGGTACAATAAGAGGGTAGCGACATGACGATGCATACGGAACGCGCGCGGCGCAACGGAGGGCGGAGGAGAGGACAGGCGATGCTCATCGCGGTGCTTTCGCTCGGATCCGCCATCCTTGGCGCGACGACGATCGCCGGCCTTCTCACGCTTTATCAGCTCCGCGCGGCGAACGACACCCAGAATTCCGCGAAGGCGCTCTTTGCCGCGGATGCGGAGGTCGAATGGACGCTCGACGATTATTATTGCGGCATCACGGGACACGTTCCCTGCCCGCCTTCCGTTCCGGTCTTTGCGGCGAGCGGCGCCGCGGGGACGACGACGTGCTATGCGGCGGATGGCGTGACGGTATCCGATTGCGCGAATACGAGCACGACGGTCGGCGCGATCACGCTCGGGACCTCGGCGGGAACGCGCCGCGCGTTCTCCCTTTCGCTCATAGGATCCACGTCGACCGATCCGTAATCGGCATCGCGGGACGGTTCCTCCGGGAGGTGCGGCGCATAACAACCATCATACGATTCTTCCACAATGGCCCGCGGCCACGTTCCACATCATACGCAGAGCGAGGATTCCGCCCGCGAGCGCGCCCGGGCGCGCATCGCCGCGCTCACGCGCGAGATCGAGAAATACCGTTACGATTATCACGTCCTCGATCGTTCCGACATTCCCGATGCGGCACTCGATTCCCTGAAGAAGGAGCTTTTCGATCTCGAGGCCGAATGGCCCGAGTTTGCGGCGCCCGATTCGCCCACGCAGCGCGTGGCGGGTGTGCCGCTCAAGGAGTTCGCGAAGGTGCGGCATGCCGAACGCATGACGTCGCTGAACGACGCGTTCGGCGAGGAAGACGTGCGTGCGTGGTGCGCGCGGCTCGATGCCTATCTCGGGAGGTCCGCGGCGGCGAGCGCGCCCCGCGCGAAGGGGGCGGGATCGCAGCCCTTCTATTGCGAGCTCAAGATCGACGGGCTTGCGATCGAACTTGAATACGAGAACGGGGTCTTCGTGCGCGGTTCGACGCGCGGCGACGGACTTGTCGGCGAGGACGTGACGCAGAACCTGCGCACCGTCGAAGCGATCCCGCTCCGGCTGCGCGGCGCCGAGGATGCCGCGGCGCATGTGCGGAAGGCGGGGCTCGATCCCAAGGAATACGATCTTGCGCCCGCGCGCCTCGTCGTGCGCGGCGAAGTGTTCCTCACGAAGAAAGAGTTCGCGGCGATCAATCGCGGGATCGAAAAGGAAGGCGGCAAACCGTACGCCAATCCGCGCAATGTGGCCGCGGGATCCATCCGCCAGCTCGATCCCGCCGTGACGGCGTCCCGGCGGCTTGATTCGTTCCAGTACGACATCGTGGGAGAGATCGGGCAGAAGGCGCACGAGGAGGAGCATATCCTGCTCGCCGCGTTCGGGTTCAAGACGAACCCCGATTGCCGGCCGGCGAAGGACCTCGAGGACGCCATGGCGTTCCGCGACCATTGGGCCGATCCCGCCCGGCGCGACGCGCTGCCGTACGAGATCGACGGTACGGTGATCTTCGTGAACGATAACCGGACCTTCGCCGAGGCGGGCATCGTGGGCAAGACCCCGCGCGCGGGGATCGCGTATAAATTCTCGCCGCGCGAGGCGACCACGGTCGTGGAGGACGTGAGGGTGCAGGTGGGCCGTACGGGCGCGCTCACGCCCGTCGCCGTCATGCGGCCGGTGAACGTCGGCGGCGTCACGATCACGCACGCGTCGCTCCACAACGCGGATGAAATCGCGCGCCTGGGGCTCATGATCGGGGACACCGTGATCGTCCAGCGCGCGGGGGATGTGATCCCGCAGATCACCCAGGTCCTTCCGAACTTCCGCACCGGGCGCGAGCGGCCGTTCAGGATGCCCGCGCGGTGCCCCGTGGACGGTTCGCCCGTCGTGCGGGAGGGCGCCATCTCCCGCTGCTCCTCGAAGACCTGCGCGGCGCAGCACCGCGAGGCGCTCTTCCATTTCGCCTCCCGGGCCGCGTTCAACATCGAAGGGCTCGGACCGAAGATCATCGACCGCTTCCTCGACGAAGGGCTCATTTCCGATGCCGCGGATATTTTCGAACTGCAGAAGGGCGACATCGCCGCGCTCGAACGGTTCGGGGAACGGTCCGCCGAGAACCTCGTCGAGGAGATCGCGGCGAAGCGGCATGTAACCCTCCCGCGATTCCTTTACGGCCTAGGCATCCTTCATGTGGGTGAGGAGACGGCGCACACCCTCGCGAAACACGTATCCGTTCCCGCGCAGGGCGGCGCGCTTCCCATCGCACGCATCGCGAGCGCGTTCCGCGGCCTTTCTCTCGAGGATCTTCAGGAGGTTCCCGATGTCGGGCCGATCGTCGCAAAGAGCATCCATGACTGGTTCCGCGAACCGCGCAACGAGTCCCTCCTTGAACGGTTCGCCGCCGCGGGCGTGACGGTGGCCGCGTCATCTGCCGCGGCGAAAGGACCCGCGGCCGGCGCGCTTGCGGGGAAAACGTTCGTCCTTACGGGTACGCTCGCGTCCATGGACCGCGAGGCGGCGAAGGAGCGCATCCGCGCCGCGGGCGGGGAGGTGTCCGAATCGGTGGGCAAGAAGACGAGCTACGTGGTGGCCGGCGCGGAGCCGGGTTCCAAGTTCGACAAGGCGAAGAAGCTCGGCGTGCCGGTGCTCGACGAGAAAGGATTCCTTGCTCTCCTGAAGGGTTGATTTATCGGGCCAAAGCGCTTAAAATCGTGAGGTGCGCCGCGGCCACGGCGCGTAGTGCGGGCGTAGGGGAGTCTGGCCGTCCCCGGGTCCCTGTCACGGACCAGATCGCCGGTTCGAATCCGGTCGCCCGCGCACTTCTGGACGGAGTGAGGCAAATACCTCATTTCGCCCTTGTAGCGTCTGCATTTTCGCTGGTTCAAATGACTTAATTTTCGCTTCTATCGCAGGATAGCGTTTTTTGATCGGCACGAACCATTCTGCCGCATGAATACTGAGCAAATTGTCCTTCAGTGTCGGGTTCAAGTGGGCAACCGTCGAAAGTATCTCCCGCTTTGTTTTCGCGTCTCCGGAAAGAAACGCACTATGTGCGTAGGCGGCGAATTCAAAAGTCTTTTTCGTGAGTTCGATCCAGTCACTTGCGTGGTCTTCTGTGTTGCGCAGTTTGGTTTTTAAGGCGGTAAGCTCGTTTTTCAGGCGCGTTTTCTCGCGCAGGTATTCATCGTCATCGATCATTTCCCGGATGCGCATCTGCGTGAGGCTGTCGAGCTGTTTCTGGGTATCGTCAATGGCCTTCTGCTGGGTCTCGCGGATCTTCACGCGCCCGTCGATTTCCTCGTCGCTCCATTCATCAATAACGGTGAGCGCCCAATCCTTGAATTCAGGAAGGATAGTGATCGACTCAAGCTCACGCTCGATGGTTTCATCGATGCCCTCCTCATTCGTATAGCGGCTTTGGGTGCAAGCCCCTCCTTTCCGGCGAGCACAGGTGCAGTAATACAGGGTGTAGCTTTTCAGCTTGCGGGTCTTTTTGATGAGTTTTTCCTTAAAAGTCGCCGAAATGAAACCGCCGCATTCGCCGCAGAAGATCTGTCCCGTATAGGCGTATTCATAGCGCTTTGGGCGCGGTTTGCCCCTCCTGCCGAGAATGAGCTGCACGCGATCGAACTCCTCGATCGTGACCATGGGGTCGTGTTTGCCCTCAATATGGAGTTCCTTGTAGGGGATGATGCCCGCATAGAAAGGATTGGTGAAGATCGCATAGAGGGTGCTTCGCGCCATCGGGTTGTTCCCCTTCTTTTTCCCGAGCCGCGTCCTGAATCCCCACTCGTTATTCAGTTTCTCCAGGATGTCCGGTACAACATAGTTGCCGGTGAGCATCATTTCCCACGCACGGCGGAGAAGGGGAAACCGCTCCGGATCTTTGATGATATAGTTTTCTCCACGCGCTTCCACTTTCGTATTGAGGTAGCCGATCGGGGCGATTCCCGGCATCCATCCTTTGTTGAGCTTGCTTTTAAGGCCGCGCTTCACATTTTTGCTCAAGTCGCGGATATATTGATTCGCCATGCTACTCTCGACGCTTAAGAGCAGTGCATTGTCCTCCGGCCGATATTCGCGATCCGGGGTGCGGATCGATGCGATCACTTCTTTTTGGAGAAGCCATTGAATGGTCGCGCTATCTATCGGATTGCGCGAAAGGCGATCGATCTTCCAGACGAGGATGCCCTGCGCCTCGCCGCGCTTGATGCGCTCGATCATTTTTTCAAACTCCGGACGGCCATGAGGCTCCTTGGCTGATTTTGATTCCGTTATCGTGTCAGCAATTTTCAGGTTATAACTTTTCCCGATGCCGTTCATCACGAGCACCTGGTCGTCGATCGACTGAACCTGCCGTTCGTCGGATTCGGACGATTTGCGGGCGTAGATGAAATATTTAATTTTTTGCGTTTGATTATCCATATTTTTGTTCAAAAAGGGATAGCCCCGTTGCACACAACCATCCTCGCGGACGCTTGTACGGAGCTACCCCTTTTTAAATACAAAAGCCCGCGAAGCCCGATGGTTATGTGCATAGCTATGATAACACAAGAGTGGACGCCAGCAAGCCGGTATTTACGCATCCGTTCTCTTGTCTTAAAGTCCTTCATTTACGGGCCTTTAAGGCGGATTTTTTCAGCTCGCGACGACGTTTTTGCAGTTTTCGATATTCCGCTACCGTCATTGGTCGGTAGATCAATCTCATGAGATTGACGAGCTTCATGCCCTGTTCGCGCGCATCTTCTCGGCTGATTTCCTTATCGAAGCGGATTTTATAGAGTGTCTGGAATCTTGTAATTTGTTCATCCGATAATATCATCGGATCAGCTACTTAAATTTAATGGAGTCTGAACATCTATGAATCTCCCGCCGCCGATGTCGAACCGGGTATATTTTGGAGAGAGAGGTACTGTCGCCGCTGATATTTTTTCCTGTTTTGATCTTCTCGTAAAAACAACCAGCGCTATTATCGCGGAGACGAGGAAAAAAAGGAATGCCGCCGATTCGCCGTAGTTTGAGACGCTTTCAGTTATATTTTCAGATACTTTTTCAGTCCCGTCCGCTGATGCTTCATTTTTTTCTCGTGCCGTGTAGTATCTATTCCTCGCTTTCTCCTGAAGCTGCTCAATGTGGCGGACGTAGTATCTATGGTTCCTTTCCTGCTTTTTCAGTTTTTGATGCGCCTCCTTATTATTTTCAGTCGCATCAAATCCTCCCGCGACATTTGAGGTTTCCGGGCCTCGCTTTTCAGCGCACTTTTCCGTAAATGTACCCTGCGTATTTTTCAGAGCACCTTTTTCATTAAACTCCATATATTTATTAGAAGCCCATTTTTTCAGGCGGTCGATTGGAGCGCGAGTAGAGTTTTAAGGCGAAAAAAGCGCCACTTTAAGGCGCTTACTTTTGGCTATGCACTCCACTCGGCCGATGAGTGGAGTCTATCTCTTTTCCGGGATAATTTTATATGCCGGGATTACGCGGAAGCCTTTTGCGCGACTTTCGATCAATTCCTTTTCCGGAATGCCGAGCTCACGCCGCGTAATCGCATTAATGGCATCAATAGCCTTGTATAATGATTGCGCATTTTTATAACCGCTTTCTTTTCGAAGTTGCGTACTCGGGATCAAGTCATTTCCTTCCCCTGCAAAACTCTTAAGAAGCGTCGCGCGGCGATCCTTGAATATGAATGAGAATTGGGCGCGATTTTCGCTTCGGTACAGCTCGCCGGATTGGGTGAGAAAGAGCTCCTTGGGCACGGTATCTTTTTTAACAACAAGGATTTGGTCGGCACCGAGCATCTGCCTCACGATGCTCAAAGCAGATTCCTGGTGTACCACGACGTAGGTGAGTGATTTCTTTACTGTCTCTGATTTTGGCTTCGGATGAGCCTCTTTTTCTTTTCCGCCCTTCATACCCGTATTTTATCACAGCTTAGCCTTGAACTCCTCGCGGTTCGTGCTACTCTTAATCCATAACTGAATACGCCTAAACTCCAGCATCGCTGGGGCATGGCAATGAAGTCCCGTCAGAGCTAAAAAACCCATCATGTGGGGTAGCTCTGACGGGCCGTACCTGGAAACGGGTACGGGTGCCGCAAGGCACCACCTACGTGGTGGGTTTTTTGGTCGAAGAGCCCATTGCGGAGGTGTATCGATCGAAACTAATAGACACAATGTGATGGAACAAGAGAATAACAAAAAAGGCAGCGCTGATAAAAATAGGCGAACATGGATACTTCTCGGTGTTTTGATTGCAGTGATCGTGACGGCAATCGTGTATGGAGCGGTCGTGATTGAACAGCAGAATAACACAAGGCTGAATGCGGTCGAACAGCAAAACAGCCAATTGCAGGCGAATCAAAATCAACTCCAGCAGGAGAATAGCCAGCTCCAAACGAATCAGGGGCAACTGCAGCAGGAAAACGATCAACTGCAGGCAAATCAGCTCCAGCAAGAGTGCAACGCGAGCTGTGTGAGCCATAGTTCGCTCTTTTCCACGACAACGTGGGAATACTGCAGTAATACCCTGGGATGCAGGACGTTTCCCACGCAGCAAGCATGCGTTAATTCCTGCGTAACAAATCCATGACGAATACCAGGAAAATTCCCGGATGGGCATGGGCCGTTTCCGGCCTTCTTGTCGGTGTTGCCGGCGCGTGGATTGTGGTCGAATACACCGTGGCAATCAATCAACCAGCCAATGGCGGACAATCGATCGCGGTCCAGCAGCAGAATCAGGTCGCCGCAGAGCAGGAACAGGCTCAGGCCCAGCAACAGGCATCGCAGCAGGAGATTGCGAATCTCAAGACGGAAAATCAACAGGCACAAACGACGGAGGCGGATCAGCAGGCCGAACTTGTGAAACAACAGGAGCTCGCACAGCTTTTTACCATCGGCAACACGCTCCAGGACTATTACAACAAAATCCGCGCCGCGCAGAATCTTGGCTCGGCATCATGCCCGTATGGATCACAATGCGAAGTGAATTTTTGGGCACAGCTCGCGAATAACGTGAACAGCGGGACGAGTTATGAATTGACCTACAATTCGCTGACGGGCCAGCAAAACTCCGGCACGTATAGCGATGCCGCGATGACTGCGGAAAAGCAGCTGGAGACGCTTGTATTCGCTCCCTATGCGGCAGGAGTGACCTCTACGGATTCCGATGCGGTGAAGATCAAGAAGATCCTCGATTTTATCGATGCCAACCTTACCTATGAACGCGACATGCAGGAAACGCCGCGCGCGCCCGCGGAAACGCTCGGTTTGAAATCGGGGGATTGCAAGAGTTATTCGATCCTTGCGAGTGCGGCGTTTTCGGTTGCGGGAGTCCATTCTGCTGTCATGCAAGTAGAAAACGCGAGCGGCACGGTGGGTCACGCGATGGTGCTCGTGCAATCCAGCGAGACTTTGCCGCTTGCCGAATATTATTCAGACCTTACTTCAATGGGTCTGCCCGCGGGGAGATGGTGGGTCATTGAGCCGCAGTATACCTACGAGGAGCAACAGCAGCATCCGGATTGGTTTGCGCAGTGGAAACTGGAGCATGTCGCGCAGGTGGCGTTGAGATAGGAGTTGGTAAAGAAAAAGCGCATGCGAGGGTATTTCCTCTCATGCGCTTCATAGCTAACTGATGATGCATCGAACCGAACGTTCGATCTCTTCTTCCGTGATTTCGAACTCCGGATCAATGTAGATCTTTACCCGATAGATGGGATCGTGTCTGTCGTGGTCGAACCGCCGCACGCCGTGTTTGTCGACGAACGGAAGTTCGATTCGGCGCTTGTCCTTGCCCTTGCCGACATAGGCACAGATCGCCCGGAGAGGGAGATGTAGTTCCTTGCAGAGGTGATCGGCAATAATCGTGCGGGCGTCCCAGGGCTCGCAGAATTTTCGCAGACGCGGTGATGGCGCGGTGGTCTCGATGGAGAATACTTCTTTATGCCACACCCGATACGCGACGCGTTTTGCGAGGCGGCTACTGTTGGGATTACATTGGGAACCGAGGTACTCCAAGGCTTCGTTGTCAGTGAGGTGGAAAAACCACTTCTGGATCTCCCCTCTGGCGAAAGCGATGGCCACGGCGCGGTAGAGCATCATGCAGGCGTTCTGGTGAGGATCGCCATACACGAGGCCGTACACTTTGCCGCGGGCATCCTGCCACTTCTCTGTTTCCGCGAAGCAACGATCGTCGAGTTCCCACGCCTGCGTCGTCTGGTTGAAAATAAACGATGAGGCGATGGATGGGGCGTCGAACAGGATTTCGCCATTCCGGGCCGTGAACCAGTAACGGTTTACGTTGTCCAGATTGTCGATGTCCATCGTGCCGTTGAGTACGAGCGAAAGCGGCTTGGCATATCCCGTGACCCAGCGCACTACTTCTTCGAGCGAGAAGCCTTCCGCATCAAGAATGGCGTCGGCGGTTGTGTTATGGAGCGTCTCCTCCAGGAACGATTCGCCGTCCTTGCCGGTAAGTTCCTTGAGAAACGGTTCGGTGAGATGGGAGAAACATGGATTGCCTGCGTCGTGGAGCAGTGCCGCGATCGGGAGCAGCCGCGCCTCGCGCTCGGGTAACGGGTTGCGTTGTAGGACGAGCGTCGAGAGTGAGCATACGCCCATGCTGTGTTCGAAACGGCTCACGGCTCCCCACGGAATACACTTCCGGGGGATCGTGTCCTGCGAGATGTGGTGCAGGCGCTGGACTTCCGGCGTGTCGGCGAGTTCGCCGATCACGTCGGGAAGAGAGACATCCCCGTAGAGTGCATCGTGGTAGTGCATCCGAAATCCTCCTTAATCGGTTGTGGGGTTCCGCGCAGATTATATCGACTTATGCTTTTCCGGTCAAATTCATTAATTTGCAATATTTCATAAAATATGTTATTATGTTTCTCGTAGAACTTGAAGGTATCATGAGTGAATTCAATCCCCAAAAGCAGAAAGCCTACATTTTTGATCTTGGAAGGGTCTTGGTGGACTTCGATATTGATATAGCATTGCAAAAATTGTGCGAGTTTTCCTTATTAAAAACTGATTTTCAGATCGGAA
>JAJYDL010000033.1 GCA_021777495.1 bacterium
ACTGGGCCTTCTTCACTTCGTTCACGATCGCATCGAGGAACGGGATCATGATGGACGCAAGTTCGTAGCTCGGACCCGTACCGAGGATACCGCGCTCCTTCTTGAGCTCCTCCGCGCGGAGCGGGTTGATGCCGAGCGAAGTGGCGAGCGCCTGGGTGAGCGACGCCGCGGCGAAATCGCTCTGCGCGCCCCATGCCATGATCCCCCGTTCGAGAAACACGATGTTCGTCGAACGGCTGCCGATATCGACGATGATGGAGGACGTGGGATCGCCGCCGAGGAGACGGGAGATGCTCAGGCTCTCGAGCTCGAGCGCGCGGAGGGTGAGGCCCGCTTTTTGGAAAATGCGCTGATACTTCTTTATTTCCTCCTGCGGCACGGAGACGAGGAGGATCTTCTGGTGGGCGAAACCCTTGTCGTCGGTATAATCCGCAACCTTCATCCAATCGAGCGCCACCTGGTCGATCGGGAACGGAACGTACTGCCGCGCCTGGTATACGATCGCCTGCTGGATCTCCTCCTGCTTCATCGCCGGAAAATCGAGAAGCGTGGTGAACGCCTCAAAGGGAGGAATGGAGGCGACGGCGTCGGTCGCGGACGCGCCCATTTCCCCCACGAGCGCCCTCAAAAGCTCCACCGCACCGTCCTCGAATATCTTGAGGCCGCTCGTCTGGAGCGCCTGGTTCGCGCGAGCGAGATATCCGCTCGATTCAAGAAGTCCGTAGTTCGTGACCGCGGGCCCCTTGGACCCGCGCCGCACCTCCACGGCCTTAATGGAAGTCGTACCGATATCGATGCCGAGCGCGGAGGATGAAATGCTTTTCTGAATGAATGCAAAGGGATTTCGCATGAGGATGCCGTGCGTCTTGATGGATATTTTACGCGCTTCGCCCTACTATCATACCATGG
This sequence comes from bacterium, assembly GCA_021777495.1. Lineage (GTDB taxonomy): Bacteria > Patescibacteriota > Minisyncoccia > UBA6257 > 2-01-FULL-56-20 > JAKAGE01. Next base: position 910 of record JAJYDL010000033.1, read on the forward strand.
ATGCGGGCTTCTTCATCGACCTGCTTTTCCCCGCGGCGTGCGCGGCATGCGGCGCACGGATCGCACGCGGGGCGCTCTGCGGAGAATGCCGCATGGCCATCGTCCCGCACCGCACCGCATTCTGCGGAACGTGCGCCGCGGCGCTTCCGGGAATGAGAAGCGCCTGCCATCCCCGCGCTCCCTATGTCCTCGGCGCCGCGGGAAATTACCGGAATCCGGTCCTCCGCACCCTCATCCATGCGCTCAAATTCGGAAGGGTGAAGGCGGCCGCGGGAACGCTCGGCGACGTCATTGCGCACTACGCCGCGCGGCTTCCGATCGACCTCAAGGGATTCTCGGTGATCCCGGTACCGATCGCGAAGGAGCGGCGGCGGGAACGGGGGTTCAATCAGGCGGAACTCATCGCCGCGCGCGTGGCGGAATTCTTCGGCCTCCCGATCGAGCGGGACGTGCTTGTCCGCACGGCGCACCGCGGTCCGCAAAGCGACATCGAAGATCCCGCCGAACGGCGGCTGAATGTGCGGAACTGCTATGCGGTCCTTCCGCGGCCGGGCGAACGAACGGCGCGGGCGCCCGGAAAAGTGGTGCTCATCGACGACGTGACGACTTCGGGCGCGACCTTCACCGAGTCCGCAACGGCCCTCCGCGCCGCGGGAACGCGGAAGATACTCGCGCTTGCGGCGGCGAAGTCGGTATGAGGCGAAAAGACTACTGAGGGAGAAGCTTCTGGATGATCCCGCTCACGCTGAAGAACTGCTGATAGGTGGACTGGAGGGAATCGAGCGACTGCTTGATGAGCACGAGCGTTTGATCCGGAGGAAGCGACTGCTGAAGCGCGTTCTGCGCCGCGGCATTCGCATTCTTCGCGCTTTCGAACGAGGCATATGCCGCATTGAACGCGTTCTGGAGATCGGCGTTGCTCGATGCGCTCTCGAGGAAGGATACCGCCTGCTGCGTCTGGGTCATGCGGCTTTCCGCGGTCGCAAAAAGCTCCTGATTCCCGGACCAGAGCACGAAATCGTTCACCTGGGCCGCGAGGGGCGCATAGGTTCCTTCCCGCCACGCAAGCACATCGGATGCGACGGCCTTGGTTCCGGCGATCCCGGCGGTGCCGAGCTTGCCGAGTTCGATCGTATAGAAGTTCGATGCATCATCGAGGCGCCCCTGCAATTGCCGCTCGATCTGGGTTTCGGCGGAGGTCGACGTTGCGGCACTGCCGAGGAACGTGCGGAGAGAGGCTATTTCGTTCTGCGCGCATGCGACCACCTGCCCGATAAGCTGCTTGCGCAGCGCAAGCTCCGCCACCACCTCCTCGGAAGGCGTAAGGGTGGGATCGTTCTGAACGGCGGCGATCTTCGCGATGTCGTCCTTCGAAATGCCGCATCCGGGAACAACGGCAGGCGTCGTGGTGCTCACCGTATCCGCGTTCGCCGTCGGCACGGCGCCGGCCGTATCCGCATGCACCGCGGGGATCCCCGATACGAAAAGGGCTGCACAGGCGATACCTGCCGCCATCCCTGCAATACCGATCAATCGTGCGCGATCCATTGATGGAATATGCATTTTATAGAGAAAAACCGCATTCAACCGCAACATCATTGGGAAAGCGCCTGGAGCGCATCGTTCACGGAAAGGGAGGTCGAGGAAGCCGTCGAGGAAGCCGCGATCCCTGTCGCCGTCGAGGAAGCCGTCGAAGAGGCGTCCTTCGCGGCAAGGGAGAAAAGATGCGCCGCCGTGCCCGCCACCGGCGTGGTCGATTGGGCCGCCGTGGAAGTCGCTTCGGAATAATCGAGGTTGGCGAGACGGATCTGGATATCGATCGCCTGGGCCTCCGCCTGCAATCCGGTGGGATCGATCACCGAGTAGCGCACCGGCGCGAGATATTTATTCCTGGAAAAGCTCCCCGTCGCAAGAAGAAGGAAGAATCCTGCGAGGACGAGGGCCGCGCCCGTCTCAAGCGCGCGGAGGAACACCATGATGCCCGCGCCCCGTACGGAAACCGTTTCCCTCGGATGCGCCAAAATCACCCGCTTGGATTTCTCCGAATACTGCGGGTCGGGATCGATTCGTCTGAATTGTGCAAAAATCTGGGAAAGCTTCATTGGATATCGAATGAGAGTGAAGGATCGCCGGCAAGCGCCTTTTTGAGCTCGCGGACCGCGCGGTGCTGAAGGAGCTTCACGGCCCCCTCGGATTTTCCGAGCGCAACCGCCGACTCCTTGAGGGACATGTCCTCGACGAAACGGAGGATGATGACGTCCTGATAGTCCGGCTTCAGCCGGGCAACCGCGGCACGCACCGTTTCAAGCTCGATCTTCGCCGCGACATTGCCCGCATAATCCACCGCGGCGGCGAACGATTCGGGATCGGTCTTTTCGATGCTCACCTCCCCTTTCCGGTTCGCGCCCGCACGGTAATGATCGATGATCTGATTCCGTGCGATGCGGTACAGCCAGCTCGAGAACGGAAAGCCCTTGTGCCGGTAGGTACCGACGCTCTGCCACGCCGAAAGAAAGACCTGATGGGTGATATCCTCGGCCTCCTCACGACGCCCCACTTTGATCATCACAAAGCGATAGATCATCGCCTGGTAACGGTCATAGAGAACGCCAAAGGCCGAGGAATCGCCCCCGACGGCCGCCTTTATGAGATCCAGTTCCTGGTTGTCGCCGCCGTCTACCATAGAAAACGATGAAAATGTGGATAAGTTACTGTCGCGTCCCATCAAAAAAGCCCTCACCGGGCATATCTCCATAATAAGCCCCATTCCCTCAAAAGCCAAATACAGGAACTTGCGGAGGGTATGTTATTATTGAGGCACTATGGCACAGGATGCCCCGAATCCTTATATCAGCAAAAAGGACGACGGCAGGGTCGTGATAACCCCGGAAGGGAACGAGCTCCTGAGGAAGATCGTGACCGATGCCGAGGGTCCCGTATACGCGTTCACGGACAAAGCCTCTCCCCTTTTCGCCGCAGCGGCGATGGCACGCCTCTCGCGCCGCGGGAGCGATCTGCGGGAGATCTTCCTCGATGAGTTTGCGACGGCGGGAGATCAGGGTGCGGAAGGACTCATCGATCGCGTGGTCACGGGCTACGGCGATGACTCGGTGCAGCAGCTCATCACGGTCGCAGCCGTAGTGGAGGACGCATCGAACCTCCTCACGAAAAAGATCGAACGAAGCCGTCTCGCTTCCTATCTCGAACAATCGACCCGCTACATCTATTACGATAAGAAGGACGAAAACGGCGCATACCGGTATTTCACGCCGATGAACCTTCCGAATGCGCTTGCGGAAAGATACCGCGCATCGCTCGATCGCATCTTCGACCTCTATTCCGAGATAGTCCGCGGAACGACCGAATACGTACAGGGGAAGAATCCCGCTCCCGCGGTCCCGCCGGACGGCGACCGCACGGAGCTCATCGCGTGGCGCGGCGCCACGCGCGCGCAGGCATGCGACGCTGCGCGCTCCCTTCTTCCCGTGGCGACGAAATCCACGGTCGGCATCGTTGCATCGGCACAGGCAATGGAGGCGATGATCCGACGCCTTCTCGCCGAACCGCTCGAGGAAGCGAACACGGCGGGGCGCATGCTCCTCCGGGAATCGCGCAAAGTGATCGGCGCGTTCCTCAAGCGCGCAGACCTGCCGGACCGCGGTCTCGCATGGGTGATGTACCTTCGCGAGACAAAAGACACCTTGCGATCGCTCGCCGCACGCTATCTTCCTCAGAAAAGCGCCGACTTCTCCGAACCGGTACGCCTTATCGGCGCATCCATCAAAGACGAGATGGATCTCGTACCCGATATGCTCTTCGAGACAAGCACGCTTTCGGAAGCGGAGCTGCGCGCCGCGGTCGCTGCATGGCCCTTCGCGCGGAGGCAGGAAGTGTTCGATGCCTATATGGGTACGCGCATGAACCGGCGCCACAAACCGGGCCGCGCGCTCGAAAAGCTCCACTATGAATGGGAGGTGACGGCGGATTACGGAACCTTCCGCGATCTCCAGCGCCATCGCATCGTGGATGCATGGGAATGGCAGAATCTCACGGTGGACTACGGCTACGAGGTTCCCGATCTCATTAAAGAAGCGGGGTTCGAGGCGCGATTCCGCGAATGTTTCGCGGAATCGGAATCCCTCTTCGGTGCGATGACGGATGCGGGATTCGCAGAGGAGGCGCAATACGCGACGCTCCTCGGACACCGGCTTCGGTACCGCTTCATGATGAATGCGCGGGAGGCGTTCCATCTCCTCGAGCTCCGCACATCCCCGCAGGGCCATCCGGGATACCGGAAGATCTGCCAGGAGATGCATCGGCAGCTCTCCCTCATCCATCCCCGCCTTGGCGCGGCAATGAGGTTCGTGAACCAGTCAGGGGATCCCCCTCTCACCCGTCTCGATGCCGAACGCGCGACCCAATTGAAGCTCAAGCTCCTCGAGGAAGAGGGACGATTAAAAAATAGGGGCGCCCTTGCGTCCCTACCCCATGAT
>JAJYDL010000034.1 GCA_021777495.1 bacterium
TGCGAATCAGGCGATGACGTTGATCGAAAGTCGATCGGACATCTCCGATCCGGGAATGACCCAGCTCTGGGGCCTCGTGAATCCCGGGAGTGGTGCGAAGAAACTCGCTGCAACATGGACGAACGGCTGTTCGACGGGATCGGCCGACATGGGTGCGCTCTCCGTGACGGGCGCGAACCAGGCCGGAGGAACAGCAACGTTCGCGAATGGCATCGGTACCACCGGTAGCGCAGCGACATGGTCGCAGTCGGTGACGAGCGCATCGGGAGATATGGCGGTGACGGGGGTGGGATCGGTGGCGACGGTCCCCACGCCCGTCACAGAGACCCCGTGGTTCTCCTATCAAGGCGTGAATGCCGAGAATGCGGGCGCATCCTATGGCGCCGGTGCGTCCACGGTGACATTCAGCTACAACAGCGGCGGTTACAGCGCCGCGCCCTATGAGATGGTCGGGATGGACATCGTTGCCGCGAGCGGAAGCGCCGACACCGTCCCTCCCGTGGTAGCAATCGCTTCGCCTCTGTCCGGCGCCACGGTTTCGAATACGGTATCCGTCACTGCAGCTGCTTCCGATAATGTCGGCGTCGTAAAAGTGGGGTTTTATCTCGACGGCATCCTCCAGGTGACCGACATTTCTGCGCCCTACGTCTGGAATTGGAATACTGCAGGGGTGACGAACGGATTGCACGTGGTGAGTGCGAAGGCCTATGATGCGGCAGGGAACGTCGGTACGAGCGCGAATGAAGCGGTTACGGTGGCGAATGCCTCCGCGGTCACGACGACATCCACCATCACCGCCAATCCTCAACCGGTAACCACGGCATCATCGAGCGCATCGTCGAAGCCGACGCCTTCACCGACGAATGGACAGGCCGGGAGTGGATCGAGCGGCGGGTCGGTTTTTGGCGGCGGCGGAGGTAGCGGCGGTGGAGGCGGGTTCGCCGATAGTTCCGCGAGTTCCGCTGGCGGCGGCGGAGGTAGCGGCGGTGGCAGTGGCGTCCCTTCGGGAACGAATCCTTCGGCGGGCGGATCGGGAGGAGCGAGCGCTTCTGAGGGATCCATCGCGCTTCTTCGATCGCTCACGGCGGAACTTGATATGCTTATCGAAAAGCTCAACGTTCAATTGGTAGGCGCCTTTACGAGAAATCTTACTGTCGGATCCACGGGGTCGGACGTGAAGAAGCTCCAAATATTCCTGAATGATAACGGCTATCCGGTGAGCGCGGATGGTTCGGGTTCGGCGGGTCATGAATCCATGTATTTCGGCGGAAAGACCGCCGGTGCGCTTGCGGCGTGGCAGAATGCGCATGGGCTTCCCAATACGGGATTCTTCGGCCCATTAACACGTGAAAAGATGGATGCGCTTTACTGAAGCATAGCGGCGCCATTTCCTTCGGCGAACGCATGGGACTACTTCCGGGACTACTTCGCCCATAATGCACAGCGATAGAAATAAACGCAGGATACATGTTGGGCGATATATAATAAAAAAGGCGGCAAGCTTCTCCGGTTGCGGATGAGGAGCGTTTGCCAAAGGTCCGCCGCGAGACTAAAACCGTCGCAAGGACGCAGGTAAGACTAAAAAGAAAATAAAAGCGAATGAGCATCATAAAAAACGGTTCACAGCCTTCGGTAAAAGGTCCGGAAGAATGGTTCACGGGTTCGGTGCGGTTGGATCCATTGTTCGATGCTCCGGGTCCCGAGGGCCACGTGCATGGTGCGCTCGTCACCTTCGAGCCGGGAGCGCGTACGGCGTGGCATGTGCATCCTATGGGGCAGACGCTCATCGTCGTATCGGGATGTGGCTGGACACGGATCGAAGGGGAGGAAAAGCAGGAGATGCGGCCCGGAGATGTCGTATCGTGCCCACCGGACGTGCGCCATTGGCATGGTGCGTCCTCAATGACTGCGATGGCGCATATCGCCATTCAAGAGGACAGGGATGGTAAGGTGGTGGAGTGGATGGAGAAGGTCGCGGACGAAGAATATATGCGGTAAAATACCATAACCAACAACGATTATGAAAGCAGCGATTTTCGAAGGGAAAGGAAAAATAGAGGTGAGGGAGGTCGCCGATCCGGCGATCCAAAAACCGGATGATGCGATCGTGCGGATCACCCATACGTGCATCTGCGGTTCGGATCTTTGGTATTACCGCGGCCTCACGCCGTTTCCCGAGGACGGCCGGATCGGCCATGAACCCATGGGCGTCGTCGAGGCGATCGGTTCCGAGGTGACGAGCGCAAAGGTGGGGGACGTCGTGGTCATGCCGTTCTTCATTCAGGATGGCACATGCCCGGAGTGCCGTGCGGGCATGCCCGCCGCCTGCAGGAACAGGATGGGATGGGGCGGCGACAAAAATGACGGCGGCCAGGGCGAGAAGGTCCGGGTGCCGCTCGCGAACGGGACGCTGTTCCCGGTCCCGAACGGCGCATCTCTCGGCGAACACATGCTGACGGCGCTTTTACCCCTCACCGACGTGCTGTGCACGGGGCATCATGCGGCGGTGTGCGCGGAAGTCGGAAACGGTTCCACGGTGGCGATCGTAGGCGACGGCGCGGTGGGATTGTGCGCGGTCGCGGCAAGCAAGAGGCTCGGGGCATCGCGAATATTCCTCGTGAGCACCCATGAGGATCGTGCGGCGCTCGGAAAGAAGTTCGGTGCGACGGATATCGTCGCGGCGCGCGGCGACGACGCGGTGCGCGCGATCAAGGAGGCCACCGACGGCCTCGGCGTGGACGGCGCGCTCGAATGCGTCGGCACGGCGGAGTCGTGGGAAACGGCGTTCGGCGCGGTGCGCGCGGGCGGCAATATCGGCGCGGTCGGCGTGCCGCACGGCGTCGCACCGATCCCGGTGGAGAAGTTCTTCTGGAAGAACATCGGCGTGAAGGGCGGGCCCGCCCCCGCGGCGCACTACATTCCGGAGCTCATGCCGGACATACTTTCGGGGAAGCTCGATGTTTCGGCGATATTCACGAAAACCGTCCCGCTCGCGGATATTGCGGAAGGATACCGGGCGATGGACGAACGCAAGGAGATCAAAGTGCTCGTAAAACCATGGGTCGTGATAGAATAAGAGCATAGCACGACCGTAATGCGGGAGATTCCGGGAGCGCGTCACATTTTCCAATGCGAAGACGAAGGAACGAGAAAAGAAATGCGATCCTGTTCGGCGGCATCGTCCTTGCGGCGGCGGTCATCGTTGCGGGGATGGTGATCGTTGCCCGCAGGTCTTCGTCGCCCGCAGGGCAAGGTGCGGCGGTTGCTGCGGCATCGTCGACGGCTCCCGCGGCGCCCGTGAAGATAGGGGGGATGTCCGTGGAAGGAACCGCGGTGACCGCGCAGGGGAAGACGTATGCGCTCTCGCCGGTGAGCGGCCTTACGTCTCCGGGCTCGTTTGCGATCGAAGGGAAGATCGTGAAGGTGGTCCCCGATCCCGGAACGAGATCGCAGACGCCCTATTACCTGCTTCTGCAGGACAATGGCAGTCCCGTGATCGTGGGGATCGTCGTTCCCGCGGGGGACGGATCCGATTTTGCCATACGCACATTCCCGGTCGGGAGCAATGTTCTTGTCGCGGGGGTCGTGTTTCCCGCCGCCAACCCTTCGGTGGCCGTATTCGATTATTCGGAGCTCTTGAAAGGGCTCCATGTCGCGCCGGGAATACCTCAGCTCAACGTACCGCTCGACACGCCGTACCTCGGCGCCAATTTCAGGAACATCGGGACAATGTCCTGACGAACCGATTTTGAATCGCCGAGAGCTATATGTCACATTCCATGGAATTCCGGATCCCGTTTCGCTATGAATGCAGTAAAATGCGTTCCGCCTTCACCCTCATCGAGCTTCTGGTCGTCATTGCGATCATCGCGATCCTTGCGGTCGTTGTGGTGCTTACCCTCAATCCCGCCCAGCTTCTCGCGCAGGGCCGCGATGCAAACCGGCTTCAGGATATGTCGTCGCTCGTGTCGGCCGTGAATCTCTACACTACCGATCAGAACGGAGCGCCGTCGTTTTCGCTGGGGAACGCGTCGTCCGTCTATGTGTCCGTTCCCGATCCGCTTGCGACGACGACCGCCGGCGACGCATGCCAGGGCCTCGGGATCCAGGCACTTCCTTCGGGGTCGTATCATTGCGCATCGTCGACCTTCTTCCGGGGTCCCGGAGGGACGGGATGGGTGCCGATCGATTTTTCGTCGATAAGTTCGGGATCGCCCTTCGGTTCGCTTCCCGTCGATCCGGTGAACCAGACCTCTTCCCATCTTTATTACACGTATGCCACGAACGGATCGCAGTTCGAGGTGACGGCCGCAATGGAGTCGCAAAAATACCGATTGGGGGGGTCCGGGAACGTGGTGAGCACCGACGGGGGCATCCTCCCGAACACCTACGAGGCGGGCACGAACCTTTCCCTGATGCCGCTCGACTACGGCGCATCCCAAGGCATCGCCCTCGTGCAGTCGTCCACGATAAACATCGACGGGACGAGCTCGACGTGCACGCTCGCGCCTACGGGGGTGGGGGACCTCCTGCTCGTCATGTACCGTATCAACTTCCAGAATATTTCCGGCATCACGTTCTCCGACAGCAAAGGGGACGCGTTCATCGCCGCGGCGACATCCTCGAATTCCTATCTCGGCATGGCGTATGCGTACAACGCCCAGGCGGGGAATACCGCGATCACCATGTCCGGATTCGCGAGCAATATCATCAGCATGTCGTGTTTCGAATATGCGGGAATCCAGACCTCGGGGGACCCGTTCGACGGCGGCACGATCTCCTCCGGATCGGCGACCTCCACGTATGCGAGCGGTCCCATTACGACGACGGGGAGCGGGGATCTGCTCGTGGGGCAGATAAATCCGGACGTTTCCTCGATAAATCCGAGCGCTCCCTTCGTGCAGCTGCTGCAGAATCCGTATCCGGTGCATGGATGGACGACGTATACCGTGCAGGCTCTCGATCAGGCGGCGGGAATCTATGACAATCAGGGCATTTTGCCGACATCGACGTCCTGGGGCGCGAACATTGCCGCATTCAAATA
>JAJYDL010000035.1 GCA_021777495.1 bacterium
ACGGGCGCAACGGGTACGCCGTCCGCGGCGGATTTCAGCGTGTTCTGGCAGGCATGGCAGGACCTCAATCAGTATTATTTGAACAATCCGAGCACGACCGATCAGCAGAAGATGTACGGGGCCATCCAGGGACTCCTTGCTGCGACGGGGGACCCGTATACCGAGTTCTTCAATCCGCAGGACAGCGCGCAGTTCCAGCAGGATATCACGGGCAACTTCGGAGGGATCGGCGCGGAGCTCGGCACGAGCGCGTCGGGCACGATCGTCGTGATCTCGCCGCTCGCGGGGACGCCGGCGGCCAAGGCGGGGCTCAAGCCGGAGGATCAGATCGTTGCGGTGAACGGGAGTTCGACCGCGAACATGAACGTGGACGAGGTCGTGAATATCGTGCGCGGTCCCGTGGGGTCCACGGTGACGCTTTCCATTCTCCGCGCCGGCTGGAGCGCGCCGAAGGCGTTCGGCATCGTGCGGGCGAACATCAATGTCCCCACCGTGGAGTTCTCGATGAAGGGCTCGGTCGCGGTCATCACGCTGAACGAATTCACGCAGGATGCCGATTCGCTCTTTTATCAGGCGCTCCAGAAGGCGGTGGCGCACAACGCGCAGGGGATGGTCCTCGACCTTCGCGGTGATCCGGGAGGGTACCTCGAGGTTGCGGTGGACCTCGCGGGCTACTTCCTGAAACCCGGCTCCCAGGTGGTGAGGGAGGTGGGGCGCGCGGTCCCGACGGAGAATTTCACCGCTCAGGGCAACGGTGCCCTCGCGGGACTCCCGATGGCGATCCTTATCGACGGCGGCACCGCAAGCGCGGCGGAGATCCTTTCGGGCGCCCTTCACGACGACCGGAACGTGCCGCTCGTGGGAGAGAAGAGCTTCGGCAAAGGGACCGTCCAGCAGCTCTTCAATCTTTCCGACGGGTCCGCGCTCAAGATCACGGTGGCGCACTGGGTGCTTCCCAACGGACACATCCTCGATCACGACGGGCTCATGCCGGATTATGTGGTGCCCATCACGGACGCAGAGGTGGCGGCAGGACAGGATCCCCAGATGGCGAAGGCCCTCGAAGTGGTCCAGGATGAGATCAGCGGGACCCCGCTTCCTCCGAAGACCCCGGCCGCAGCGGCGGGTACGGCAAGCACGACCGCGCAATAAACCGGCCCTCCGGAAGGTAGTAAGACAAGGAAACGGTCATAACCATATACGAACCATGAAGGTAATCTTTCTGCAGGACGTGCGGGGTGTGGGGCGGAGGAACGAGACGAAAGACGTGAGCGACGGCTATGCCCGCAACTTCCTTCTTCCGAACCGCCTCGCGGAACCCGCGACGCCGGCGGCGCTCAGGCATCTCGAGGAGATGAAGGCGGCCCACGATGCCGCTGATACGGCGCTCATGAAGGAGCTCGCGGAGGCGAAAAAAGGGATCGAAGGGGTCATCCTCGAGTTTCCCCTCAAGGCGGACAAATCGGGCGCGCCGTTCTCTTCCGTGAACAAAGATACGATCCTCAAGGCCCTTCGCGACCACAAGCTCGTGACGACGGAACGGGTGGGGATCGAGCTCAAATATCCGATCAAAGAATTCGGCGATCACGTCGTCCCCGTCGACCTCAAGAAGGGGGTTGCGGCGGAACTCAAGATAAGGGTCGTGAAAGCGGAGTGATGGCGCCCCGGCACTTCCTTGGAGAGGCGGCGTCCGGTCCGCCGCGTGAAGGCAATAAAAAATCCCCTCGCAAAGAGGGGATTTTTTTAGAGGACCACCGCGACGATCGTCGCTTGCTTGCGGGATCCGTCGAAACGGGTCTTCGTCCTGCTCGAGAATTTCACGGTGCCGTTCTTGCCGGCGAAGAGAGTGTCGTCATCTGCCCTGATCACGTTCGCGCCGGGGACGTACTTCGTACCGCGCTGGCGGATGATGATCTGCCCGACGGAGACCTTCTGTCCGTCCTGGAGCTTGACGCCAAGGCGCTTCGAAATGGAATCGCGCCCGAGCTTTGTGGAACCTATAGCTTTGGTATGTGCCATGGGGAGAATTTTATGCTATAGTGCCCGTAATGTCAACCGTGAATAAGCTCGTGTTCGACATCGAAACGGTGGGGGAGGATTTCGATGCGCTCGACAAAGCGACCAAGGAAAACCTTACACGCTGGATCCGGAGGGATTCCGAGACGGAGGAGGAATACAAGCTTGCGCTCGAGGACCTCAAAAACGGCCTCGGATTCTCGCCGCTTACGGGGCAGATCGTCGCGATCGGGGCGCTCGACTGCCATAAAAACGAGGGGGCGGTCTACTACCAGGCGCCGGGGCAGCGGAACCCCGAGCGCAAGGAGGACGGCATCACGTTCAAGCAGATGACGGAGACGGATATGATCAGAAAATTCTGGGAGCTTGCGGCGCGGTATCAGGTGTTCATCACGTTCAACGGCCGCGCGTTCGACGTGCCGTTCCTCATGGTCCGTTCGGCGGTGAACGGCGTGCGTCCCGCGAAGGATCTCATGCGGGGGCGGTATCTCTATCAGAACAGTCCGGAAGCGCTCCATATCGATCTCGCCGAACAGCTTTCCTTCTACGGCGCCGTGCGCCGGAAGGGGAGCCTGCATCTCTGGAGCCGCGCGTTCGGCATCACGAGCCCCAAGTCCGGCGGCGTGACGGGGGATGACGTAGGTCCTCTTTTCAGGAAAGGAAAGTTCCTCGAGATCGCGAAATACAACGTGGGCGACATCCGTGCGACCCGCGAGCTCTACTTGAAGTGGGAGCAGTATCTCCAGTTTTAAGATATCGGTTTTCCCCGCGGCGCCTTCGCGATCCGCGGAAACATCCGCACGGGCCTCCGCGTCTTCGGGGATTCTTTATGGATCCGTGTTAGCGTTCACGCATGGGAATGCGGAAGATCGCCGTGTTCGGCGGCTTTGTATTCATCGCGGCGTCTTTCGGTTATGCGGCGGGCCATTACGCGGCGCTCGGCGACAGCCGCGCGGAGGTCGTAATCGAAGCGTGTTCGGAGGTCGCATCGTCGTCGCTCCTCCGCAATGGCGCGCCTCCGCGGAACGGGAAGTGACAGGTCCGTGCGGCATCAAGAAGCGCGCGCAACAAAAAAGACCGCTGCAGCGGTCTTTTTTGCGAAGATGGGTTATGCGGGCTTCTTCATGCCCTGGTCCACTGAAGCTGCCGGAGGCATCTTCGGAGCGGCCGCATTCATCACCTGTCCCTGGGCCGGAGCCGGGGTTGATGCCGGCTTGGCGGAGGGGGCGCTACCGGAGGATTTCACCGCCGGGGCCTTTGCCTCCTTTTCGGGCCAGAAGAGGATCGCGAGAATCGCGATCACGAGCGCGATGATGGCGAGCACGGGCCAGTTCGCCTTCGTGAACGACCAGAAGGAGGACGCCTGTGCGGTCGCCGCGACGGGGTTCGCCGCATTGTTCACCGCTGCGGTCACGGCGGTTCCCGCCGGGGCCGATGACGTCGCCTGGGCCGTGACCGTCGGGGCAGCGGCATTGCTGCCGGTGCCTGCCGCCGCGGCCGGCGCCGAAGGCGAGATCGTCGCGATCGATGCGTTGGCCTGCTCATCCTGGGCGATCTGGGTCGAGATCGCGGAAACGGTGTCTTTCATGGTGCCAAGCGTCGCGACGACTGCCGAGAGCTGCGCCTGGTTCATGTTGGGATTCGCCGCGACCGCCGTGTTGAGCTCCGAAAGCATGGTCCCGAGCTGGGTGAGCACGCCGTCGAAATAGGCGATCTGGCTTTCCGTAAGTCCCGCTGACGCCGTCGTCTGGACGGGCTGCGAAACGGCCGTGGGGCCTTCGGCGATCTGGGTATCGCCCTGCGGGATCATGCCGGCGCGCATCTCGAGGTTCACGAGCGTTGCGTGTGCGACATCAAGCTGCTGCTTGAGCGCCGCGGTATCGGCAGTCTGCGCATGGACGGTTCCCGTTTGCAGGCCGAAGCCCGCAAGAACGAACGCCAATACCGCAAAGAAAATAGTCTTTTTCATAAGGTTGAATGTTTTTTCTGCAATACTGACGACCTTTTAGTGTCGCCGTGTTCCATATTCCGTTGTAAAGGTACGCAAGCGTCTTTTTGTGTCCGCCTGAAAAATACGGACCCACCGATACGGTGGATCATGGTTCTGGGGCTATTATATGCCGAGGAGGGGGTAGGAGCGCAAGAGGATTGCGCGGACGCCCCGTATTTGCTATAATTTCCCCATCAGGCCGAAACCCTATCCCGCCCGAACACGGGATTTCTGTGTGTTTGGGGGAGGGGGAGCCTCGACGTGCACGAATTATCAACATCTTTTATGGATATCCGCAATATCGCCATCATCGCCCACGTCGACCACGGCAAGACGACCCTTGTCGACGCGCTCCTCAAGCAGTCCTCGGGATTCAAGCTTAAAACGGGAGCGTCCGGCGACCTCATCATGGATTCGAACGAGCTCGAACGCGAGCGCGGCATTACGATTTTCTCGAAGAACGCGTCGGTGGTGTACAAAGATACAAAGATCAATATCGTGGACACGCCGGGACACGCCGACTTCGGCGGGGAGGTGGAGCGCATCATGCGCATGGTGGACGGCGTACTGCTTCTCGTGGACGCAAAGGAAGGGCCGATGCCGCAGACGAAGTTCGTGCTCCGCAAGGCGATCCAGGCCGGGCACAAAGTGGTCGTCGTGGTGAACAAGATCGATAAGCCGGACGCGCGGCCCGAGTGGGCGCTGAACGCCACATACGACCTCTTTTTCGAGCTCGATGCCACGGAGGAGCAGATCGAGTTCCCCATCATTTACGCGTCGGGCGTGCAGGGGAAGGCGGGCATGGTGAACAG
>JAJYDL010000012.1 GCA_021777495.1 bacterium
AACGAAAGCGATTTTTCGAAATCGAACACGATATCCTGTCCGGGATTCTGCTTGAGGATGGAATATTTTATCGCTCCCACGGCGATCGTCTCCGTGGCGGCAGCGCGTTCGCCGTCATCGAGCGCGCTGCGCTCGCTCACCTTCTCCGCAAGACGCTCCTTCACCTGATCGAAAAGGTCCTCGGCCGTGATCACGTCCCCGGTGCGGGATGACATTTTCCCGGTCGGCAGCCGCAGCATGCCGTGGGGCATATGCCGCGTCCGTGCGGCAACCTCCGGCGGCAGCACTTCCGCCATCGCCCGCAGAAGCACTTTGAAATAATCGACGATCTCGTTCCCCGTCACCACCACGGAAAGATCGAGCGGATATTCCTCGAACTTCTTCTTGTTAAGGGCGAGCTCCTTCGCCTCGTACGTGGGGAGGCCGCGCGAGTTCACGAACACGCGCGTATGGAGCCCGTATGCCTCCCCGGAAAACACGACCGCACCCTCGCTCTTCGCGAAGATCCCCTTCTCGAGGCCCGCCTCCACCGCATCAAGGCCCGGCGCCGCCATCTCTCCCTCGAAATAATACCGGTCGAACTTCGTCCCGAGGCGCGCATAGACCGTCTCGAAATATTCAAGACTCCACGCCCGCCCCGCGGCGTAAAGGCGGTTCACCTTCGCATCATCCTTCGCATAGATCCTCTCGTTCAGCACGTCGATCTCGCCGCGGGACTGCAGATCGTCCTCATATGCGCGCGCGCCGTAGGCATAGGCCTCCCCGAGGAACGCCATTTTGAGGCCGATGCCGTCGCCCGCATCCGGCATCACTTTCCCTATACGCTCCATTCCCCACACCGCCTTCGCCACATGGAGCCCCACGTCGCCCTGATAGTTCGCGCGCACCACGTTCGCGCCCGCCGCGGCGTAGAGCCGCGCGAACGATTCGCCGATCGTATTGCTCATAAGATGTCCGATATGGAAAAGCTTGAACGGGTTCGGGTCGGTGAACTCCACCATGACCGTGCGCCCCTCCATGGCGGCGCTCATCCCGTACGCGCGCCCTCCCGCCGCGCCGCGGCGCACCGCTTCCGCGATCGCCGCATATTCCGCGCGCCAGGCATCCGTGCTCGCCCAGAAATTCACGAATCCCGGCGCCGCCGCTTCCACTTTTTCGAAGAACCCCGCGGGCGCCGCGGCGCGGACCTTCTCCGCGATCTCCTCCGCAAGAGCCATGGGGGCAATGCCGCGTCCTTTCGCATGCCGCATCGCGGCGTTCGTCGAAAAATGCCCCTGCGTCCCCGGGTCGTCGGGCACGGATATCTCCACCGGCGCATCGGCTTCCCCGCCGCCGAGGGCGGCGGCTACGAGCACCGCTATTTTCGCACTCATGGACAATTCCATCATTTTTTGATATAACGCAGGCGGGGAGCCGGCAGGACGATCTTGCGAAGGCGGCGGTCTTCCGCCTCGCCATCCGAGGATGGACGCCTTTGCGCCTTGCCGCTCCCCTTTTATTCCCTTGAGGATACCGCAAAAAAAGCGGCTCCACAACAATAAAAAGCCCTCTCTCGGGGCTTTTCGTCTATAATTGACCTATGGAGCATCCCCCATCCACCATCGCCGAGAACCGCCGCGCGCGCTTCGATTATGAAATAAAGGAAGCCATCGAGGCGGGCATCGAGCTTGCCGGCTTCGAAGTAAAGAGCGCGAAAGCGGGTGCGTTCCAGATCGCAGGATCCCATGTGCTCGTGCGGGGCGGCGAAGCATGGCTCGTGAACGCGCACATCCCTCCGTATCAGCCCGCAAACACGCCTTCCGATTACGAAGAGGATCACGCCCGCCGCCTGCTCCTTTCCCGCGGCGAAATCGCCCGCCTCAACGGCATTCTCCGCGACAAGAGCATGCACGCCATTCCGCTCCGCGCTTATTTGAAGCACAACTTCATCAAACTGGAGCTCGGCATCGCACGCGCACGGCGCAAATCCGACAAGCGCGAGGCCCTTAAGGAAAAAGCATCCCGCAGGGAGATGCGGGATGCGAAGTAGCCCTCTTCGGACGGACTGCTTTTTTTATTATTTCGTACTTGTGGAATTCGCCGTGCCCGTCGGACCCGCGCCCGCGGCCGAAAGCGCCTGGTCGAGCACCGTCTGGAACCCGGCGTAACTCGTGGGATTCGGTATCTGCTGGAGATTCACGAAGAACGTCGGCGTATGATTGATGAGCGCCTGATTGCCGCCCGTGATGTCGCCCTGGATCTTCGAGGATACCTGCGACGAGCTCATATCGGCATCGAACTGCGTCACATCGAGGCCGATCGATTTCGCATAGCCGTTCAGATACTGCGAGAGCACCTGCGCCGGCGTGAGGTTCGTGTTGAGCGACCACTCCGATTGCTTGGCATACAGAAGATCGTGCATCGCCCAGTACTTCGACGGTCCGCCCAGCATGCCCGCGGCCTCCGCCGCCTGCGCGCCGACCATCGCAAACGGATGGATGGACGTGAGCGGATAGTTCCTGAACACGAAGAGGATGCTGCTGCTCATGCTCCCTATCACCTGCTGCACGAGCGGCTCATATTCGCCGCATGCGGGGCATTCGAAGTCGCCGTATTCGATGAGGGACACTTTGGCGTTCGGATTTCCGAGTACGTGGTCCGTCGACGTGATCGCGGGCGCGGTCGAGGAAACGAATCCGTTATTGCTCGCGGCGCTCCCCGTTCCCGAATTCGCCGACATCGCTCCCGCGATGATCACCCCCGCCGTCACAAGCACGATGAACCCTATGATGAACCACGCGGTCGTCCTGTTGTATCCGGAATTATTGTTGGCCATGACGTTATCATACTACAACCCGCTGGCCAAAAAAAGACCGCGAAACCCCTTATATACCGGGATTTTCGCGGTCGCATACCGATCGCCTATGCTGCTTTGCCGAAGATCAGCTCCTCGGGAAGGGTCGCCGTCGGCTGATAGAAGGCCTCCATTGGAAACTCATCCATCCGATCGCCGACGTACTGGCTCGCCTCGTCGTGGATGACGAAGAGGACGCGCCGTCCGCGGAGCAGGTTCGGATCCTTCTTGCGCAGCGCGTCGAGATAGAGGCACGTCGCCACGTACGCCGCGCCGCCGCTCGGAGCCGCGTTCGAGTCGATCTCCCAGCTTACCCAGGGAGCGGCGAGGAATGACGGTTTGCGGGAAACCTTGATGATGTCGTCGGCCGCCTCCCTCCAGGGATGCCGCACGAGCGCCATCTTCTTTTCGTCCCTCATCCCCGGAACCTCGACGCCGTCGCCGCACATCGCGCCGATGATGTTCGGCTTCTTCTCAAGGCGCTTGTGGAGCCCGCGGCGAAGGCCGATCATCGTGGAGCCCGTCCCCACCGGAACGACGAGGTCGTCGAACTCGCCGAACTGCTCGGCGATGCTTTCCGACGCCCATCCTTCATAGTGGGTATAGGCGTGGGGGGATGCGTACTGGTCGGGATTCACGGTGCTGTTGGCGCCCATGTTCCATCCGTTCCCGTTCCATCCCCCTCCGCCCATATCGCGCGCAAGCTGGATGGCGTTGCTCTTCCTCCCGGGCTCGATCCTATCCGCGCCGCCGAACCGGATGATCCCCTTCTTCGCGCCCGGAACGTCGTCCCGGATGAGGAAGGTGAACTGATCCCGTCGAAGGCCGCGCGACTTTGCCCGTGCGAGGTACATTTCCGCCATCCGCCCGGAGCTCGCTTCCACATAGTTCACGTCGCTCCGAAGCAGGCCGTGCGCTTCAAGGCCGTCCAGGATCCCTTCGGCCGCGGGAAGCTTGAGGGTGCGCCATGAAAGCGCGCATCCCGCCACCGCCGCCATTTCAACCCCGTACTTTGCGAAGAAGTTCACGCGCTCATCCGTTATGGGGATGACGGGCAAACGTTCATTTTTCCAATCAGAGATAGGGTGCATATTTCCTCCGTCCCGTTCCTCGAGAATCATCGACGGGAACTGCTCCCAGTGTAGTGCCCCGCCATCCGTCGCGTCAAGGAAAGGCCCGGGTTATGCCTTCTTCCTCACGATGCAGAAAGGCGTCATCTCGTCGGACTGGCCGAGCGGATTGTCCCGGAAGAGCTTTCCTATGAACTCTTCCGTAATGGCGCACGTGGACTTTCCGAGCGAGAACGCCCCCCGGTAGTTCGCGTCGAGGATCACCGTCTCGCATCCCCCGAGCGCCTCCCGGATCCGCTTCGCGGCGCGATCCGTATCGTTCGGCGCAAGCTTCACGGAATGCGCGTACTCCAGGATGAGGAATGACATGGGGCAATCGATCGACTTCGCCCTCTTGCCGCAAATGCGGTAAAACATACCCTTGATGCCGAATGGCCGGGTGACGGCGGAGACCGCCGCCGCAAAAAGCACGCGCAAATATCCCGCCTCTTCGATGAACGCCTGCATGGCGATCGCGGTCCCGTGCCCGAAGCCGTGGAAGTCCGTCGTGCCGTAATAGTTCCCCACGCTGCGGCCGAGAAGCCGCGCAAGGCGCGACGGCACGATCGTCCCCATATCCACCACGCGACCCTGCGTGATCGTGAGCGCCTTCTCGCTCACGTACACCGTATCGCCGGGCTTCACGTACGGCTTCACGTATTCCTCGATGAGCGGGAGGATATCGGCGTCCTTTGCCGTGATGACGCGCGTCTTCACGGGAAGCCGTTCGTACGCCACTCCATCCACATCGATCTCGATCTGCTTCCCGGGGTTCGGCGCGAAATCACCGGAGGGCTTCCGGTCCTTGAGCGCGACCGCATCATCCTCGAACGAAACCTTCTCGCCGCGGAAGAGCGCAAAAAGCTTCTCCGCCGCTGCGCGGATGACGGCGGGATCCTGCTTGATTTTGGCGCGGGATCGGAGAAGTTCCGTCGCTTCCATCCAGAGGATGTGCGCTTCGTCGATGCGTCCGGGCGCGAACGCCGCCTCGGCGGCATCGGACGCCCTTACCACCGCACCGCCGTCCTCGCGCGGCGCGTATTCGATCATAAGGCCGGTCTCGTTTTTGCACCCGTCATATATCTGTCCGCCTTCTTTTTCCCCGGATTTTTTCATAGTGATTGCACTATACCACGTCTTTCTTTTCGGCGTCCTGTTTATTTTTCCCCCACTACGCCGCTTCTTGACCAAATCCTCCATATGATATATAACAAACAAAGGAGATACCACCAATGCCACAAATTCCGAACACCGCATTAATCGAGGCCTGCATGGCCAAGATCCATCGGGCCACCGTGACCGAGGCCGACCTTAACTACGTCGGATCGATCACCATCGACGAGGACATCATCGATGCCGCCGGCATGCTTCCCTTCCAATACGTGAACATCACGAACGTTTCGAATGGGGTTTTCTGGCGGACGTACGTGATGCCGGGCAAACGGGGCAACGGCGACATCTGCCTCAACGGACCGCCGGCCAGGCACTTCCAGAAGGGCGACAAGATCATCGTCCTTGCGGAAACCTGGGTCACCCAGGAGCAGATGAAGGACCTCGAGCCCACGGTAGTTTTTGTGGATGACAAGAATAAGATCACGGAGGTGAAGCGCCATCGCGCCATCCCCCACCCGAGAGCATAACCCCTGCGATCGCGCGCCGGTTTCCTCTACGCCGCTGCGGAATCATCCGCGGCGGCATTTATTTTCCCTTTCGCAAGAAGCGGATAGACGTCGAGGAGTACGACGAGCACGCCGAGCGCGAGCGGGCCGAGGAGGACCCCCAGAGGGCCGAATACCGATATGCCGCCTACCACGCTGAAGAGCACGAGAAGCGGATGGATGTCCGCCTTCCGCCCGATGAGCCGGGGGCGCAGATAATTCTCCATGAAAAGCCCGACCATCCCTATCCATACGAAAAGCCCCACGGCCTGCACGTAATGATGCCCCGCGGCGAGCACGATCATACCGGGCACGACCACGAGATAGGTGCCGAACATCGGGATGAACGATGCGAACGCCGTTACGGCGCCCCAGAATACGCCGTTCGGAAGACCGAAGATGAAGAACCCGAGCCCGCCGCCGATGCCATAGAGCACGGCGATGAGCAGCGAGCCGCGGATGATCGAATCCATGATCCTGTGGAGGCGAGCCATGAGCCGCGCGGTCTCGTCGCGGGAAAGCGGGCTCCTCTCGAGGATCGCCTCCCGGAGCCGGTCGCCGTCCCGGAGGAAGTAAAAAAGCGCGAAGAACGAAAGGAGCATGGCGAAAAGCACCGACGCGATCCCCGAGAACACCGAGCCAAGGCTGCCCATCACCCAGCCGAAGAACTGCTGGAGATAGGCGCTCAGATCCGCGCCCAGCGCAGGATTCGCCGCGGTGAGCCGCAGATCGAGGGACCGTATCCCGGGAATCCCCTGCCCCGACGCGAGCGCTCCGTAAAAGGACGATGCTTCGTTGAAGATCTGCCATCCGATGAACGCGAGCGGAGTGAGCACAACGAGGAGCGTGAGCAGCACGACGAGGAGCGCCGCGCCGTCCTTGTCGTTCGGCATCCGCTTCACGATCCTCTCATAGAGCGGCTGGAAAAGGACCGCGAACGTCACGCCGAGCACGATCGCGTTCATCTCCGGAAGGAAAATGAGCCCCACAAGCACCGCCGCGAGCACGATCGCTCCGAAGAAAATATAGCTTTCAATCCTCTCGCGTTCCATCATCGCTATTATGCGGCGCTCCCGCCGTCCGTTTTGGACGAGGCCCCGGCGGCCCGCGTCTCCCGCGCACGATCGCTCAGGAAGAAAAGATACACGATCTCGAGAATGCCAAGCGTGTTCACCACCATAAGCGCCACGAACCACCACTTGCTCTCCTCGCGCGCCGCGCGCCAGAGCGCAAGCCCTTTCCATACGAGCGTCCATACAATAACCGCGGCAAAAAGGATCACCCCTTTTACCCCCGGAACGTTGGTCTGCCCCCCCAGCACTCCAAGTATCTGGTTCATAGTTCCATTGTAGCATATCGAAAGACCCGCATCTGGTATACTGAACCCAATCCCTTATGGCGCGGTTCGCACGAAAAACAAAGGAGATGATCGGCATCGCGGGCCCCGGCATCATCACCGGGGCGGCCGACGACGATCCGTCGGGCATCGCCACCTATTCGCAGACGGGCGCGCAATTCGGATACGGCCAGCTTTGGACCGCGGCGTTCCTGCTCCCCTTCATGACGGCGATCCAGGAAGCGGTGGCGCGCATCGGGGCGGTGACCGGCAAGGGGATTGCGGCCGTCGTAAAGCAGCGATACCGGAAGGAGGTGCTGTGGGGCGTGATCGCGCTCGTGCTCGTCGCGAACACCATAAACATCGGCGCCGACCTCGGCGCAATGGCGGCCGCCGCCAAGCTCGTCGTACCCGCCGTCCCTTTTGCGGTCTTCACGCTCCTTTTCACCGCGGTCATCCTCACGCTCGAGATCTTCGTGTCGTACAAGAGGTATGCGCGCGTCCTTAAGTGGCTTTCGCTCGCGCTCCTCGCGTATCCCCTCACCGCGCTTCTCGTGGCGGAACCGTGGGGTACGCTCCTCCGCGCCACCTTCGTGCCGCACATCGAATTCAGCTTCGCGTTCCTCTTTATCATCACGGGCGTCTTCGGTACGACGATATCGCCCTACATGTTCTTCTGGGAAGCTTCCGAGGAGGTCGAAGAAGAAGGGGAACGTCATATGATCCGCAAGGACGGCACCCCCCGCATCACCCCCTCCTTCCTCCGCAAGATCCGCATCGATAACTTCATCGGCATGCTCTCGTCGGAGATCGCCACGTGGTCCATCATCGTGGTGGGCGCCACCGTGCTGAACGCCCACGGTCTCACGGACATCCGTACGAGCGCCGATGCGGCGCAGGCGCTCGAGCCGCTCGTACGCACATTCCCTTACGCGGGGTTCTTCGCCAAAATCCTCTTTTCCATCGGCATCATCGGCCTCGGCCTTCTCGCCGTACCGGTGCTTTCCGCATCGGCCTCCTATGCCATTGCGGAAGCCATGGACTGGCGCGAGGGGCTCAACCTCAAATTCAAGCGGGCCCACGGATTCTATGGCGTGATCACCGTGGCCACGCTCATCGGCCTCATCATAAACTTCATCGGGATCGACCCCGTAAAGGCGCTCGTCTTCACCGCGGTGGCGAACGGGGTCGCCGCGGTGCCGCTCATCTTCGTCATCGCGAAGATCGCGGGCGACGGCCGCATCATGGGCGAACACAAGAGCGGATGGATTTCGAGCATACTCGTGTGGGCCACGTTCGCCGTCATGGCTGCGGCCGCGATCGCGATGTTCGCCACGCTGTAACCCGCCACTCCGCCCACCCCTCGCGCGTCACGGATGCATTCCTTGACACATTTCTTTGAAACGTTTATTTTAAAAAAAGTTTCACCGTAGTACAGGCAACTAAGGCAACCAAGGAGCTTTAGATGAACGGGACTCCCAGCAGGCGTGGGAAGCAGATGCTCCCCACAGAGATGTTTACCACCCAGCAAATCTCATTCCTCGTGGTTCTTCGAAGGGAAGTAACGGACGCCAGGGACGCGAAGGAGAGGTCGGTTGCGCAAAACCGGTACCTTTCGTGCTTCACGAACTGCCTTCGTGCGGCAACGACGCCAAAGGCGGTGCGCCAGCTCATGGCGCTTCCCGCTCCGAGCGAACGGCTGGAGCGCCAGCTCCGGAACAAGCTTCGCCAGCTTACGGTCCATAACAACCTTGAAGAATCTCCTCGGGAGATTCAAATGGGAGGAGGCTCGCCGCCCCTTCCGCAGTTCGCCTAACCCCATCATATTAAAAGGCCGAGCACCCCGCTCGGCCTTTTGCACGCCCGTCGCTATTATTCCCTTCCGTCCCTCCCTACCACCCGCCAAGCGGGTTCTCGCGTTCGAACTGGGACGATTCCGCCTGCGCCACGATGCGCGCCATCATGCGGAGCGCCTCGAGCGGATGTTCGCCGCTTGCCGTCTCGTCGGAAAGCATCACCGCATCGGTGCCGTCCCATACCGCGTTCGCCACGTCACTCACTTCGGCGCGCGTGGGCCGCGCGTTGTGCACCATGGACATGAGCATCTGCGTCGCCGTAATGCTCCCTTTGCCGTACCATCCCGCGTGGCGAATGAGATTCTTCTGGATGAACGGCAGCCGCTCCGGCGCGATCTCGATGCCGAGATCGCCGCGCGCGATCATGATCGCATCGGATGCAAGGATGATCTCATCGATGTTCTTGAGCCCGAGCGCGGTCTCGATCTTCGCGATGATCTTCGCCCTCGGACCCACGAGCTTCCGGAGCGCCGCGACGTCCGCGGCGGTCTGCACGAAGGATATCGCAAAGACCTTCACGCCGTGCTTCAGGGCGAACTTCACGTCCTTGATGTCCTTCGCCGTGAGCCCCGCGTTCGAAAGCTTGGTATCGGGAAGGTTCACGCCCTTCCGGGAATACAGCGTGCCGCCGCGGGCCACGCGGGCCACGATCCTCTGCCCGCTGATGCGCGTCACAACAAGCTCCATGTCCCCGTTCGCAAGATAGATGAGCTCGCCCGGACGCATGTCCTTGTGAAGGAGCGGGCTATCGATGAAAATAATTCGGCCGTCTTTTTCGGCGTCGTCCTTCTTCGTGGAAAACGTGATATTCTCCCCTTCCGCAAGGGTCCTTCCTTCGGGCGGGAGCGCGCCCACGCGGATGCGGGGACCCTGCAGGTCCTGCATGACGGGGATCTTGCGGCCCGCCTTCCGCGCCGCGGCATCGATCCGCTTTTTATATTTGATGAAATTCTCCTCCGTGCAATGGGAGAAATTGACGCGGACGATGTCCATGCCCGCGTCGATGAACTCGCGGATCATCTCCTCCGAGTCCGATACCGGCCCGATCGTGGCGATTATTTTGGTGCGCATGGCCCTCATTATACATTCCGTCGCGCGCGCTGTCGAGCGGAACGGATGCGTACTTTTTTCTTTCGCGAAAAAAAACTATACTATGCGCATGAACATCAAATCAATCCATGCGAGACAGATCCTCGATTCCCGCGGCAATCCGACGGTGGAAGCGGACGTGGTGCTGGAGAACGGCACGATGGGGCGTGCGGCGGTCCCCTCCGGCGCCTCCACGGGCAGCCACGAGGCGATCGAGCTCCGCGACGGCGATCCGAAACGGTACGGCGGCAAGAGCGTACTAAGGGCGGTGGCGAATGCGAACGGCGAAATCGCGGCGGCGGTAGCCGGTATGGATGCGGAGGACCAGAAGGCGCTCGACGCAAAAATGATCGCCCTCGACGGCACGCCGAACAAGTCGCGCCTCGGCGCGAACGCCGTCCTCGCCGTATCGCTCGCGGCGGCGAAAGCGGCGGCGGCGGCGAAGGGCATCCCCCTCTTCGCGCACGTGAACGGACTCGGGCGCGCCGCAGGCATCGCGGATGGCGGCGGCGGCACGCTTCCGGTGCCGATGATGAACATCGTAAACGGCGGCCGGCATGCGGCCGGCTCGACGGACATCCAGGAATTCATGATCGTGCCCGTCGGCGCGCCGACGTTCTCCGACGCGCTCCGCACGGGCACCGACGTCTTCCATGCGCTCAGGAAAGTGCTCGCGGCGAAAGGATACGGCACGACGGTCGGCGACGAGGGAGGCTATGCGCCGCACGTAAAAGGAGGCAACGCGGAGGCGCTTGACCTCATCAACGAGGCCGTGTCCGCCGCGGGATATTCCCTCGGCCGCGATATCATGCTCGCGCTCGACGTCGCGGCATCCGAACTCCGCGATCCTTCCGTCAACCACGGTGCCGGAGGCTACCGCCTTACGACCGAGGACCGCGCACTCTCGACGGACGAAATGATCGCCTGGCTAAAAGCGCTCGCGGAGAAGTATCCCATCGTCTCCATAGAGGACGGTCTCGGCGAGGATGACTGGACGGGCTGGACCGCGATGACCGCGGCGGGCGCCGCACGCCAGCTCGTCGGCGACGATCTCCTCGTGACGAACACCGAATTCCTTGCGCGCGCGATCGCCGAAAAGGCGGGCAATGCGATCCTCATCAAACCGAACCAGATCGGCACGCTCACCGAGACCATCGCCGCGATCAAAATGGCGAAGGATGCCGGATGGCGCACCATCATCTCCCACCGCTCCGGCGAAACGGAAGACGTGACGATCGCGCACCTCGCCGTCGGACTCGGCACCGGCCAGATCAAGACCGGCTCCCTCTCGCGCACCGACCGCGTGGCGAAATACAACGAACTGCTCCGCATCGAGGAAATGCTCGGCGCGGATGCGGCCTATCCCGGCACGAAGATCTATGGCTAATGCGAAACCGGTAGCCCTCATCATCCTCGACGGCTGGGGCCATCGCGAGGATGCGCGCGATAACGCCATCGCGGAGGCAAAAACGCCCTTCTTCGATTCGCTTCTCTCCCGCTATCCGCACGCGCTCATCGATGCGAGCGAGGAATACGTCGGTCTCCCGCACGGCCAGATGGGCAACAGCGAGATCGGCCACATGACGATGGGCGCCGGCCAGGTCATCGACGTCGATCTCATGAAGATCGCGAAGGCCGCCGCACGGGGCGAATTCTCCACAAACCCCGCATTCACCGATCTCTTCGCCCATGTAGCGCGGCACGGCTCCGTCCTCCACGCCATGGGGCTCATAGGCACCGGCGGCGTGCACAGCCATCAGGACCATCTCCACGCATTCCTCCGCGCCGCAAAGGACGCCGGCATCACGAAGGTCGCCATCCACGCGATCACGGACGGACGCGACCTTCCTCCGCAAAGCGCGGCGTCGCATCTCCGCGCACTCGAAGCGCTTTCCGCCGAGCTCGGCATCGGCTTCATCGCCACGATGAGCGGCCGCTTCTACGCGATGGACCGGGACAAGAACTGGGACCGTATCGCGAAGGCCGAAGCCGCGATCTTCGAAGGAGACGCCGCACGCCGGGAATCCCGCGCACCCTCCGCCGTGCTCGAGGAACTCTATAAGGAGGGCATCGTCGACGAGCACCTCGCGCCGGTCGTCTTCCTCGACGGCGGCGCGCACGGCGGGAACGGCGCCCCTGCCGCGTGGACCATCGGCGCGCACGACGGCGTGTTCTTCTTCAACTTCCGCCCCGACCGCGCCCGGCAGATCACCGACCGGCTCCTCGCGCGGAAGGACGCGCTCGATCTTCTCGTCGTGACGCTCACCGAATATGACGCATCCTTCGCCGCCCGCGGCGCGCGTATTGCGTTCCCCCAGAGCCGCGCCACCGCATCGCTCGCCGCGGAGGTCGCGGCCGCGGGACTTTCCCAGGCGCACATTGCGGAAACCGAGAAATATGCGCATGTCACGTATTTCTTCAACGGCGGCAATGAGACGCCGCACGAAGGCGAACGGTTCCGGCTCATCGAAAGCCGCAAAGACGTGACCACGCACGACGAGGCGCCCGAAATGCGGGCGCGCGAGATCGCCGATGCGGCGCTCGAACGGATCGCCGCGGGCGACGATCTCCTTATCGTGAACTTTGCGAACGCCGACATGGTGGGCCACACCGCGAACCGGCCCGCGATCATCGCCGCGGTTGAGACCGTCGACCGGGAACTCCGCCGCATCGCGGAAGCCGTCCTCGCGCGCGGAGGCGCCGTGATCGTCACCGCCGACCACGGCAATGCGGAAATGAACGTCGACTCGGAGACCGGCGCGCGGCACACGGCGCACACCACGAACCTGGTCCCCTTCATCGTCGCCTCCGCGAACGCATCGGTCCGCATCACGCTCCCCGCGGGCGGCCGCGGCTCGCTTGCCGACGTCGCTCCCACCGTACTCCGTCTTCTCGGACTCCCGAAGCCGGACGCCATGACCGGGAAAAGCCTCGTCACATAGAGGACGCGGCAGGATCCCACACGGGTCATGGAGTAAATATACCCTGCGCATTTGTATGGATTTTAAAAACCCCCGCAATGCGGGGGTTTTTAAAACGCGTTCGTACGCCGATTCTATTGCGCCGAGGACGTTGCGGCCTTGGGGGCCGGCACCGTCACATCGCGCACGATCTGCGCCGTCACCGTACCGTTCGCGTCGACTCCGTACACGCGGACGCTGTCGCCGTTCGTGATACCGGAGAACGGAAGGGTTGCCCACACGCGGTTCACGATCTCCGTGTTCGCCGCGGTGTTCACCGCATAGGTCGTCCCGTTCGCCGCGGAAAGCGTGAAGGAAGAACCGCTCATGCCGCTTGCCGTGCCGATGTAGTCGCGCGGAGCCGAAGAACGGATCCCCTGCGCCGACTGCACGTTCGCTTTCTCCTGCGAGGAGAGCGCCGCCCGGTAGGTCCAATCGCGGACGATCGTAGCGTTCACCGTCCAGTTGGCATCCGTCGCCACCGAACCTTCGACGCCGACGAAATCGCCGGTCTTGAACTGGCTCGCATAATCCGTCGCCGCCGCCGGAAGGACCGTCGCGGACGAAGGAATGCTCACCGTCCATACCCCTCCCCAGCTCTGCACGGTGATCGTGCCCGCCGTAACGGACGCGATGGTACCGCGGAGAAGAATGTTCCCTTTGG
The DNA here is from genome assembly GCA_021777495.1 of bacterium. Lineage (GTDB taxonomy): Bacteria > Patescibacteriota > Minisyncoccia > UBA6257 > 2-01-FULL-56-20 > JAKAGE01. The sequence goes on from JAJYDL010000012.1 coordinate 13,506, forward strand.
GGCCCACCTGAACGATCGGCTGCTGCGCCGCCACTGCCGCAGGGGCCGGGACCGCCGTCTGAGCGCCCGCGACGAGCGCCGTCGCGAGGATCGCCGCACTTGCGGCAATGCCCGCACCTGCCATCAATTTCCTGTTCATTGTTGCGTAGTTATGATATTTTTTCCGACCTTTTGTTTCCTCTGCAGTTCAGTTGTCGCCATACTCTCCTCCTCCATCGCCTCCCGGCCGCGCCACCGTATGTGGTATCACGGGTGCCGGTGCCGGTGCGGAAGCGGACGAAGAAACCGGAGCGGGAGCGCTTCCCGATGCACCGGAAGGCGCCTGAGCTGCGGGAGCTGCCGCTGCCGCGGACGCGGACGCCGATGTTGCCGCGGTGCCCGAAGCCGCGCTTACCGCCCCCGTGGCAGCCGAAGGAAGCACGGCACTGTTCCCGGGCTGGAACCACGACGCCGCAGCAATGAGCCCCCCCACGAGGAGCGCATTCACCACAAAAAGCCAGTTGTCTCCGGGGTCGTTCATGTCTTCCATTATATAACTACGCAAACCCCGGGAAAAAGTCACCCTTGATCCTGAAGCGGGAAACGCCCATATCCGTCAGTGTCTTTTCGAAGGCTGCAACCATCGCGTGGGGGCCCGAGATATAGAACGTACGGTCCCGATAGTCCGGTATCCGGCTTGCGATGAGGCCCGCATCGATCTTTCCCGCATAGGTCCCCTCCGCGGAACCCTTGCCGTCCGTCACCGCATATATGGTCTTTATCCCGAGCTCCCTTTCCGCCCGGTCGAGAATGTCCCTGTACGCAATGTCGCCCGCGGTCCTGTTCGAATAAAGCATGACGATATCCCTTTGCTCGCCCTTGTCGAGGAGGTAATGGATCATGCTCCGGAACGGCGTGATGCCGATCCCTCCCGCAATGAACACGAGCTTCCTCCGCGGATCCCGCGGCAGGACGAACCCCCCCGCAAGATGCGATACGGAGATCTTATCCCCCTTCTTCATTGCGGCAAGCGAACGCTTGAACGTGCTCGGCTCCGGATAGAACTTCACTCCGAGCCGCACCTCGTCCTCCGTGGGCGCCGAGGCGAGCGTGAAATACCTCCGATTGCCGCGATCATCGGGGTCGTCGTGCGCGAGCGTCCATTCCATATACTGCCCCGGCGCGAAGGCGAAGCTCCTGTCCGGCGTGAAGATGAAATCGTACGCGTCCTTCGCCGCCTCCTCGATGCCGACGAGCGTGAGCATGAATCTCCCCTTGGGGCTCACGATATACGAGAACACGTTGCCGAAGAGGAGCGCGAGTTCGGGCGAGAGATAGAACGACCCGATATGGATGTTCGGGGCGAAGAGGAATCCGACGATGGCGCCGTAGATGATGCGAAGCCGCCGGTTCGGCGGCGTCGTGAGCGGCTCCGTGAGCATCACGAACGCGAAGAAGAAGAATGCGGAATGGAGGATCGTCTGATCGATCGCGGTCATCGCGTTTCCCGCGCCCGCCGTCGCGGCGGCCGTCGCGAGCAATACGATCCCGAACGCGGCCACGAGGTCCGTCCTCTGGATCTTTCTCACCACCATGAACCCTCCCGCAAGCACGAAGGGGAGAAGGGCGAGATTGCCGCCCACCCACCATGTGGCCTCCCTGCCGATGAGAAGCGCGGACAGCGCCACGCCGAACGCGGCGGGATTGAAAAGATGCCGCTTCCCTATCGCAAAAAGATACTTCGAGGCCATCGCCCATACGGAGACGAATATCAGAAACCCGATGCCCGCGGCGTCGGTCGCCGCCACCGGAGAAACGATGAGCGCCAGGATGAACGCCGTGATATACACCGACTCGACGTTCGTGACGGCATCGAACGTCTTCGCGAAAACCCAGTTCGCGGCCATACTCGCCCCCATAATGACCGCCGCGGAGAATACGAGGGCTGCGGGGCCGAACGGAACGAGGCCGAAGAAACTGAACACGAACGCCACCCCGAGAAGGGCGCCGAGGTAGTACAGGATGAGACGATACATCGTCGTCCTGTTCAGAATGCCGTCGATCCATGCGAGCATCGCGTCCATTGCCGTTTCCTATGCTTTCGCCTGGGAGAGCGCCGAGGCGAGCGACTGCTGGAATCCCTCGCTCGTGAACGTGGCGCCCGAAATGATATTCACATTCGCGCTCTGCGCCGCCACCGCCTCTTCCGTAAGATACGGCATCGCCTGCTCGTTGATATAGACCGAGGTACTGTGGGAATTCGGATACTGGAGGAATTTCACGTCCGTCAGTTTGCCGCCCTGCACGATCGCTTCGACCTGCACCATGCCGTAATAGGCATCCACCGAACTTCCCGTATACGTTCCGTCATTATATTGACCCTTTGGTTTCGGCGCGGGAGCGGGGGTAGGGGTAGGCGCGGGGGTCTGCGTCTGTGTTTGTGTCTGTGTTTGGGTCTGAGTAGGCGCATTCGTCGATTGCGCACCGCCGGATGTGCCCGATGATGCACCCGAGCCTCCCGCGGGAGGATTGCTCCCCGAAGACGACGTACCCGCGAACGCCACGCTTCCCGACGAACTATTGGTCCCCGCCGTCACGGGAGTCCCCACGGAAGGACCGACGGATGCGGATCCCTGGTTCATAAAGATCATATATGCCGCCGATGCCGCAATGAGCCCGAGCGAGAGCAGGAATTTTTTCATAGGGATAGGGTTGCCTTTTATTACTTAATTATACGCGCTCCTGCGGGCTTTTCATGCACTTCGCACTGTAATTCCCGTACGAAGCGTATTATCATAGATACTATCGAACGAAATGACGCCCAGCCTTGCGATCATGGCGAACCAACACGATACCACCGAGACCTCCTTCGCCGCCGCATCGGATGAAGCGCTCGTCCCCCTCGCCATCGCGGACGACCGCCACTTCGAGATCCTCGTCGAGCGATACGAACCGCGGCTGCGCCGCTACATCATGCGCTTCATCAACTGCAGCCAGGAGGATGCGGAGGATATCGTCCAGGACACGTTCATCAACGCCTACCGCAACCTGAACGATTTCGACACCGGGCTCAAATTCTCCTCATGGATCTACCGCATCGCCCACAACGAGGCCGTGAGCCATCTGCGCCGCATCACGGCCCGGCCATCCGCCCCGTGGGAGGATGAGAAGCTCGAGGCGCTCGCATCCGATGCGGATATCGAGCGGGAACTCCACCGCACGATGGACAACGCGGCGGTGCGCGCCGCGGTGGATCTCCTCGACGCCAAATACCGCGAGGTGCTCGTGCTCCGCTACTTCGAAGACAAGAGCTACGAAGAGATCTCGGACATCCTCCGCAAGCCGACGGGCAGCGTCTCCTCGCTCATCACGAGGGCAAAACGCCTCCTCGTCGATTCCCTGAAAGCGACCGCCCATCCGCAGGAACCACGCCACCCCCATGTCTGATACCAGCGAAAAGATCATCAAGGAGATCCGCGAACGGCACGTGACCCACCGCCCGCGGTGGCACTTCCTCATGCGGGACGCATCCGTATGGACGGCGCTTGTCGCCGCGATCGTCTTCGGGGCGCTGTCCCTCAGCATCGAAGAGGCGATCATCGAACGCGGCCTCGCCGTCGGGAGCGCATACGGCCCCGTCCATTTCCTCCTCCAGGGCATATCCCTTCTCTGGATCCTCTCCTCCGCGGTCTTCGTGGTGCTTGCATTCCTCAACCTTCGGCATATAAAGGAAGGGTACCGCTTCCGCGCATGGTGGATCGTGATCGGCGTGATCGCAATGGTGGTCACCTTCGGCCTCCTCTTCCGCCAGGAAGGGATCGGCGACCGCGCGGAATCGCTGCTCGAACACAACGCATTCTACAAAGGAGCGCTCCACATCCACCATCCCGATGATCAACCCCAACAGCCGTACGGAGCAGGAAATCCATAAAGTATTCGATTTCACCCTCCTCCTCAAAGGGGCGCATGCCGCGATCGAGATCCTCGGCGGGATATTCCTGTATGCGATGGACGCCCGGCACATCGTCGGCATCGCGGAATTCCTCACCGCGGGAGAGATCCGGGAAGATCCCCGCGACGGTATTGCGAACTATCTCCTCCATCTCGCGCAGGTCTTCGGGGCGACCGACCGCGCTTTCGCCGCATTCTATCTCCTCACCCACGGCATCGTGAACGGGCTCATCGTCATCGCGCTCTGGCGCGAGGAGATATGGGCCTATCCCATCTCCTTCGCCGCCCTCGGTGCGTTCATCGTCTATCAGTTCTACCTTCTCGCATTCGGTTTTTCCTGGTGGATCGTCGGCATCACGGTCCTCGACCTCGCCATCATCGCGCTTGTCTGGCACGAGTACGGCGTGCTCAAAGCGCGGCGCGCCGCTGCGCAGAAATAAAAAACCCCGTCCGCAATGCCTGCCGGACGGGGATCGCTCCCTCATTCATTTCCCGCTCCTCATCGTATCTCGCACGCCACCCCGCGCAACCCTCCGGCGCATAGTTCGAAATTCCTGGAGAGTTTCTTGAAAAGCGGCGCTTCTTTGGGATTCTCAACCTCATCGAACAATGCGACGATGGAGTAGCTTTCCTTCCCCACCTTCACGATGTCGACGGGATCCTTCGGCTGATCCACCCACCCGAAACGGGAGCTTTTGAGGCTCTCCGGGAATAGTCCCGCAAGGAACAGCGAGTAATCGCCGATATGCTGGCGCATGTTGCGCTCCTCGCCGAACGACACCGCGCTTCCGAGGACCGGGTCGGCCCTCATGACGAGGTCCTCCATCCTGACGACAGGCCTTCCGTCGGCGTCCCGGATGTTCCACAGGTGGTCGCTGGCGCAAAATCCCGCGAGGACCCCTGCGATATACTCCTGCACCTGTTCGTCGCGCAACTCGATGAACGGACTGAACGCCTGCCGCACGATGGGATTGAAAAATGGTCTCAGATAATCCGCTGCCTGTTTCACGATCCCCTCCAAGGACGAAGTTTCGCCCCGTGTCCTCCTTTTTAAATACCGCAAAGGCGAAAAGGAAGCAAGCCCAGCCGCATGCGGCGGCACGGGCTCCGCGGAGCGGCGCGGGCGGGCGAAGAATGTGCACATGGCATACCGTTCCACGCCCTGCGCATGGTGATATAGTTGAATCATGCCGCCGCCGAAGAACATCATCATTTGGATAAAATATTCCCAAAAGGAGATCTTCTCGCTGCACTATCATAAAGGCCCGTCATACCTCGCACTTCTCGAAGCGCTGTACCGGCGCGGACATCGCGTGTTCCTTGCTTTCGGCGCCGCGGACCTTCGTGGGAACGATACCCTCTTCCCCCCGGCGGCGGAATACCGGGACGGCGCCCTGCAGGCGCCGGGATCCGCAGATCCGATCCGCGCCGATGTCGTTTATAACCTCGGTGATATTCCTTCTATTCATGGGATGTCGCCCATCACCAACACGCCCGCATTCAGAAGATTCTTTGCATCAAAATATGCTGCGTATGAACTTCTGCACGAATTCTTCCCGCAGACGATACGCGTGAAACGGGAAGAGGACCTTTCCCCGGCGCGCGCACGATTCCCCGATGCGCGCGCAGTGTTCAAGCCGGATACGGGCACGAATGGACGCGGCGTGACGGTGATGGAGAAAGGCGATGCGGCACTCAACGAGGAGATGCGCGCGATCGTCGCCGAACCGGGAGGCGCGATCCTTCAGGAATTCATCGACACAACGTCGGGCATCTCTCGCATATGCGATTCATATCACGATCTGCGTATCGCCGTCATGAACAAGGGGACCATCGCGCTCACGCATGTGCGCATCCCCGAACCGGGCAGCCTTATCGCGAACTATGCACAAGGTGCAACCATCCGCGAACTTTCGCCTGCGGATCTTCCCGAAAGCGTCCTGTCGCTCCACCGCGCCGTTTATGGAAGGATCGCCGCACGATTCCCGAACCCGATGTATACGATGGACGTGGGCATCGGTGCGGACGGACGGCCTCTTCTTTTCGAGATCAACGGCACGACAGCATTCCCCTGGCCCGGATTCGCAGGGAAGAGCTTCTTCATGAAAAACCTGGCAGAGCACCTTGAGGGGCAGATGCTATAAGAGGAGGCTGAACCGGAGAGGCGGCAGGTCCCGGTGAAGAAAATATATATCCAACCCCGATGCGGCGGTGTCGATAAGGCGATGACCGATCTGAATAGCGTCGATGACACTCCGCTCGCACTCAGCTGGATCAGAAACTTGATATACCCCGAAACCCAAGACGGGCATCTCAAGGCCGTTGTTTAATTTGATTTTATTCATGGTGCACTAATTATACACCACGGAAAAGTTTTCCATTCCGGCCAACTCCCCTGTTTTTGCCAAATCCGGCAAACTCAAAATAACGCAGACATATAAAGAAAATCGACCTCTTTTGGAGATCGATTTTCATTCAAGTGGAGCTGATCCGGACGGGCGGCAAATACTGATCGGGGAGCTTTACAAAGCACTCGCACTCACAGGGTCGGATTTGGTTTAAGGCAACGCAAACTCCTAGCCATCAACCTTTAATTCACCTTCCAGGGCGGAGAAAATTTTCCTTCCGTCGAGAGAACCTTTCCGCGCCTCCACGTATACCACGCCATCGGGAGAAGAATGATTACAGGAAACATCGCCACTAATAGCACAGCAAACGTATGCAGGAGGAACGAAAAAAGTAATCCTCCCAAGAAGATGATCACAGCGAACACAACGTAAATAATGGCATTGATTCTCAATTTCCAACCGTCTACCTTATAAACAGTAGAAACTACTTCCTGACCAACGCTCTCTGGTTGATTTTGCTGCTGCCCGTCGGGCTGTTGTGGATCCATAAATTTAGTGAGTGGCTGCGGTCGACGAAATTCCCGCAGGCGTAGATGGGGGCATATCTTCGCAATGCCGTTTTACGGCAAAATAATACACGATGGCACCAATGATACCAAAAAGAAGAATAATGATTATCCAAAGTGCCTTATCATGGATCGGATGGCGGATAGCATGAACAAGCATCCAGATCCAAAGGATCAGCGCAAGTATTGCGACCACGATGACGAACACGACTATACCGAGTCCCAAACCAGCGACCCACGCTATCGGACCAAAAACCTGGCTACATGGCACAGACTGGCCATTAACCATGCAATTCGACGAGGATGAGGCTATCGTCGTCTGGGCATGCGCTGCCAAAACACCCAACCAATTCATACAATCATTATAACACTCCCGGAAATCGAGTTTCCCTTCCGCCCAACTCCCCTCCTCTCTAGGAGGAAATAGTCCAAATTGGCAAACTCGAAATAATGCACTATCCATAACGAAAATCGAACTCTTTTGGAGTTCGATTCCGGGACAGTGGACATGGTTGGAAAAAGTTGGAACCGGCTGGAAAGCTTCATTTTGGAGTGGGGCGAGGCGATTAGAGATAGAAAAATGGCGAGGAATCGTTGAAGAATCCTCGCCACTGGATACACATGGTGGAGATTGAACTCTTGATCAGTATTGAATCTTTACGGCTATCGCGTTTCCAACTCCCGTCGAAGCCGATTGCTCCACCTGAATGAGGCGGCTCCCTTTAAGAAACACCGTCCAAGAATTCGGTCCGTGCGTCATGGCATTGTCATTGCACTGGGTCCACCCATTGCTCTCCAGTGCGGAAACGATTTCTTTATATGGGGTAGTGATATCGCCATCGGAAGGATACGCAATCATGGTGAATACATATCCTTGGGGCATAGTCCCCGTGTTGCCGTCGGAACAAGCAAGACCGGTAGTATTTTGGTCCTGGTAGGTTATATTGCTCCAGTCCGCAAATCCTTTCAAAAGTTGATACTCTGCGGGTGGCTGTTGCGCCTGCGGTGCGACGAACGCAAAGGAGGAGATCATCTCGGCGCCAATCGTCTTCATCTGATCTTCAAAAGATTGATTACCCGAGAGCGTCGCCAAGTATTGGACATTGTCCTTCATAAAATAGAGCCACGCGCTGATCGAGCTGCTTGCCTGGAGGTTCGGCCCTGCCGAAAGTGGCGGGAAAAGTCCGACCACGGCCTGCCCGGGAACGCCCCCTATCGTTATGGTCGAGCTTGATAAAATCGTTTCGCCATATTTAGTGAAATCAGGAATAGAGAGTGGATGCGGACTACCCGAAGGGGCCACCTGTATCTGAAGCCTGATTATCCCATCTTCATTACAACCCGTGCTTGTACTGAAGTTGCAGGAATCGATCTCCAGGGATCGTTCATTTCCGTTCGGCTGCTCAATCCACGTCGATGGCACATTGAAATGGAACCCGTACACGCTGTCGGTAGGATCAACCCAAGTAAATGCTTTATATGCGATTCCTGAAGAAGTGGCGTCACCTTGAGCATTGCTTCCCGTTGAGGGCTGCACTATTTGAGGCTTGCGCGTGAAGTAATACCAAGCTCCCCCAACAATGATGGCAATGACCACCACCGCAAGAATGATGATCGCGGCAGATCCTCTTCGACCTCTTTTCATGCTTTTATTCTATCACAATTAAAAAAGTTATAAAACGCAAACATCTATGCTCCAATAGCATAGATTTTATATGGCCTAAATTAGTTGTGGAGACGGGCGGAGTCGAACCGCCGTGTAATGATGATGCCGGTGAGCCGTCTACGGGCGTAGTCTAAA
>JAJYDL010000013.1 GCA_021777495.1 bacterium
ACGGAGCCCCTCTTGCCACCGTCTATGCGAAGGGCACGAACCTTGCGCTTGAACCCCTCGATTACGGCGATCCTTCCCTTGTGGGTTACTGGCCGCTCGACGAGGGATCGGGAGGCATCGCCTACGACCTCTCGGGGAGCGGTGCCACGGGGACGTGGTCGGGCGCGCAAATCGGAACGTCGGGATATTACGGCGCGGGACATGTGCAGACCTGGGCGGGAATGTTCGACGGGACCACTACGAAACTGGTGAGCGGGCAATCGGTGGCGCTCGGAACGGCATACACCATTTCCGCATGGGTGTATCCCACCGCACTGCCCGGGCAGCAGCCTTTCTTCAGCAATCGCGCCGGCGGCCAGATCTATTTTGGAACGGCGGGAACGAGCGCATTCCTCTATTGCAACGCATGTTCTCCTTCTGCGATCGCCGGAGGGACGATCCCTCTCTCCCAGTGGAATATGATCACCGTAACAGCGTCCGCATCGACGATCACCCTTTATGTGAACGGAGCTTCCGTATATTCGGGTGTCTGGACGAATCCCGGCGGCGGGACCGGCACGCTCATGGTCGGTTACGACACGATCCCGAACTACTGGAGCGGCGCCATCCAGGACCTGCGGGTCTACGGCCATACCTTTTCCTCGTCGGAAGTGGCGGGGCTTTATAACGCGCAACGGTGATCCTGCGCGATGCGCGCGGATATCGCCGGGGTTCGCCGGGGATTCGCGTACGCTGCGCGTCCGTGCGCCATGATAACCGCCGGCGGTCCTTTGTGATAGAATAGGGGCAATGGCAAAAGCCGCCGCGCCGAAAAAAAACGCGAACACAGACGCTCCCGAAGACGCGTTCGAGGCGCGCTATAAAGGACTGAACCCCGAGCAGCGCGACGCGGTGGATACGCTCGAAGGGCCCGTGATGGTGATCGCGGGGCCGGGCACGGGGAAGACGACGGTGCTCACGCTCCGGATCGCGAACATCCTGCGTGCCGCACAGGAGAAAAAGATTCCGCCGACGAAGCCCGAGCGCATCCTCGCGCTCACCTTCACCGAGAGCGGCGCCGCCGAGATGCGCCGCAAGCTCGCGGCGCTCGTGGGCCAGGACGCGTATAAGGTGGAGATCTCGACATTCCACGGCTTCGCGAACCGGATCATCCAGGACCATCCCGATCATTTTCCGGAGATCGTGGGCGCGTCGCCGATCACGGAGATCGATCAGGTGGACATCGTGCGCAGGCTGCTCAACGCGTCATCACTGAAGCTCGCGAAGCTGAAACCGTTCGGCGACCCGTACTTTTATCTGCGCGACATCATCCGCGCGATCACCGAGCTCAAACAGCAGAGCGTCTCGCCCGCAATGTTCGCGAAGATCGCGGAGGACGATAACGAGCGCTTCTACGCGAACCCCGACCTCATCCACACCTCCGGCAAGTACGAGGGCAAGAGGAAAGGGAAGTACGACTCCGCGCTGAAGAAGATCGAGAAGAACCTCGAGCTCGTGCGCGTGTACGAGGCGTATCAGGCGGAACTCCGGAAGGCGAAGCAGTACGACTATGCGGACATGATCATGTTCGTGGCGCTCGCGCTCGAAGCGGACGGCGATCTCCGCCGCGCGCTCCAGTCCGCCTACGATTACTTCCTCGTGGACGAGCACCAGGACACGAACGACGCCCAGAACAAGATCGTCGAACTTCTCGTTGATGAAGACGCGGCACCCGGCAAGGGGCCGAACCTCTTCGTCGTGGGCGACGAGAAGCAGGCGATCTTCCGCTTCCAAGGCGCGTCCCTCGAGAACTTCCATTATTTCCGTACGCGCTACAAGGGCGTGAAGCTCATCCCGCTCCGCTCCAATTATCGCTCGACACAGGCGATCCTCAATGCCGCACAGGCCGTCTCGCCGCGGGAAACGGAGTTGAAGGCAGAGGCCGGCCACAAGGAATCGCCGGCGCATCTTGCAGTGCTCTCGGCCCCGGACGTCGAGACGTTCTTTATTGCACAAAGGATTCAAGAAATTATCAAGGAAACATCAACGGCGGCTGAAGAAATAGCGGTCTTGTATCGCGACAACAAAGACGCGGCGCCCCTGACGCGGATGCTCGAGCGCCTGCACATCCCGTTCAATATAGAATCGGACCAGGACGTGCTCGGCGACCACGAGATCCGGAAGCTGGTGCGCGTGCTCCGGGCGGTCCAGCACTTCGGCAACGACATCTGGCTCGCCGAAGCGCTTCATGCGGATTTTCTGAACATTCCGCCGATGGACGCGTACCGCATGATCGCGTTCGCCGGGCGGATGCGGCGCGTGGGCGCGGCGAAGGACGCCGCGCGAAACGCAGGCCCGGTGGGCCGCCGCACGACGATCTACGACGTCCTTGCGAGCGCGGAACTCCAAAAGGAGGCCGGCGTCGTCTCGCAGGAATCCGTAGAGGCCGCAACGACGTTCGCGCACAACCTGTCGGAATGGAAGCGCGCCGCGGAGAACGATGGCGCCGCCCTCGCGTTCGAGAAGATCGTGCGCGATTCGGGATTCCTCGCGGCGGTGCTCCGGCATCCGTCGGGCAGCGAAAAACTGGCGAAGCTCCACGCGCTCTTCGAGCTCCTCAAATCGTTCACCGAGCGCAACCGCCGCTACTCGCTCCGCGACTTTTTCAATTATCTCGACCTCATGGAAGAGCACGGCGTGGCCGTGAAGGCGAAGGACACGACGCGCATGCCGGGCCGCGTGCGGCTCATGACCGCGCACCGTTCGAAGGGTCTCGAGTTCGATTACGTGTTCATCATGGGCGCGGTGGATCGCAAATGGGGATCGCGCTTCCATCGTGATTCGCTCACCCTGCCGAAGGGGATCTATCGCATGGTGAAAGAGGCGGAGGCTGAAGTGGCGCTTGGCGGTGATGAAGATGAGAGAGACGATGACGCGGCGGCGGACGCCGCGCGAGATGCCGACGAACGCAACGTGTTCTACGTCGCGCTCACGCGTGCGCGCAAGGAAGTGTACGTCACGATGTCGCGCGCCGATCGCGAGGGCAAAGAGCTTTTGCCCACGCAGTTCATTTCGGAAATGAATGAGGACGTGCTCGCGCCGTTCGACGAGGAACCGTACGAAAAGGAATTCGACGCGCGCCGCGCGGAGGTGGAGTTCGGGCAGACGGCGAAGGAAAACGGGAAGGACGGCAAGAACGCCGCGCCGGCGGAGAAAAAGCCCGAGCTCATGGATAAGCAGTTCCTCAACGCACTCTTCGAGGCTCAGGGGATCTCCGTCACCGCGCTCAACAATTATCTGGAGTGCCCGTGGCATTACTTTTATGTGAACCTCCTTCGCATCCCCGAGGCGCCGAACAAGCATCTCGCGTTCGGCAACGCCGTGCACGGCGCGCTCAAGCAGTATTTCGATGAACTGGAGCGCGGCGAGGATATGGGGAAGGTTTGGATGGTCGCACGGTTCGAGGAAGGCCTCGCGCGCGAAGCGATCGCGGAGCACGAGTACGAGGAAACGCTCGAGAAGGGACGTAAAGCCCTGCCCGCCTTCTACGACGAGTATCACGCCCAGTGGCTCGCGTTCCGGAACGGGGGCGGTCGTGCGATGAACGAGATCCGCGTGGACGGCGTGACGGCGGGAACGGGCGACGGCGCGGTCGCGATCAACGGCAAACTGGATCGCGTGGAGATTTTGCATGACGGCGAAAAAGGCGCGGCGCAGGACGCCGCGCGAAACGAAGTCCACGTCATCGACTACAAGACGGGCCGCCCCAAGTCGCGCAACGAGCTGTCGGGCAATACGAAGAATGCCGACGGCAACTACATGCGCCAGCTCGCGTTCTACAAGCTCCTCCTCGGGAAAGAAGGCCGGTACGACATGACGGAAGGCGTGATCCAGTTCATCGAGCGCGACGAGCGCGGCAAAGCGCATCGCGAGGCCTTCGAGGTCACGCCGGGCGAGGTTGCTGTCCTTGAGAAGCTCGTGGTGGACGTGGCGGGGGAGATCCGGGACCTGGCCTTCTGGAACAAGGGCTGCCATGAGCCGGACTGCGAATACTGCAGGTTGAGGGAGGGGATGGGATAGTTAAAAGCGCCCTTTTAATGCCACTCCGCCCACCAACCGAGCGCCGAGGGCATTCGCACAAGCTTTTCGCCGCGCCACTTTCGCCTCATCCGTTTCTCGAACCGATAGATATTCTCATTGCGTGTCCGCAAATACTTCTTCCAGTCGGGAAGAAGTATTTTATTAAGTCCGACAAGATAGCGGTGTCCCACCGGAGCGTCTTTCTCCTTGAAATAGGCTCCTCCGCCATTCAGGCGAATGCGCAGTTCATTATCGCACGCAAGTTCAATGAGCGAATGCATGAGATGCGGCGACCAGCGGGTATTCGCGGTGACATGGTGCATGATCTCGTGCCAAAGATACACCGTCGCATAATTCTTCCATTCATCGGGATGCGACCAGGTGATCGCATGTTCCTCAAGGTACGATCTGCCGTGGGATAATCGCGGGTGCGAAATATAGATCGTGATTTCTTGGTCGATTTTTGAGAGATCGATCCCGGTGATATCGCTCAGATGGCGGAGGGACGACGCATAATTCTTCTTCCACTGCGATTCCACGGCGCGTCCGTATCGTTCCGCCTGGCGGAACAACGCGGTGAACTGAGGAGTCCGATAGAGCGTCGCAAGGTTTTTATCAACGTTCGCCGTTCCCGCGCGAACGCCACGCTCGAGTCCCTCTTCGATAATCAAGGCCTCGAGATTCCGGGAGAGTATCTGGTAAAAGTGCGGATCGATTTCCCAGGCCTTCTTTTTCAGTTTCCAAAACGGGGGATAATGCGAATAGCTCTTGAGAATGTCCTGCAGGACGAAGTCTTTTTTGACGACAAATTTCAAGGCGATCATGGCTTGATTATGGGATGTTCGAAAGGAGGAGTCAATTTCTCTCACAAAACCCTGCGCTAGCCCGAATGGCGTTGCGGTTTCCGGAGAGACTGGGGTTTTCACTGTGATGAGATTTTCCTTCAACTAAGCAAGAAAGATGTCTGGCAGTCCTGTAAAAACCGCTTGAAAGCGGTTTTTACATGGTGGAATATGAGATGGGGCGGTTATGAGACTCCTTTAATAGGAATTGCCTCATTTCAGAGATAGATTTAGGATATATGTATTAAAAAATCATTAACTATTTTATGGATAGATCTGAAGAACTTCTGAAGAGAATACTTGCTTTTCGGGAGGCGAGGGATTGGAAGCAATTCCACAATCCCAAGGACCTCGCCATCTCTCTTGTTCTTGAAGCGACCGAAGTTTTGGAGCATTTTCAATGGAAGAATGGGGACGAATTGAGAGAATATTTGAATGAAAAAAAAGAAGCTCTAGGCGATGAATTGGCCGATACTTTATATTGGGTTTTGCTTATTTCCCACGATCTGAATATCGACGTGATGGATGCCCTGGAAAGGAAAATGGAAAAAAATGAGAAAAAATATCCCGTTGAGAAAGCCAGGGGAAGTCACGCAAAATACAATGAACTTTAAGCATGATAGTTTATTCGAACACTAAAAAAGGTTTTCTTGAAGATACTGCCGATAATATAGAAGATAAGATAAGATTTTCCGTAAGGGAAAAGCTTAACATTGATGTAAAGCCTGGCAATAGTCAGTATGAGGCCTGGAAGAATTCCTTGGGTAATGCCATGTTTCATCTGATGAATACCTCCAAAATTCCGGATGATGCAGGCGTCGCCATTGAATATTCACTTCCCCATACAAAGAAACGGATCGATTTTATTATCACAGGGGAGGATGAAAATAATAAAGAAAAGGTAATCATAATCGAGCTGAAACAGTGGTCTGATATCGGGAGATCAGAAAAGGAAGATATAGTTGTTACGCGCTTCAGGCATGGTTTAAGCGAGGAACCTCATCCGTCTTATCAAGCATGGTCTTATTCCGAATGGTTACGGAGTTTCAGTGTGACTGTATATGAAGAAGGTATCGGACTTGAGCCGTGCGCATATCTTCATAACTGTATGGATGATGCTGTTATAAGGGATGATTTTTATAATTATTATCTTGAGAAGGCTCCTGCATTCTGTAAAAGCGATAAGCAGAAGCTGCAGGATTTCATCTCTCGTTTCGTAAAATATGGAGATAAGAAGAAGACTTTATATCGTATCGAAAACGGTGAAATCAGGCCGTCAAAGAATTTGGCGGATAGTTTGAAATCTTTGCTTGATGGAAATCGGGAATTCATAATGATCGATGCGCAAAAGGTCGTCTATGAAACGGCGCTAGCTCTGCAAAAGAGATCAACTTCGCATAATAAGAATGTTCTGATCATCGAAGGGGGGCCGGGGACTGGCAAGTCTGTGGTTGCCATTAATTTATTGGTTGCTATCACTAGTAAGAAGAAGAACGCGCGATATGTTACCAAAAATGCCGCCCCGCGGGCGGTATTCGAATCTAAATTAACGGGGACTTTCAAAAAGACCCAATTTTCCAACATGTTTTCAAATTCGGAGTCCTTTTTGGGTGCCGATAAAGATTCATTTGATGCTCTCTTGGTGGACGAGGCCCATCGATTGAATGAGAAATCGGGTTTTTATAAAAACCAAGGAGAAAATCAGATAAAAGAGCTTATCGAAGCTTCGAAATTTTGTACTTTCTTTCTTGATGAGGATCAGCGGGTAACTTGGAGTGATATCGGTGAAAAGAAGGAAATTGAAAAGTGGGCCCTCAAGGAGGGCGCTGCCGTTCATTATATGAAGCTGGACTCTCAATTTAGGTGTAACGGATCCGACGGTTATCTTGCTTGGCTCGATAATGCTCTCCAGATCAGGGAGACTGCAAATACTGAATTTGAGGATTTCGATTATGATTTTCGTATATTGGAATCGCCAAGTGAGTTGAAGGATATTATTTTCCAGAAGAATGAGGTTAACAATAAGGCTCGCTTGCTTGCGGGATACTGCTGGGATTGGGTTAGCAGAAAAGATGATTCATTGAATGATATATCCATACCTCAATACGGGTTTGCAATGAAGTGGAATCTTGCAATGGATGGAGGACGATGGATTATTTCTCCGAGTTCTGTAAATGAAGTCGGATGCATTCATACCTGCCAGGGTCTTGAGACTGATTATGTGGGGGTGATCATTGGTCCGGACATGATAGTCCGTGACGGGAAAATAATAACTCGCCCAGAGAGAAGAGCGAAAACAGACGCCTCGCTTAAGGGTTTTAAGAAGGCATTTAAGGAGAATCCGAAGGCCGCGCTAGAGCGAGCAGGCCTTATTATTAAGAATACTTATCGTACCTTGATGACGCGTGGAATGAAGGGATGCTATGTTTTTTCAGTAGATAAGGAGACTAATGATTATTTTAAGGATCTCATGAGCCGTCCATTACGAAGGATGGATATCGGAAGGGATATTACCCTGAAGAAATAGATTATTTCTACATCTTCCTCGCATCATACGCCCAATGCAATAAGGCCTGCCGCTGCTTCGTGTGGCAGGTGAAATCGCCGACCCTGCAATTTGCGCGGATCTGCGCCGCATGCCGGGCCATCGCGCGCCAGCGCCTGATCTGGCGTGCATCCTCGCTCCCGCGTCCATCGGGCGCCGTGCCCGGGCCGAGCCTGCGTCCCATGTAGTAGCGGCAGTACCATTGGAACCATCCACGCGGATCGTGCGCCTCGTTGATCCATCCCTTTGCGCGCCATACCGAGAGCGGCTGTGACGCGTTCACGTGGAAGAAGTTGAGCGCGGGATCATGCCGGCGGCCGTGCGCATGCGCGGATTTCGCACCGCTCCGCCGTCCGTCTGCCGCAAGCCGCCCTTCCTTCGCCGCCGGCACGAGCTTTGCATGCGCGAACCAGCTCGCGGGGAACTCGGGGCGGCAATCCGTCATGTAGAGCCCGCCGAAGACGCCCATCGCGAGCATCTCCTTCGGCGTAAGGTGGGGCCGGAAGTCCGGTGCAAAGTTGCGGCCCTCGGGTTCCGTGAGCGCATAGCGGTAGCCGTCCTGCATGCGATCGTGGACGGTGATGATCTTGGTTTTGGGGCGGGGGAGGGGCATATGAATATATTGTACCGCGCCCTTGACCCTTTTCGAGGGCACGGTAGAATACTCTTACAACCGCATAGCATCACGAGCGCGGAGATGCAAAGGGAATTGGCCCGATGCTCCGCCCGCAACCCCCGCCCCTAAGAACGGCGGAAGGTGCGAAATCCAAACCCTCACGGGGAAGATGTTCGATGAACGAAATCGACCGCCGTGCTGGCGGTTGTTTTATTGCTGCGTTCGTTCACGCCGTGCGCGGCAATGGTTCGTCGGAAAATAAAATAATTCCAAAAATAAATCATATGAAGAAGACCGCCGAATTCGTGTCGCCCAAGCATCCTGACAAGATCTGCGACGTCATCGCCGATACCATCCTCGGCGCATACATGAAGGCCGACCCCAAGAGCCGCGTGGCGGTGGAGGTGATGGGCGGGCACGGGCACGTGTCCGTTTCGGGCGAGGTGACGAGCGCGGGGCAGGTGAACATAGAAGAGGAGGTGCGCGGCGTGCCGGGCGTACCGGCGGGCACGGCGATCCACGTGTACCTCGTGCCGCAGAGCCCCGAGATCGGCGGCGGCGTGGATACGGGCGGCGCGGGGGATCAGGGGATCATGACGGGCTATGCGACGCGCGAGACGCCCGAGGGCCTGCCGCGCGAGTACGTGCTCGCGCGCGAGCTCTGCCGGAAGATCTATGAGAAGTGGCCGTACGACGGGAAGACCCAGGTGACGCTCGCGGACAAAGGCGGTTCCGGGAACGGCGCGGCTGCCGGCGGAGAGGCGGCGATCGAGACGGTCGTTGCGAGCTTCCAGAACGCGCCCTCGGCGGAACTGCTCGCCTTCGTGCGCGAGGCGCTGCCGGGCGCAGAGAACTATTTCGTGAATCCCGCAGGCGACTGGTCGCAGGGAGGGTTCGATGCGGATTCCGGCCTTTCGGGCCGCAAGCTCATCGTGGACAACTACGGGCCCGAGGTGGCGATCGGCGGGGGATCGTTCTCCGGCAAGGACTGGACGAAGGTGGACCGGAGCGGCGCCTACATGGCGCGCCGCATCGCGAAGGACTATCTCGAGAAGCATCTTGCCGCCGGCGAGAACGTGGCCGCGGTCCGCGTGAAGCTCGCGTACGCCATCGGCCGCGCGGAACCCGTGATGGCCGTTGCGGAGCTTGAGACCGCGGACGGCGCACGCCGCGAGGTTGCCGTCGAAGGATACGATCTTTCGCCGCGCGGCATCTTCAATGCGCTCAAACTCGGCGAAGTGAACTGGCCCGCCACCGCGGCATGGGGCCACTTCGGGCGCGAGTTCCCGTGGGGATAGCCGGACGGAATCCTCATTTGACGGAATGGCGATAAGGGGGTATGGTAGTCTGCAGCGGTGAGATTGCCTCGGGAAATAGACCAAGAGCCCTTAAGGTTTTTTTAGAAACCTTCGGGTCTTTATGGAAACGGTAGTTCGGTGATATGGCACGGAATGATGACGATTGTCGGATTCCGTGCGAATTGACCATCGATGACCATGTCCCCGAGAGACCTCACCAAAGCGGCAGATCGTCTGCTGCGGAGCAACGGCTTTCGGCGCAACGGCCAACCCCGCGGGTCGGTGTCGTACAAGCAGTCCGTCTTTGAACGGAAACTTGTGCGCATCCCCATGGGCGGGAAGCCGACCAAGCGCTGAAGGATGCGTGTTCCTAGTCGGAATGGACCTGCTGTGTCCGACGATAAACAAACAGGTTCGCAGCCGGGATAGACCAGGCAAACCGGTTGCAGAGTTCCCCCGCCGCCACATGCCCCCGAACGCACGTTCACGGGGGCCTTTTCTTTTTTTGATGTGCGTGCGCTGCGCGAGGGCGGCAGCGGGATAAAAAAGCACCCGGGAGGAATATATCCTTTCCGGGTGCGGGTGCCGATGGTGCCGCGGTGCGATGCGCGTTCCGTTTCCCGGCGGGCGGGAGCATCAGCGGAGGAGGACCCGAAGATCCGGTGGCGTGCGCGGATCGATGGAATAGATCCGCGTAAAGCCTTCATCCATGGCGATGGGGTGCGACCGGAAAAGGACGTAGCTCCTATGCTGTTCCTCAAGGACGTGCCGTTCCATGAGTTCGAGCCATCGCCGGTCGCGGGGATCGGTTGCGGCCTCTATCCGCCGTTGCCGCAATTCCTTGAGCCATCGGATGGCGGTGCATTGCGGCGTGATGAAATGCCATGCTTCGACGTCGTGCGCTCCAAGGGAATGGAGCCGTGCCACGATCGTCTTGCGTTCGTGCGGCGTGTTCGGATGATCAAGGACGATCCGCACGCCTTTGCCGTGACGTGTCATGGATCCGGCGATCGTATCCCATACCGCCGCCTCTTTTTCCGGGGATCCGTCGTGATGGACGAACAGCACATCGTGCCGTACCGTCATGAATGTCTTGCAGAACGTCGTCTTTCCGGCGCTCCGCGGGCCCGTCGTCATTGCAATGCGAGGCATAAAGGACCCCTCCTTTATGGGGGATGTTCATGCGCGAAATTGCTGCGCTGGGGGAATGATATACCAAAATCCCCGGAATTCAAAGATACGAGGATCGCGCCCGGGTGCGGCGCGCCATGCGCCGGCCGTGGTATGCGCGGATGCGCACCATGCTATGCGCCGTGCGAGGAAGGGCCGCCCTTCTGGTCGTGATGGATGTCGTTATGGATCTCCTTCAGTTCGTCCTCGATGTGCTTGATCTCCTGTTCGATGCCGGGAATCTCCGAAGATTCCTTTTTGACCACCTGTTCCTCCTTTTTTTCCTCGCGCAAGATCGTTTCGCCCCCGGCGAGCTCGGAGACGAAGAGTCCCGTAGAAAGAAGGAGCACGCTTCCGATCGCGATGGACACGAGTCCGTCCGCCGCGCTCGGCCATCCGAGCGCGATGCCGCCGTCCGCGCCGGGAACGAAGAGCGCATAGAAATAATCCGCGCCATACCATATGCCGCGCCAGAAGAGCACGATGCCCACGCCTCCCACGAGCGCGTAGAGGAGGGGATATTTTCCGAGCCGTTCGCGGACCTTTGCCTCTATTTTCTTGATGAAGGGGAATGGCGTCATTGCGGTGTTTCGAGATAATGGCGGACGGTGTAGGCGAAGTCCTCGCCTTTGTCCTTCAGGGTGGAGAGCCATTGGAGATAGCCCCGGTCCGCCGCGGCGACCTCGGCAAAGGTCTTGCCGGCGTACTGCCCGAAGGTCATGCGGCGGAGGAGCACCGGGTTCGCGGAGATATCCGCGAAGGCTTTGATTGCGGCGTCTTCCGTGACCCCTTTATTGCCCCGGTATTCGCCGCGCATATGATCGAATACTTTTTCAAGGATCGCGACATCGCCTTCCGCGTCATGCGCGACCGCGCCGTCGTCATCGATGCCCCACAGATAGCGGAGGTACTGCATCTTGTACATCGGAAGGTCGTACATCGCCATCGCCACCTTCATCGTGCAGATGAACCCGCCTGCGGGGGGAGGAAGCCCTTCGCGCACGAGGACGCCCATGTCGAACGGGGCGTTGTGCGCGACGAGGACGGTCGCGGGATCGGTGAGGAGCGTGCGGAGTGCCGCGTGCGTGTCCGAGCCCGCGAACGCGGGGCGCGCTGCCACATGCTTTTCCGTGATATGGTGCACCGCCATCGCTTCGATCTCGATGGGGACCGGAGGCTTGAAGTATTCGACGTGCATCGCGCCCGGGGCGGCCGCATCGTCCGCGCTTATATCCGCATCCGCCGCGGCGTCCGGAGTGCGGAGCATGTACGCGACCTGGAGGAGCCGTCCTTCCGCGATACCCGTCGTTTCCGTGTCGAGGAAGAGGAGATTCGGTATCATGCCGTTCATTATATCACCCCGTCGTTTCCGTTGCTTGCCCTGCCGGAATGGATAAAAAAGCCCCCCGGCGCATGCGTGCGCGGAGGGAGTGGGCGATAAAGGACGGCAGGATCATTGCGGCGATACGGTGGTGCAATATCTGCAGGCTACGGCGAATACTGCGGTGACAATGACGACGTCAATGGCGAGTGGCGAGATATTCAGTGCGAAATGCAACACGTACAACAAGGGAACCCTCCCTTATATGTTCGGCGGTTGGCGTTCTTTTTGCCACGTTGCTGGGCATAGTATACCGCATATTCGCGATGCGGTATACTGTCCCTATACGCGATCCGCACGTCCGCGGTATCCTGCGGTGCGCCTCGCATCCCATGCAGCTTCATTACCTCGTTATTCCGCTCGTTGTCGTCTTCGTCGCCTGGATCGGGGGCCGCTTTACCGCGAGAAGCGTACGTGAATGGTATCCTTCGCTCCAAAAGCCTTCGTGGACCCCTCCCGGGAGTATCATCGGCGCCGTGTGGACGGTGTTCTATATCCTTGCGGGCACTTCGGCGATTTTCGTGTGGGATGTGCCCGGAGGACCGGGAATCCTTCTTGCGGGGATGTTCGTCGCGAATGCGTTCCTGAACGCGCTATGGAGCTACGTGTTTTTTGCCTTGAGGAAGATGAACGCTGCGATCGCGGTCTGCCTGCTCCTCGATCTCACGATCATCTTTCTCATCGTCCTTACCGTGCCGATTTCCGTCTTCGCCGCATGGCTCCTCGCGCCGTACCTTCTTTGGGTTACGTTCGCTTCCTATCTGAATTACCGTATTTCCGCGATGAATCATTAGAGTGCCGGGGCGGGGTGTGATAGAATACCGGCATGGCGTCCGGCATACGCATCGATTTTTCCGCCGAGGGAGAGAAGGTCTTCGCAATCGCGGAATATATAGAGGTTTTGAACGTCTTCTTTAAGGCGCAGGCGGCCCGCATCACGGGCGAGATCTCCGAGCTCAAGCGCGCGGCCTCCGGACATGTGTACTTCACCGTGAAGGACAAGGGCGCGCCGGGCGTGATCGATTGCATCATCTGGTCGCGCAACTACCAGTTGTGCGGCGTGGCGCTCGAGGTCGGCATGGAGGTCATCCTTGCGGGACATCCGAACATCTATGCGCCGAGCGGGCGGCTTTCGTTCGTGGCGGACACGGTCGAGCTCGTCGGCGAGGGCGCGCTCAAAAAGGCGTACGACGAGCTCCGTAGGAAGCTCACGGCGGAAGGCGTGTTCGCCGAGGCGCGCAAGCGCGCATTGCCGGAATACGTGAACAGGGTGGGCGTCATCACGTCGATGAAGGGCGCGGTGATCCATGACTTCATGAACAACCTCGGCCGGTTCGGATTCCGCGTGCGCGCGATCGATTCGCGCGTGGAGGGACAGCAGGCGGCGGCGCCCCTCCTTGCGGCGCTGCGGCGCATGCGCGCGGAGACCGTGGCGGGCGGCGCGTCCGCGGAGGATGCGATCGAAGCGCTCGTCGTGATCCGCGGAGGCGGTTCCCTCGAATCGCTTCAGGCATTCAACAACGAGACGCTGGTGCGCGAGATCGTGGGATTCCCGGTACCCGTGATCGCGGGGATCGGCCACGATCAGGACGTGCCGCTCATGGCCCTTGCGGCCGATTACATGACGAGCACGCCGACCGCCGCCGCGCACCTGCTCGGGCGGTCGTGGGAGGAGGCGTATGCCAAGGTGCGCGCGTTCGCGGGCCTGCTCACCCGGTTTCCCCTCGAGATCGAATCCGTGCGGAACCTCCTTATCCGGACATGGGCCGCGGTCGCGAACGATTTTGCCGCCGCGCTTGCGGACGCCCGCCGCGTGATCGAGATCGCGGGGGTCGCGGTGCGCCACAACGATCCCGAGCGCCAGCTTTCCCTCGGGTATTCCATTGCCCGCAGGGATGGTAAAATCCTGAGGAGCGTGAAAGGGCTCCGGCCGGGGGATGCGGTGGATTTGCAGATGGCCGACGGCATTGTGGGGACGGAGGTTGCGGACGACGGATCCGCATCGCGGAAGGCCGTTCTCCGCGGGGGAGGGAAAGGGATGCGGGCACCCCAGGAACCGCTCCTCTGACGAATAACCGATCACGCAAGGATCATATCCATAAAGGCCATCCCATTTTCATCGCGGTCGTATCATAAAAATCATCAACTATCCATGGCGAAGAAAACTGCCGGCAGAAAGGAGGGCGAGGGATTGAAGGAATACCTCGAGAAGATCAAAGCGATCTCCGACTGGTTCGAGGAGCGCGAAGAGATCGACCTCGAGGCCGCGCTCGTGAAGATCCGCGAGGCCGGAGAGCTCATCAAGCTCAGCAAGGAACGGCTCGTCGAAGTGGAGAACGAGTTCGAGGAGATCAAGGCCGACATCGAAAAAGAATAACCTGCGCATCGCGCACCATACCCATACCATGGACACCGTTTCATTCAAGGAGATAGCGCTTCAGGAGTTCGACAAAGAAATGGCGACGACGCGCGCCGTGCTTGCGCGCGTGCCGTTCGCGGAGAAGAAGGATTGGCGGCCCCACGGAAAATCGATGGCGCTCGGATCCCTCGCGCTGCATATCGCCCGTCTTTCCGGCATGCCGAAGAACATCATCGGCGAAGACTCCCAGACGTTCGGAGGATCCGCGGCCATGCCCGGGAGCGACGTGGCGGATACGGACGGGCTTATGGCGTTCTTCGATGCGAATGCGAAGGCCGCGCGCGCCGCGCTCGAGGGCGCGACCGACGCCCGCTTTGCGGGAGGATGGGAACTCACGTATAACGACGGCACGAATGTCCGCGAGATCTACAAGGGTCCGCGCGCCCTCGCATACCGCTCTCTTTTCATGAACCATCTCATCCATCACCGCGCGCAGCTCGGCGTCTATCTCCGCCTGCTCGATATCCCCGTGCCGGGTTCCTACGGTCCTTCCGCGGACGAGCGGTAGCATGCGCATCATCGGCCATCTCGACATGGACGCCTTCTTCGCTTCCGTGGAGGAGCGGGATAATCCGCGCTTTGCGGGGAGGCCGCTCGTCGTGGGATCCGATCCCGAGGATGGACGGGGGCGCGGCGTCGTGTCCACCGCGAACTATCGCGCCCGCGCGTACGGCATCCATTCCGCGATGCCGATTTCCGCCGCATGGCGTCTTGCCGAAGCGGCGCGCGCAAAGGGGTTTCCCCCCGCCGTGTTCCTCGCCGTCGATATGCGTCGCTACGGCGCGGCGTCGCGGAAGATCATGGACATCCTCCGGCACCGCGCGGCGCACGTGGAGGAGGCGAGCGTGGATGAGGCGTACTTCGATCTTTCGCCTGCCGCCGGGGATGCGGACGAGGAGCCGCGCGAGGATGCGTATGCACGGGCCATCGCCGCGGCGCGCGGTATAAAGGATGAGATCCGCGTGCGCGAGCGGCTGACCGCATCCGTAGGCATCGGTCCGAACAAGCTTGTGGCGAAGATCGCGTCCGATCGCGAAAAGCCCGACGGCTTCACGGTGGTGCGCGCGGAAGACGCGGCCGAATTCCTTGCCCCGCTTCCGATACGGACCATTCCCGGCGTGGGCCCCAGGACCGAGGCGGAGCTTGCGAAGCTCGGCGTGCGCACCGTGAAGGACGCCACGCGGTTCACGGAAGCGGAACTGTACGTGATGTTCGGCATATGGGGAAGCGAGCTCTATGCCAAACTGCGCGGCACCTACGACGCTCCGCTCGTGGAGGAACGGGAGGCGAAATCGATCGGCGAGCAGGAGACATTCGCGCACGATACGCGCGATCCCGTGGTGCTCGAGGAGCGCCTGAGAAGCATCGCGGACGGGGTCCATGCGCGTTTCATGGAGAGCGGCTTTTCTTCCTTCCGAAGCGTCACGATCACCGTGCGCTTCTCCGATTTCACGACGAAGACGCGGGGAACGACGCTTGCCGCACCCGCGGCGGATGCGGACGCCGTGCGCTTCGAGGCCCTGCGCCTTTTCATGCCGTTCCTCGATGCGCGGGAGAATCCGCAGCGCAAGGCGTTCCGCCTGCTCGGCGTGCGCGTGGAAAAACTCCTATGATATTGCCATGAAGATCCTCGTGAAGGCGAAGCCGGGTTCCAAAAGAGCATATATAAAAGAAGAGCCCCAGGGGCTCTTCGGGAACAACAGCGGCGATGCGCCGCTCCGCCGCTTCACCGTCGCGGTCGCGGAGCGCGCGGTGGAGGGCCGCGCGAACGGGGCCATCGTGTCCGCCCTTGCGGATCATTTCGGCGTGCCCCGTTCGCGCGTGCGCATCACGGCCGGGCTTCATGCGAAAGAGAAGACGGTCGAGATTGACGAGAAGTGATCGTTACTTCCGCGCGGCCTTGAGTGCTTCGCCGAGCCATGCAAGCTGGTCGAGCATGCCGTCGCCCGCCTTTTCGAAGTGCGTGGTGTCGAACGAGCCGTCCTCCTTCAGGAAGTTCCAGGGGTGCTCCATGTTCACCGTCGAGGGGACCGGATGCATCGCGAGATTGCTGTTCACCACCTGCTTCAGCTGTTCCACCGAACGTACGCCGCCGTTCGCGCCGTATCCCACGAATGCGACCGGCTTGTTGTTCCATTCCCCGAAGATGTAATCGAGCGCGTCTTTGAGGGAGGAGGGATAGCCGTGATTGTATTCGGGGGTGACGAAGATGAATCCGTCCGCCTCCGCCACCTTTGCGGCCCACTTCTTCGCTATTTCGTTCGTGTAGTTGCCGCCCAGCATTGCGGGGACCTGCGGCTCAGCGAACCTCGGAAGGGGATAATCTTTGAGATCGAGGAGTTCGACGTCGAATCCTTCCCGCGCCTTTGCTTTATTGAAAATCCATGTTGCCGGCTTCTCTCCGAACCGTCCTTCGCGCACGCTTGCAAGTACCACTTTTATCTTGAGCATTTCTTTATATATTTTTAATGTTTATTTTTTCTTCTTTTTTCGACCATTCGTCCGTTGTCTATTCATATCGTTCACCAGGCTTTGCAGGAGCGTGAGCGTATATCCGGCGTTCACCGCATACACCACCTCTTTGCCCTGCCGTTCGTCCACCACAAGGTCGCAGGCCTTCAGCGTGGCAAGATGCTGGGATACCGAAGGCTGGGAAAGCTTCACGGTCCGCGTGATCTCGCCCACCGTCCTCGGTCCCTTGAGGAGCGCCTGGAGGATGCGGTACCGCGCTTCGTTCCCGATGCCTTTCCCGAATTTGTTGATCTCCCTGCAGAGGTCGGTCATATATACATATTAGCATATGCTTATATGTTGTCAAATGGACGCCTGCGGCCGTTCCGGGGAGCGGTATCAGATATCGAGACTGCCGTCGGCGCGGAGAGGATAGCGTACGCCCCGGAGGTGCGCCATATAGCCCGCGAGCCCTATCATGGCCGCGTTATCGAGGTTGTAGCGGAACGAGGGCACATGGAATGCGCATCCCGCCTTCCTGGCTTCGCGCCCCAGCCGCGTGCGGAGCGCCTTGTTGGCGGCCACGCCGCCGCAGAGGATGACGGAGCGGGCGCCGTTCTCCCGTACCGCGCGCATCGTTTTTTTGACGAGCACGTCGAGCGCCGCTTCCTGGAAGGATGCCGCGAGGTCCGCGCGGGAAACGTCGTCCGTGTTCCCGCGTTTTCCGCCGCCGTCCGCGGGCGGAAGCCCGTGGTCGCGCACGTAATAGAGGACCGCGGTCTTGAGGCCGGAAAAGCTGAATTCAAAATTCTTCTCGTGGAGCATCGGGCGGGGGAATTCCACCGCGTGCGGATCGCCGTCCCGCGCGATGCGTTCGATCTCCGGACCTCCGGGGTAGGGAAGCTCGAGCAGGCGCGCCACTTTGTCGAACGCCTCGCCTGCGGCGTCGTCGCGCGTTTCGCCGAGCGCGCGCCGCGCAGTGAGGGAATCCATCGTGAGGAGCACCGTATGGCCTCCGCTTACAATGAGGGCGATCGCGGGAAAGTCCGCGTTCGCGGTCTTTGTTTTTGCGGCCGCTGTCCCGGCCTTCCCGGCGGCCGCTTTTTTCCGTCCCGGGGCGGGGAGAAGGAAGCTGTAGAGATGTCCCTCGAGATGGTTCGCTCCCACGAGCGGAACGCCGGTGCGCGCGGCGAGGTCCTTCGCAAACACGATTCCCGTCCAAAGGGCGGGCTCGAGCCCCGGGCCCACGGTGACCGCGATCATGTCGAAACGGAGCTTCTCGCCGCGCGCGCGGAGGCGCCGCTCGAGGCGGGAGTAAAGGATGGGAAGATTCTTGATGTGCTCGCGCTTCGCGAGGTTCGGCACGACGCCGCCGAACTCGCGGTGGAGCTTGATCTGCGATGCGACGAGGTTCTCCTTCACGACGGCGCGCGGCGCCCGTGCGCCGTCCGCGGACCCGCCCGTCACCGCAAGGAGCGCGATGCCCGTTTCGTCGCACGATGTTTCTATTGCGAGGATGTTCATGGATGGATATTCGGGCCGATGGTTCCGCGGTACGCCCTAACGATACTATAACGGAAATGAAAAGGGGAGGTCCCGGTGCGAGGCCTCCCCGATGCGATACGGACAGAATGCGCCGGCGACCGCGCGCGTCCGCGGTGCGGCACCGGCTTCAGTGCGGCGCGGCCCGGAGGTTCTGCGGCGGGGGAACGGAATCCGCCGCTCCGAGAGGATGCACCTTCGTGAAATACTCCTTGTGCATCCAGAGGGGAACGATCCAGAGCTTCCTCCGCCACTGGATCCACGTGTCGCCCGCATCCGGCAGCTGGCTCATCCTCGCCACGGCGGCGAGGGCGTCCGCGTAGTCCATCTTCGGTCCCAACGCGACGATCCCCGTTTCGATGTGCTGCCATGCCGGCCGCACGTTCCGCTGGGCATGCGCCTGCCGTACCATTCCCGGACCGCACGCGGCGATTACGGCCGCCGCCGCTGCTACCGCTACTCGCATGATGCGTTTCATGACGCACCTCCGCCATTACTATCGCGCCGGCGGCGCATTCCTGTCAATCCTGCGGACCGGGATGCCGCTTCTGATATACTTAAAGATATGCATTTCCGCCGCAACGGCTTTACGATGGTCGAGCTGCTCGTCGTGATCGCGATCATCGCCGTCCTTGCGGTCGTCGTCACGCTCACGCTGAATCCCGCCCAGCTTTTCGCCCAGGCCCGGGATGCGCAGCGGGTGAGCAATCTTGCGGTCATGAATGCCGCACTCAATCTTTACGAATCCGACCAAGGAACTGCCGTAGGGTATTCGATCGGCGCCACGAGCACCACGTACGTTTCCATTTCTTCCGCGTCGTCCACGTGCGGCGATCTCGGGCTCCCTTCCTCGCCGTATGCGTATGCGTGCAGCGGATCGTTGACGTATAAGGGCGTCTCGGGCACGGGATGGATCCCCGTCGATTTCAAGAACATACGCGCGGGCAGTCCCATCGATTCGCTTTCCGCGGATCCCACCAATCAGACGTCGTCGAACCTTTATTACACCTATACGACGAACGGGTCCCTCTTCGCGCTCACGGCGTTCCTCGAATCGACGAAGTACGCGAGTTCGGTCCAGGCGAACGGCGGGATCGACCCCGCGCTTTATGAAGTGGGTACGGGGGTTTCGAGCCTCCCCGAAACGGGAAGAGGCCTTGTGGGATATTGGCCGCTCAACGAAGGCAGCGGGGGTTCCGCGCTTGATTGGTCGGGATACGCGAGTACCGGCACGTGGGGCGGCACGCCTGCGGGGACTTCGGGATATTATTCCGCCGGACATCCCTGGCAGTGGGCGGGTGCGTTCAACGGTACGACGACGAACGATTATGCGAATGCCGGGAATAAAGCGGCGCTCGGCGTGACGAATTCATTCACCATGGCCGCGTGGATCTATATTTCCTCATCTCAAACGTATACGGGTATTATGGGCGATGGCAATTGGGATTCTTCCGGCGTGACGTTCGGATTCCTTAATGGATATCTCCATGTGGAAATGTCCCGGGCGGGCGCGGCGAGCATGCTCAGCGCGAACGCGACACTTCCTCTCAATCAGTGGGTCTATGCCGCGTTCGTCTTCGGTAACGGCGTGGGGACGTTCTATATGAACGGGGTTCCCGCGGGTTCCGGGAGCGCGGTGGCGCCGGTGGCGGGAACATCGAATTTCTATATCGGCACGACCGCGCAGGGCGGATGGAATCCCATGGTCGGCCTTCTTGACGATGTCCGCGTTTATGACCGCGCGCTCAGCGCTTCCGAGATCGCACAGCTTTATGCGATGGAATAAGAGAATCCACCAACCCCTTATGGAGCGTCATTCCGCCTTCACCCTCATCGAGCTCCTCGTCGTGATCGCCATCATTGCCATCCTTGCGGTCGTCGTCGTGCTTGTGCTGAATCCCGCCCAATTGCTTGCGCAATCGAGGGATGCGAACCGGCTTTCGGACATGGCGACCCTCACGAGCGCGATCGGTCTCTATACGACCGACCAGGCCGGTGCGCAGGGATATACCCTTGGAACTCCAGGAACGGTATATCTTTCCGTTCCGGACCCTCTCGCGACATCGACCGCGGGAGATGCCTGTCAGGGCCTCGGCCTTCCCGCGCTCCCTTCGGGATATATCTATCATTGCGCCGCGTCATCCACGCTCTTTGCCACAAACGGCACAGGATGGATCCCTATGGATTTCCAGGCCATCTCTTCCGGGAGTCCCTTCGGATCGCTTCCGGTAGATTCCGTGAATCAAACTTCCACGGGCCTTTACTATACCTATGTGACGAACGGCACGCAGTTCGAGTTAACCTCCATTCCCGAGTCACAGAAGCAGAGGGCCGTCCTCAAGGATTCGCCGATCGTGTCGGGATTTCCGGGGGTGAATGCGGCGGGGACGAACATAGCATTGTCGCCCCTCTATAATCCTTCGAACCTCTCCATTTCCTGGCCGCTCAACGAAGGGTCTGGTACGGTGGTGGACGATCTCTCCGGCAACGGGATCTCCGGGACACTCGTCAACGGACCCTTGTGGATCTCCGGCGTGTCGGGTCCGTATGCACTGCAATTCAATGGCACGACTCAGGGAGTGAATACCGTGAGCCCCTTCACGTTTCCGAGTTCCACCGTGACGATCGCGCTCTGGGTGAAGGGCACCGGGTATTTCATGGGACAGCAACCCTGCAGCAGCGGGTGGCTTCTTCAGATAACTTCGGGCGGCGTCATTAATATGGCGACTCATTGCGGGGGAGCATGGTATACCGGATCGCTTCCGATGAATACCTCCGCATGGAACTATATTACGGTCGTGAGCGGGCCTACGAGCACGCAGTATTATGTGAATGGCGTGTTCGATTCCACTTTTACCGGCACTATGTTCGATACCGGCTCGTATCTGCCGCCATCCTCCACGCTCGTGTTCGGGGATGCGAGCTGGGACGGCTACTTTGCGGGCTCCCTCGATGGTTTCCGCGCGTATAGCCGGGCCCTTTCCCCCGCGGAGGTGCTAGCGCTTTATAATTCCGAGCGATAAGATATCATTTCCCTATATCCTATTTTCCCGAGAAGGCAACAATATTCTTTTCCATGACGTTTTCTTATCTCTTCAAGAGGTCCCGTCTTTTCCTTTTCCCCTTCTTTCTCTTTGCGGCGGCCGTAATGCTCTTTTTCGCCTCCGCCTCTCCCGCCCGCGCCGCCACCGACACCTGGATCGCCACCTCTTCGGGCAATTGGTCCTCCGCATCCAACTGGTCCCTCGGCACCGCCCCCACGGCATCCGATACGGCCCTCTTCTCCGCATCGAGCACCCAGAACGCCCTCATCGATACGGGCATCGCGATCGGAGGCCTTGAGATCA
>JAJYDL010000014.1 GCA_021777495.1 bacterium
GAGGGCGGAACTGAGTGTCGCCATGTCCTGGACCCGGTTCGCATCACGGCTTTGCGCAAGGAGCTGGGCGGGATTCAACACAAGCACCACGACGACCGCAAGGATAGCGATGATGGCGATGACGACCAGGAGCTCGATGAGGGTGAAAGCCCTGCGGGGGTACGAAGGGTGCATATGTCAATGATAGCAAAAAATAACGACAGTGTGCCCCCACCAGGATTCGAACCTGGGACCATCTCCTTTGCGCCGGCAGCGAATTGAAAATATGAATAGATATCTTCCGGACAGTGTGCCCCCACCAGGATTCGAACCTGGGACCATCTCCTTAAAAGGGAGCTGCTCTACCGACTGAGCTATGGGGGCGAATTCCTGATTATATTACTGAAAAAACGGCCCGCCGACAACCTCCTCGATCCGGCACGTCATCCGTGCCGCACCTCGAGCACGTCGCCGTCCTTCACTTCGTATTCCTTGCCTTCGATGCG
Organism: bacterium; assembly: GCA_021777495.1. Taxonomy (GTDB): domain Bacteria; phylum Patescibacteriota; class Minisyncoccia; order UBA6257; family 2-01-FULL-56-20; genus JAKAGE01. The sequence goes on from JAJYDL010000014.1 coordinate 486, forward strand.
GAGCCATCCTTTCTGTTTCGCTTTGCTCCATCCGCCCGCCTCAAGGAGTTTTGCGGATTCGATGACCTCGAGGCGGATGAACTTATGCTCGAAGTCGGTATGAATGACGCCCGCCGCCTGCGGCGCTTTCGTGCCCCGCACGATCGTCCAGGCCCGGGTCTCGTCCTCCCCCGTCGTAAAGAAACTGATGAGGTCCAAGGTGCGGTACGCCTTCTGCACGAGCTCCGGGATCCCGTGCGTCTCCGCGTCGGGCGAGGAGAGGTCCATGACGAGATGATCGGCGCCGAGGCCCTTTATCTTTTCCACCAGTTCCGCGGAGACATCGCCTTCCGATCCGTTGATGAGATAGAGCTGTTTTTTCACGGTGAGAAGGCGCATGTCGCTCATCCGGGTATTCTCCCCGATCTCTTGCGCAAGCTCCGCGTCGGCGGCGATGAGCCGCCCTTCTTCCAATGCCCCTTTGATCTTCACCAGCAGTTCCTTGTCCTGTGCCGCTTCCTTCTTTCCGGCGCGCACCTCGCTCTCCACGCGCACAAGCCTCTTCTCCACGACCGAGAGATCCTTCAGCATGAGCTCCATATTGATGATATCGATGTCGCGCACGGGGTCCACGGAATTGTCCACGTGGATTATCCCCGGGTCGCGGAACGCGCGCACCACCATCACGATCGCCTGCGTAAGGAGGATGTCGTCCAAGAAATCGTTTCCGAGCCCCTCGTTCCTGTTCGCTCCCTTGACGAGGCCGGCAATATCATAGAACTCGATGACGGCGGGGATCTTCTTTTTCGATGCGGAGAGCGCGTTCAGCTTCTCGAGCCGCTCGTCGGGAACCGATACGATGCCCACGTTCGGGTCGATCGTCGCGAACGGATAATTGGCGATCGTGACGTTCTGCCGCGTAAGCACCTTGAAGAGCGTCGATTTGCCGACATTCGGAAGCCCTACGATACCGATGGAGATCTTTGCCATACGAAAGCAACTCTATCACACCCCCGCGCCAAATCAAAGGACGGCCCCCGGGACCGTCCTATCCCCTTACCGCCCGGCGGTCTCACTCGCAGAGCGCGACGCTTCCTCCTATCTTCTTCTGGATATACGCCTCGGCATCATAGATGCTTCAGATGTGATCGATGAGGCCCGCCTGAAGCGCCATCTGGCCCAGCATCGAGGAACCGGCGGCGACTGCGGTCACGCTCGCCACGGAAAGGCCCCGGTTCGCTGCCACCTGGCCAATGAAGTTCTGGAATGTGATATTGAGGTCGCGTTCGAAAAGCGCTTGCTCCTGAGGCGTGATCGGCGAATCGGGGTTGCCCATGTCCTTATACTTTCCCGCAGTGAGCGAGATGAACTGGAGCCCGTTCTGGGCGTTCTGCTGCGTCTGCTGAAGATAGGATTGCGTGACGCCGATGTCCGCAAGTTCCGAATCCGCCGATGCGAATATCGTCTGCGCCCCGGTTGCCGCCCAATACGCCGCCGACGTTCCCTGGTCGGCCACAAGAGCCACCGTGGGCTTCGTGGCATGCTTCAGCGCGTCCGCAATATCCTCTCCCGCGACCGGATCGCCGCCCGGCGAATCGATCTGGAGAAGGATCGCCTTTATTCCCGGATCCGCGTCCGCGGTTTCAATCTGCTGGCGGATATCCTCCGCGGCCGTCTGGTCGAGCGTGCCGTCGCCCGCCGCGCTCGTAGCCGCGCCGCTGTTCTCGCTCGGATAATATACGAGCGTGCCATAGAGCTTGAGATCCGCGACATTGCAGCTCGGAGGCTGCTGCGCATCGTACCAGGAAAGCCAGATGCTCCCTCCCGTTCCGGCAATGACGATCGCGAGCGCGAGTGCGGCAATCTGCAGAATCTCCTTGGTCTTTTGTATGTTTGAAGGCATTGTTGGGATTATACCCCGGGCCGGGGCTCGTTGCACGGGCTCATTGCGCGGGCTCCTTGAGGATATAGGCGGGAAGGCGGTTGAGATTCACATCCGAGGTGCCGTCCTTCTTTATGATGAATGTGAATCCGAAAGGATCCTGCGGTACCGCGGGAATAATCCCCTTCGCGACGAGCGCCGCCGTCGATGTCGGAAAGGCCCCGAATTGCGCCTTATACGCCTTGGATGCCGCATCGAGGTAATCGAGGTCCTTCAGGTGCGCGATATAAGCCTCCGCGCGCTGCTGTTCGAACGTATCGTTCGTCGAGCTTGCGATGGTCGCCCAGAGCTCCTCGGCCGTCGCCCGTTCGTTCGTGCCTATGCCGAAGTTGAGGGCAAAGCGCTCGGCGAACTGGGGCACGCCCGGCGTGGCCGCCGCCTTGCTGAAATAGATGAGTGCGTCCTTTTCGTCGTGATAGCTCAGATAATAATTGAGCGCCATATAGTACGGGATGCGCCAATCGGGGTCGGCGTTCGCAATGCCCTCCTTTCCGATCGCGACCGACTCCGCAAGCCCTTCCGGATAATCCGCCGCGGGAACGGCGGGAAGCGTGAGGACGGAAAATGCGTAGGGATAGCTGAGCTTCGGATCCACCGCGCTCGCGAACGCGCGGTCACCGATATACTCCGTCTTCTTGTTGAAAAGGTCGAGTATCTCCGGCATCGTGTTCGCCCAAAGGAACGACGCGACCGCCGGATGGAACCCGAGGTCCGCAATCCGTATCATGAACGGCGTAAGTCCCGAAGCACCCGTGGGCACCGCAGGCGCCGCCGCGGCAGCCCTGTCATATTCGAACTGCAGAAGCGCCACCATCGCGAGAAGGAGGATGATGACGATCGTGCGCGAGGTGCGGATCCCGAATGGCGTATTCATTGCCGGCACGTCACAACTCTTTCTTTTCGAACACCCAGATCGCGGCAAAAAGAAGGAGGGCGCAGTACGCCGCCGCGTACGCAAGCGCAAGGCCGAACTCCGCGAACGGCATGCCTACCGCATGGATCGCGAGACTGCGCGCGTCAAACTTCTCGAGGTTCGGGAACGCATAGTAGAGCACCTTCACGAAAAACAGCTTCGCACCGCCGATCCCCATCTGCGACGCATCGCTCACAAGCTGGCTCACTACGTGTCCGAGGAAAAACACCGCCGAAGTGTATACCACCGAAAGAAGCGAGCTTGCGAACGTGGAGACGAAGATCGCGAATGCCACGAAGAGCACCATTTCGAGATACTGCATCCCGATCGCGAGCACGCCGAGCCAGTCGAATCCTCCGTGCTCATGGAGGATGAGCCCAAGATATGCGACGCCGAGGATGGCGCTCGTGAGAAGAAGCACGAGGCAGAGCCCGAGGAACTTTCCGAGCAGGAACTGGGCCCGGGATACCGGTTTTGAAAGGATGAAATACGCCACTTTCCGGTCGATATCCTTGAAGAACGACGTAGTCCCAAGGAAGATCGCCACGAGGGCATTGAAGAAATAGATGCCCGTGAGGCCGAAGCTCTTCACCATCGGGAGCTCGCGCAGTACGAGGTCTGCCATGAAAAGCATGAGGAGCACATACAACACCCCGAATGCGAGGATGCCATAGAGTATCTTGTCCCGAACCTCGAGCGTGAGCGTATTCTTCGCGATGACCCAGATATTCTTCATGCGTGTACGTGATGATGAGGTTTCCCGTTCGCGCCGCGCTCCTCCCCTCCTTCCGCGCGTTCCTCCCGGTGCCCTTTGTGCGCGCTGCGTGCCTGAACCCGGTTCCGTTCATGCGCATCGACGATCTCCATGAAGCGCTCCTCGAGCGGTTTGCCGTCGCAGAACTTCTTCACCGATCCCGCATAGAGAAGCCTGCCCTCGTGGATGATGCCCACCTCGTCGCAGATCTCCTCCACATCCGCAAGAATATGCGTATTGAGGAACACCTTTCTCCCTTCCTGCCGAAGTTCGCGCATCACCTCCTTCATCTCGCGCCGGCCGATGGGATCAAGCCCGTCGAGCGGTTCGTCGAGAAAGAGGTATTCCGGATCGTTCACGAGCGCCTGCGCGAATCCGAGGCGCTGACGCATCCCCTTCGAATAGGTCCGTATCTGATAATCGCGCGCGCCGTAAATGCCCACCCGTTTCAGGAGCTCCTCATAGTGCGCGGTCGCACCGTTACCGTTGCCGAAAAGCTCGTCGCAGAACCGGAGAAACTCCATGCCGGTCATTTTCTCGTAGAAGTACGGGGTCTCGGGCATATATCCCAGCTTCTTTTTGAAGATCGGGTGCATGGAAAGGGCCCCGTCGATCGTGATGGTGCCGCTCGTGGGCTCAAGAAGCCCCACGACCATCTTCATGATGGTCGTTTTGCCCGCGCCGTTCTGGCCCAGAAACCCGAATATGGGAGCGTCGACGGAGAGGGTGAAATCCTCCACCGCCACGCGCTTCCGGTATGCCTTCGTAAGATGGGAAAACTCCACCATAAGCGTTTTGGTATATGCATTATACAAAAAACGGACGCAAACCTCAAACGCAACGGACGCACCCGTCGCGTTCTTCTACGGATCAAGGAAACCCTAAGAACCTGTTGCGGCGATATGCGCTTCGCTGTATGCGAGGTCCCCTCCCACCTTCTTTCCGGGATTGAAGATCCCTTCGGGATCGAATATCTTCTTTACTTCCACAAAGAGCCGCTCGATCTCGGGTCCGTACATACTCTCGAGATACGGCGTCCTGATGATGCCGTCGTTATGTTCGGCGGTGATCGATCCGCGATACTGGAACACGAGCCGATACACCTCCTCCGAGATCTTGGGGATGAGCGCACGAACCCTCTCTTCCTTGAGATTCATGAGCGGGATGATGTGGAAATTGCCGTTCCCCGGATGGCCCGCGATGGTATAAATGAGATCGTCCTTGTATTTCTGGAGGATCGCATTCACTTTGGGAAGCACCTCGGGCATATATTCCGGCTTCACGATGAAATCGTCGATGAAGGGAGCGGTATCGAGGCCGGTCGTATTGTTATGGAGGAGCGCAAAGCTCTGGCGGCGGATGGTCCAGTACTTCTGTTCATCCTTCTCGTTGCGCAACGGAAGCACCTGGATGCCGTGATGGGTCCTCGCGAACTTCCTCACGGCCGCGGTAAGCGCATCGAGTTTCCCGACGAGCTCCTTCTCGTCATCGCCCGTAAGCTCGACGAGCATGATCATCTTCGGCATGCCGCCGCGAAGCACCATCCACATCTCCGGAAGAAATTGGAAACCGAGCGAGATCACGTTCCCCTTCATGGAGCCGATCACCTGGCGCCAGAGCCTCACCGCCACCTCGACGGTACGGTCATCGTAGGATTCGATGCTCTCCGGCCCGAACGGGAGGACCGCCTGCACGAGATCGCCGACAGGCCCGAGGTCCTTGAGAAATACGACGCACATGCGGGAATGCTTTTTGAGGGGCACGAGCTTCAATTTCGCCTCGGTGAGCATGCCGAACGTTCCCTGCGAACCCACGATGATCTTCGTGATGTCGAACACGCCGGTCTCACGGTCCCAGACGTTCCAAAGATAGTATCCTGCGGAATTCTTGGATACGTCGGGCTTTGCCGCCTTGATCGCATCGTAATTGTCGTCGATCAGCGTTTTGAGCTTCCGGAAGATCTCGCCCTCGAAATTATCTTCCCGGAGCTTCGCCTCGAGCGCATCGCCGGAAAGCGGCCAAAGCGTGTGCTGCTCCCCGTCCGCCATGACGACGTTCAGCGCCTTCACGTAATCCTCCGTCTTTCCGTATGCGAGCGTCTTTTCGCCGCCGGAATTGTTATTTACCATGCCCCCGAGCGCGCAGAGGTCCTTGGATGCCGGAAATGCGGGATAGAGAAGCCCCTGGTCCGTAAGCGCCTTTTCGAAGTCGCGGAAATAGACGCCCGGTTCCACGCGGGCCTCCATTCCTTCCTTGCTTATTTCAAGGATATGATTGAAATATTTCGTGAACGAAACAATGATGCTCCGGTTGAGGGGTCCTCCCGTCATGTCCGTACCGGCCGATCGTCCGGTGAGGGAGACATCCTCCCCCGCAGCCTTCTTCTCGGCGACAAATCTCACGAGCGCCTTGATGTCGTCCACGTCCTTCGGAAACACGACGACTTCGGGCACAACCTTGAACAAGGAGTAATCCCTGCTGTACTTCGTACGCGTGGCATCGTCGTCCGCCACGTCGCCATGGAAGAACTTCCGTATCTCGTCGGAAAGCATACCTCCATTGTCCCACGTCGGCGCGAAGTTGCAAGAAGGGTTTTTCCACAGCGCATTACCGCCGCGCGTGGAAATCTATCGCACGGCGGTATGCCGACGCCGGGGACCGCGCGATGCCGACGGAACGCCCTACGCGAGCGCTTCCGTAAGCGGACAATGCGCGTGATCGTGGCGGCGCGCGGAACAATATTTCCTTCCGTAATCGATGAGCATATAGGTGGCCCTGAACCAGTCCTTGCGGGGAACGATCTGCATGAGATCGCGTTCGATCTTCTCCGGCGTACGCTCGTCAGTAAGCCCCAGCACTTTTGCGAGGCGCATCACATGGGTATCCACCGCGATACCCTCCACGATCCCGTGAGCGTTCCCGAGAATGACGTTCGCGGACTTCCTTCCGACGCCCGGGATCGTCACCATCTCTTTCATGGTACGCGGGAGCTTGCCGCGGTAGTTCTCCGCGACATAGTTCGCCGCCGCAAGGATATTACGCGCCTTCGCATGATAGAACCCGCTCGGCTTGATCATCCGCTCGAACTCGCGCACTCCCGCAGGCGTCTTTCCCGCGCGCACGTATGCGTCGAGATTCGGATACTTTCGGAAGAGCGCCGGCGTGATCTCGTTCACCTTCTTATCGGTGCATTGCGCGGAAAGTTGCACCGCCACAAGGAGCTCCCATTCGTTGGAGAACCGGAGCGCGATCGTGGCATGAGGGAAGAGCTTCCCGAGCACCCGCGCGATCGTGCGCCAGCGCGCGCGGAGACGGGGAAGGTCGTGTTCCTTGATCATCGTGCTTCCATTATAATCAAAACGCCATGGGAACGATATTGCCCCGCGCATTTTTCGACGGGCCGACGGCGGAGATCGCCCGAGGACTCCTCGGCGCATGGATCGTGAGCGACCTTGTCCCCGGAGCCCGCCGTGCGCTCATGATCACGGAAACCGAGGCCTATGACGGACCCCGTGACCGCGCATCGCACGCGCATCGCGGCATCACCCTCCGCAACCGCCCGATGTTCGGGCCTCCCGGCGCCTTCTATATCTACTTCGTATACGGCATGCACTGGATGGTGAACGTCGTCACGGGCCCGGAACATTATCCCGCCGCGGTGCTCCTCCGCGCCGGCATCCCCGAAGAACGCGCCGCCGGCCGGGACATCATGCCGGCAACGATCAAGGGTCCTGCGCTCCTCGCACGCCACCTCGGGATCACCGGCCGCATGAACGGCCTTCCCGCAGAAAAAAAGAACGGCCTTTGGTTCGAGTCGCGCGCGGCGCTTCCGGGATACGAACACTCAAAAATCGCCGCCTCGCGGCGGGTGGGGGTGGAATATGCGGGACCTTTGTGGAGCGCCAGGAAATACAACTTCACGCTCCTTCCGCCGCGCCGCCCCGGTGCTTGATGAGCACAATCTCGCCGGGATACGACATCACCTCGTTGCATCCGTTGAATATGAGGAGCTGCCCCCTTCCGTGGGGAAGGATGATCCTGCCCTCCGACGTAGGATCGTCGCGTTCGTCGATCTCCATCACGTAATCTCCGCCGCCCTTCACCTTCACGACGATATCGTTCATGCGCGCTTCCACCGTCACTTCCACCTTCTTCTTCCCCGCATCCCCTCCCGACGCCTCCCTGATCCTGCGGGTATATCCCTCGATGTCCTCCCCTTCCTCGTGCCGGATGCCCAGATTGCCGTGCACCACCGCGTTCGTCACTGCCTCCTCCACGGCCCCCGAAAATGCGTCCGTCTCGTCCTCGGGCCAATCGAGGTCCCGCATGCACCGTGCCACTCTGTCCATCGCCTCGACGGGCGCGTTCAGGTCGCTCTCGAACGAAAAATCCACATCGAACCCTCCTGCAAAATTTTCCGAGGGCCGTCCCTCGAACGGGGCGCTATTTTCAAAGCTCATAGGGTTGTGGGTATTATTGCGCGAATCGTACCGGGACCTGGAGCAGTCTCACCGTCGAAGTGCCGCCCGAAGGATTGTCGTTTTTAAAAAGAACGAGTCCCGAAGTGCTATATGCGGGCGGCGCGAACGGAAGCAGCGCCGTCCAGGCCACGGTATCCGTCGTCATCCAGTCGCCTTCGGCCCGCGCGGTCGTCGATCCAATTATGGTTCCGTTCGCATCGACGATCTCGATGGGGAACGTCCCCTCAAAGAACCATCCACCTCCCCTCACTACTCCCTCGAGCGGAAGGGGTGACGTCACGACCATATTCGGCTGAAGCGACGACGGTGAGACCGCAAGCGTGCCGTCGCCCGTAGCGATCGTCACGGGCACGGCGGGCCCCTCCGGCCCTCCCGGCGGCGCCTTCGCGGGATTGTAGAAAAAAAGCACGGCGAGCAAACCGACGATGATGAGCCCGAGCACGGCGACCAGTATCTTGAGGATGACGATCGGTTTCATACCCCCATTATATCATGCGCGCGGCCGTCCGGCCCGAGGGCGCCCTCTTTCCCCAGAAGCGCCCGCTTCGCCTCCGGACCACGCACATAACCGCCGGGATTCCCGTCGGAGCGCACCACGCGATGGCACGGGATGCGCTTCATATCCTGATTTTTATTGAGCGCGTTCCCCACGGCCCTCGAAGCCCCGGGCGCTCCCGCGCGCCGCGCCACCTCCTTGTAGGTGAGCACCTTTCCTCGGGGTATTGCCGCAACAACCTCATAGACGCGCGCAGCGAAGTGCGATGGCGGTACTGTTCGTTTCGTGCGCGGCATACCCGGTCAAATATTCTCCCTTATGAAATGCTCGCTTCCCATGAACTGCGCCGCGACCTTTTTCGGAAGCCGCGCGAACGGATCCCCGGGACCGAACTGGGATACGTGACGCCTCAGCGCGCGGCGTTTCACCGCGGGATCGATATGCACTTTGATGTCGCCCTTCCGGTATTCCGGCATCGTTCGCGCATATTTCCCGAACTTCCTGCGCGCAAGGAAGAACTTTCTGCGCTCGTCCGAAAGCGCCCCCGCGTCCGCACGGGTGAACGCCGCAAGCGGAATGCGGAGCCGCTTCGCAATGCGCCGCGCCGCCTTGCCGACCGTGATGTGGTCCAGGTGTCCGCTCATTCCGTCGGGACCGAAGCTCAAAATATACTCCGGACCGATCCGCATCACGGCCCGCATGGCCTTTTCGAAAAGCGCCGCCGAATGCGCTTTTACGCCGGCGTCGGGAAGTCCGAGGAAACGCACCTCGTCCACCTTGAGCACCTTCGCCGCCGCAAGGAGCTCCGCTTTCCGGATACGCTTGAGCGCGGCGTCGGATACGGGCTTCGCGAGATGCGATTTCCCTTTTTCGCCGTATGTGGCGCAGATGAGGAACGTTTCCCCTCCCGCGCGATGGTTCTCGTACATGGTCCCCGCCGCGATCCCCTCGTCGTCGGGATGGGCGGTGAACACTACGATGCGTTTGCCGAGGAACGGATGGCTTCCGGCGCGGCCATTGCCGCGGGTCGTGCCGCGGCGGGTGCGTGAATGTTCCATGGTCATCATAGTATACCGCATCCGGCACCGCAGTGCGGCGTTTTGCGGGGCACGATGCGGAATAGTTCCGGGCATAGAAAAAGCCGGAAGCATTGCGCTTCCGGCGGGTACCAAAGGCCTTGCGGCCATGGTTTTGCGTCAGATGATCGTTTGAAGGTCGTTGTGCCGCTCGATCCGCAAGCGGCGCGTATCGTTGTCCACGATCCCCACCGCACAATGCAGATACGGTACGAGATCAGGCGTGGCTCTGCGGACGACCTTTTCGGCCACCCTTGCAAAATGCTCGGCCTTCCTCGACGCCATACGCCGTCCCGGATTCCCCTCGCAGGGATGGAACGGCGCCGCGGCAAGCAGGACCGCGCCCTTGCCCTGACCTACCACGCCTTCCTCGATGTTGTGCAGGACGATCCTCGCCGCAACCGCCACCATCTCCTCGAAATCCGGGGAGAATGGCCCGATCACGAGCGCCTCGTTCATGCCGAACCAGTCGAGTCCGCGTCCCACGGCGATCACCGACTCTCCGTGGCCCTGCGGAGGACGTCCCGACGCCTCGATATTCCTGCTGCGCAGAATATTCCCCGAGGCCCACGGCACGATATCGCGTACGATCTCCTGCGGGAGCTCGTCGGCGTAGAAATCGCCGAGCGCTTGCGCGAGATCGCGTTCGGTGAAATGCCACGCTTTCGCGAGATCGAACACCTGCCCCCCTTTCCGTTTCCGGAACACGAGCGTATCGGTGTCCGTATCGAGCCCGCACGAGATCGCATACAGATTGCGGGTCCCGTCGTCCTCCTCGAAATCGCTCCAGAGATCCTCCACCTGTGCCCATGTCGCCAACCGTGCGGCGGCGTCATCGCAACTGTGGGCGGCGCATCCGAGCTTTTTCGGGTCGCTTCCGGAAAAATGATCCACAAGCACCACGAGGCACCGGCGGCCGTTCTTCCTTGCGTGCAGATACCAATCCTTGAAGCTCGGCTGGAATCCGAGCCAGCCGAGATCGAAAAGGCATCCCCCATTCCTCCAGAACTCCAGAACGCCGGGAGGCATTCCGAACACGTCGGGGCTGCAGCGCCCATCCATGCACATCCACACCCCTACTGCGGTGGGATGGATGTCCGGACGGCGATACCAGCGGCGGTACTCCCTCTTCTCGACGAAAAAGTTAGAATAGGCGGCATTGCGGTGTATTACTGCGTCAAACGTTTTCACGTGACCCTCCAAAACTTTATTTGCTTGCCAAATTATACGCTTTCGGCGCGAAAAGGTCAATAAAACCGCACCGCTCATAGCGGCGCAACCCCTTTCCTGTTCTTTTATCCCGCGATATAAAGTCCGTCGAAATCCGCAAAATACGTTTCCACGGGGACGGCGGGCACTTCCCTCATTACGTATTCCTTTGCGGTCTTCAAATGCGCGGCATGCCGCTCCTTTTCCGCCGCGGCGTCCGGGAAGGCCTTTGTCCCGCCGTATGCTCCGCAATCCCGGTGAAGCATGAGCACGATTCGCTTCGCGTGATGGAGCCGCACGGATGTCTTTATCTGGGCGATGAGGAATTCCCGTTCCGCGGACGGCGCATCGCCCTCCGCCACAAGCCCCTTCGCACCCCCCGCCACCTTCACAAGATCGATGTTCCCGAACCGCTGCTTCTTCCCGAACTTCTTCAGCACTCCGTAAAAACGATCGTCATAGCACCACACGACGCATGCGTCCGCGGTATAGTGGTCCTCCTTGGTTCGGAACTTCAGGAACGGCTTCTTTCCGGTATCGGACATTTCGTGTATCGATTATGAATGGTTGATCTTCGCCGCCGCTATCGCGCAACATCCTCTTCGACGAGGAGCTTCGCGGTATTGTTCGAATCTATCTCAAGGAATCCCGAGCGGACCGGGATGTAGTGTTCGCGGCGGTCCTTGTCCGCGATCTTCATCACCCCTTTTGCAAGGATGGAGATAAGCGGCTCGTGATGATCGAGAAACGTGATCTCGCCCGCCTTCGTGACGCATGTCACCGAACGCGCCTCGCCTTCGAAAAGGACTTTTTGCAGTGAATAGACCCCGAGCTTCATTGATGTATGATTCTTGATTTCCCCATGAGGGCGCGCACGACTACGCCGTGACTTCCTCGATGCCGCCCTTCAGATAGAACGCATCCTCAGGCTTGTCGTCGTGCTTCCCATCGAGGATCTCGCGGAAGCTCCGCACCGTATCCTTGAGGGATACGTATTTCCCTTCGCGGCCCGTGAACTGCGCCGCCACGAAGAACGGCTGGGAAAGGAAGCGCTGGATCTTGCGCGCGCGGTACACCGTCGTCCGGTCCTCGTCGGAAAGCTCTTCGATGCCGAGAATATTGATGATGTCCTGGAGCTCCTTGTAGCGCTGGAACGTCGCCTGCACGTCGCGGGCCACCTCATAGTGCTCGCGGCCGACGATCTTCGGATCGAGCGCGGACGAGGATGATGCGAGCGGGTCCACGGCGGGATAGATGCCGATCTCGGTGAGCGCGCGGGAAAGCACGATCGTCGAATCGAGGTGGCTGAAGGTCGTTGCGGGAGCCGGATCCGTCACGTCGTCGGCCGGCACGTAAATGGCCTGTACGGACGTGATCGAACCCTTCTTGGTCGACGTGATGCGCTCCTGGAGCTCGGCCATCTCGGATGCAAGCGTCGGCTGGTAGCCCACCGCCGACGGCATGCGGCCGAGGAGCGTCGATACCTCGGAGCCGGCCTGCGAGAAGCGGAAGATGTTGTCGATGAAAAGCAGGATGTTCTTCCCCTCTTCGTCGCGGAAATACTCGGCCATCGTGAGCGCGGAAAGGGCCACGCGGGCGCGGGCGCCCGGCACCTCGTTCATCTGGCCGAACACGAGCGCGGTCTTCTCGATGACGCCCGATTCCTTCATTTCATTGTAAAGATCGTTCCCTTCGCGGGTGCGCTCGCCGACGCCGGCGAACACGGACACGCCGCCCCCCACTTCCGCCACGTTGCGGATGAGCTCCTGGAGGAGCACCGTCTTGCCGACGCCTGCGCCGCCGAAAAGGCCCACCTTGCCGCCCTTGATGAACGGGCAGAGCAGGTCGATCACTTTGATGCCGGTCTCGAACACTTCCGTCTTCGTCGACTGTTCCGTGAACTTCGGCGCATCGCGGTGGATCGGAAGGCGCTTCGTGAACGGCTTCTTGGGCACCGTGAGCGGCCGGCCGACGACGTCGAACATGTTGCCGAGGGTCTCCTCCCCTACGGGAACCTCGATCATCATGCCCATATCCTCCACCTCCGCGCCGCGCGCAAGGCCGTCCGTCGGCGCGAGCGAGATCGCGCGCACCTTGCCCGGCTCGAGATGCTTCACCACTTCGGCAATGATCTCTTCGCTCCCGAGCTTCACTTTGAGGCCGTTATAGATCGGCGGAAGGACGGTTTCCTCGCCGAAATCCACATCCACGACCGGACCGATGACCTGCGTGATCTTTCCTTTTTTCATGGGGGTAATGATATCAAAATTTTCCTTTTATTCCAAGGCCTTCGCGCCCGAGGTCACCTCGATGATCTGGTTCGTGATGGCGGCCTGGCGCGACTTGTTGTAGATCATCGTAAGGGAATCGGAGAGGTCCGCGGCATTGTCGGAGGCGTTCTTCATGGCGACGCGGCGGGCGGAATGCTCGGAAGCGTTCGCCTCGAGGATCGCGTGGTATACGCGGGTCCGGAGAAGCGCCGGCGCGAGCTCTTCGAGCACTTCGCGCGGCGAAGGTTCAATGAGGTATTCCTTTTCGCGCCCGTCGAGGAAGGACTCCGAACGCGCGTAGTCGGCATAGCGGCCCGCGCGAGGGATGGTCTCCTCGATGGACTGCCTGATCGTCTCGTACGTCACGGGCAGGATATCGCGCTGGACGGCATCCTGGCGGAGCGCCGTCACGAAGGTCGTAAAGAACGCGGTCACTTTGTCGAACTCATGGGAAAGATATCCTTTGATGAGGGCGTCCGCGATCGGCTCCGCTTCGCTGAACTTCGCAAGATCGCCCGTCCGGATGAAGGACGCCGCGACGTTCATCTTGCGCCGCTCGAGGTAGGTCTTCGCCTTCTGCCCCACGGCGATGAAGCAGTACTTCGACGCGTCGGCGGGATCGATGTCGTTCGCCTTCACGAACTGCTCGAACTTCCTGATCACCGCGCTGTTGAAGGATCCCGCAAGGCCCCGGTCGGAGGTCATGACGAGGAATGCCGTGCGCACGACCGGCCTCTCGCGGAGGATCGGCGGCATGGGTACGTCCTTCATGTCGGAAAGGGTGCCGAGAAGCTCGAGGGCGGCGTATGCGTACGGGCGCGAATGGAGCGCGAGCTCCTGGGAGCGGCGCATCTTCGTCGCCTCCACGAGTTCCATCGCCTTCGTGATCTGTCCTATATTCTGGACGCTTTTCATGCGCCGCTTGAGGTTCTGCCCTGATTCCATGTGAATGTCTCAGTTTCCGGCTGCCGCGGCGCTCACTTCGTGAAAAATATCTCGAGGGCGGCCTTTAGCTTCGCTTCCGTTTCCGCAGTGAAATCGCCCGTCTCGCGGATCGTCTTCAGGACATCCTGTTCATGCACGCGGCGGAGATGCTCCATGAGATCGCTTTCCGTCTTCTTCACGTCCTCGACGGCGACGTCCTTGAACCAGTCATTGAGGATCGCGTAGAACACGCACGTCTGCTCCTCGAAAGGCATCGGCGCAAGATCGTCCTGCTTGAGGATCTCGTTGATCTTCTGGCCCTGAAGAATGCGCTTGCGCGTCGCATCGTCCACGTCCGTCGCAAACTGCGCGAACGCCTGGAGCTCGCGGAACTGCGCGTGCGCAAGCTTGAGCTTGCTCGCCACCTTCTTCATCGCCTTCGTCTGCGCAGCGGAACCCACGCGCGACACCGAAATGCCGACGTTCAGCGCCGGGCGCTGGCCCTGGTTGAAAAGGTCCGTCTCGAGGAAGATCTGTCCGTCCGTGATCGAGATGATGTTCGTCGGAATGTATGCCGTCACGTCGCCGAGCTGCGTCTCGACGATCGGAAGCGCGGTGAGCGATCCCCCGCCCTTCTCCTTCGAAAGCTTCGCGGCACGCTCGAGGAGGCGGGAGTGGAGATAGAACACGTCGCCGGGATACGCTTCGCGGCCCGGCGGGCGGCGGAGCAAAAGGGAGATCTGGCGATAGGCCCATGCGTGCTTCGAAAGATCGTCGTAGACGATGAGCGCATCCATGCCCTTGTCGCGGAAATACTCGCCGATCGCGCAGCCCGCGTACGGCGCAAGGTACCACATGGCTGCCGGCGACGACGCCGATGCGGACACCACGATCGAATACTGGAATGCCCCGAACTGACGGAGCGTCTCCGCGATGCGCACGACCTTGGACTCCTTCTGGCCGATCGCCACATAGATGCAGATCGGCGTGCGGCGCCCCTTGTCGTTCTTCTGGTTCAATATGGTATCGAGCGCGATTGCGGTCTTTCCGATGGAGCGGTCGCCGATGATGAGCTCGCGCTGGCCCCGGCCGATGGGGATCATCGCGTCGATCGCCTTGATGCCCGTATGGATCGGCGTGTTCACCGATTCGCGTTCCAGGACCGACGGAGCACGCTCCTCGAGCTTGTTGCGCTTCGCCTTTCCGGCATCCTTGAAGACGGGCCCCTGCCCATCGAGCGGTTCGCCGAGCGGATCCACCACGCGTCCGATGAGTTCGTCCCCCACCGGAATGGAGAGCACTTCTCCCGTGCGTCGGACCGTATTGCCCACCGCGATCGCGAGGAAGTCGCCGAGCACGAGCGCGCCGATCGATTCCTCTTCGAGGTTGAGCGCAAGCGCGGCCCGTTCGCCGTGGGTGGTCTCTATGATAAGAATTTCCTGGCTCACCGCCTTCCGCAGGCCGAGGATTTTCACGATGCCGTCGCCGATCTCGATGACGCGGCCGACCTCCTGCCACTCGGGCTTCTCTTTATACCCCTCAATGTCCCTTTTAAGCTTTTCTATTATTTCGTAGGCCATGTCGTTTCAATTTCCAAATGCCGATAGTTAGATCCCGAGCACCGCGTTCAGTTTTTTCGCGAGCGATCCATCGAACTGGAGCTCTTCGTTCACCGTGACCTTTATTCCCGCCACAAGCGAAGGGTCGATCCGCTCCACGACGACGTCCTCCTTCCGAAGCAGCCGTCCGACCTCCTTCCTCTGGGCTTCGGTGAGCGCCCTCGCGGAATCGACCACCACCTTCCTCAATCCGCTCCTTCCCCGCGACATCCGCGATGCCTCCTCGAGGATCTTCCGGAGATGCATCTCGTCGCCGTTCTTCCGGATGAGCGCGATGAAGTTCTCCGCGATCCTTTCCTTATTGCGTTCCGCATCGGGCCCTCCAAGGACCTCTACGAGCGCTTGTGCATAAATATGCGCGGGATACTTCATGTCCGTGATTCCTTGACGGCCCGCGCAATGAGCGCGTCGTCGATCGCTTCCGGGGCGAGTTCGACCGTACGCACGATCGCGGCGCGCACGAGCATCGCGGCCTCCTTCTCCATGGCCCTCCGCGATTCTTCCTGCTGCGCCTTCAGGCGCGAAGCGGCCTGGGCCGATTCCTCGGTCTCCTTGCGCTTGATCTCCCCGAGAAGACGCTCTTCGAGCTCCTTCGCATCGCGTTCGGTCCTCTTGAGGATGGCGACGGCCTTGCTCTCGGCCTCCTTCACCCTCTCCTTGCCGATCATATCCACTTCGTGGAGGCGCCGGTCGGCTTCATCGGCCTTCACGAGCCCCTCTTCGATCCTCGCCCGCCGGTCGCGCAGAAGCTTGAGCAGCGGCTTATAGACGAAGATGCGGAGCACGATGAGCAGCAACGCAAAGTTCACCGCCTGACTTATCAGGAGTTCCCAGTTGATACCCAATTGATCGAGAAGCTGTTGCATTGCGGGTGATGCCGCCGCGGGCGTTCCGCCGCGGCGGCGCGGATTCGACTACTGCACGAACTTGATGATGAGCGCGATGACGAGCGCGTAGATGGCGACCGCCTCCGCGAATGCGATGGCGAGGATGGCCATCGTCTGGACCTTCGACGACGCTTCGGGATTCCTCCCGATCGCCTCAACGGACTTCGAACCGATCCAGCCGATCGCAAGACCGGGACCGAGCGAACCCATCCCCATCACGATCGCCGTGGCGAGAAGCCTCATAGTATTTACATCCATAGTGGTTGTGTGTGTTTTGATGTTTCACGACGTTCTCCGACCTTTCCGATACCCCCTCGGGGCTCCGCACGTCAATGCCCCGCCTCTTCTCCTTCGTGGGGGGTGACTGCAAGCTCAATGAACACCAGCGTAAGCATTGCGAAGATGAACGCCTGGATGAACCCGACGAACACCTCGAGGAACATGAACGGGAGGGGTACGAGATACGGGGCGAGGAGCGCCATGATCGCGAGCAGAACCTCGCCGGCGAACACGTTGCCGAAAAGGCGGAACGTGAACGAGATTATTCTAGCAAATTCCGACAAAAGCTCAAGCAGGCCCACGAAAAGCTGGATCGGGCCCCTGAAGTTCAGGAATACCGAGATTCTGTCCTTGATGCCGAAGATGATCGTCGCGAATATGTTGACCATCGTGACGGCAATGAGGGCGATCGCAAGCGTGAAATTGAGGTCGCTCGCGGGCGAGCGCAGGAGCGGGATCGCATCCGCGCCGTGGCCCACCATGATCGAGGAAACGCCCGGCAGAAGCCCCAGATAGTTGGAGGTGATCACGAATATGAAGATCGTGAAGACGAGAGGGAAATATTTTTCCGACTTTTCGCGCGTCCCGAGGACGTCGGCCATAAGGGAAAGCGCGCCCTCGACGATCACCTCAACGACGTTCTGGAACATCCCCGGCATCATGGCGAGCCGCCGCCGGAGCGCCACCGCCACGGCGGCAAGGATGAGGACGGCGATGAACGCCAAGAGGACGGCATTCGTGACGGGCCACGTGCCTATATAAAATATCGTCTCTGCGCGAAGCGAGATGTTCAACATACGCGGATATGATATCAGAAAAACGGAAGTCCTACAACAGCTTCTTCCGTCGTATCGCCCGCCGCGCCGCGGCGGCGATATCCTTCGGCATCATGCCATAGCGGACAAGGAGCTCGTCGGGGGATCCCGATTCCCCGAACGTATCGTGCATGCCGATGAATTCGACGGGTACCGGGACGTGGCGCGCGAGCGCTTCCGCCACGGCGCCGCCGAGCCCCCCGAGGATCTGATGCTCCTCCACGGTGACCACCGCGCCCGCCTTCTTCGCAAGGTCCGCAAGCGTCCGTTCGTCGAGCGGCTTCACGGTATGCATATTGAGCACGGTAACCCCCACCTTCGCCTCCTCGAGCTCGCGCGCGGCAAGGAGCGCGTTATACACGAGCGCGCCGCACGCCACAATAAGCACGTCGGACTTCGGGGCGCGGCTTCCGGTCCCCTTCCCGGGAACCCAGAACACCTCCGCTTTTCCGGGGATATAGGGCGTCTCCTCCGTCGTAATGACGGGCGTCTTCTCTCGCTGAAAACGCAAATAGATCGGACCGTAGACATGGGCCGCCGCAAGCGTCGCTTTGTGCGCCTCAAGAGAGTCGCACGGCACGAAGATCTTCATGTTCGGCATCGCCCTCATGAGGGCGATATCCTCCGTTGCCTGGTGCGTGGCCCCGTCCGGCCCCACCGAGATGCCCGCGTGGTGCCCTGCCACCTTCGCATTCGCGTCGTTATATGCGAGCGTCGTGCGGATCTGCTCCCAGTTGCGGCCCGGCGAGAACGTGGCATACGACGAAATGAACGGGATCTTCCCGGTCACCCCGAGCCCCGCCGCCACGGTCGCCATGTTCTGCTCGGCGACCCCGAGCTCGAAGAAGCGTTCCGGGAACTTCTTTGCGAACGCATCGACGCGCGTGGACTCCGTAAGGTCGGCGCAGAGCGCCACCACATTAGGGTCCGCCTCCCCCGCCGCGACGAGTCCCGTACCATACCCGTCGCGGGTCGGCGCCTGAGCAACGTCGTCATCGAAGAGATGCGGGTTCAGTTTCGCGTCGGGATTCAGCATTTCTTTATTCTACCACAGATGACGATGAGGATATCCGCAAGGTATCCAGGACGGCATGCGCCACAATATTGTTCGCGCCGGGGTCCGCGATGTTCGGATTCGCCGCGGACACCGGAAAGTCGAATACGAGCATATGAATGCCGTCTTTTATATAGATCTGCTCCCCTTGGTGGTCGAACTCGAACACATCATAGAGCTCGTATGCGGGAATGCCTTTCACCGTGAGCGCGAATTCTTTCGAGAAACGCGGGGTGATGCGCGGCGCCGTACCGTTCGCCGCACCCGACCGCACGTCCGCGGCCGTATCGCTCGCGATCATTGCCGCCACATAGCCGGCCGCCGAGAGACCGCCGGGATTGCCGTACGCCCACACATCCATGCGGTACGTCGCGGTGCCGCCCAACGGATTGCCGAGGGCGACGTGGGGATTCGCGGCGGACATCGCCTCGGGCGCGACCTGCCAGCCGGGAGGATATTCGAACGAGAACCCGAATGCCCTGCCGGCGTAGACACTCCATCCCGCCGTATCCATCGGTACCGCGGCCGCGACGTCCGCGGAAGGCGCGGGAGGCGGCACGTTCGCCGCCGCGAACCCCGCGCGGTACGCGAAAAGATGTGCGCCCCACCCTCCCGCGAGCGCGGCCGCGGCGACGATCGCCGCGGACACGATCAGAAATTTCCTGTCACGCATGATGCTTCCTTGCATGGCGTTGTATGAGCCACATACTCCCTCCGATCACCGCAACGGCAACCGCAAGACCGATGAAGAACTTGGCGAGATCGTCCACGCTCCCCCATCCCCGCGCATATCCGTAGACGATGCCCCACAACCCCGCCGCCATGGCACCGACGGGCACCCCTCGTGCCGCGATGGCCGCATCGGCGAACACGGCAAAAAATCCTGCGGCGAAGATCGCGATTCCCACGAGGTTCGCGATGATGAATACGTTGCGATCATAGATACCCATCGCATCGTCGTATGCCTGCCATTCCTGCTGATAATGCGCCTGCGCGGCGTTCGCCTGCGCCTGAAACGCCTCGTTCGCCTTGATGCAGGCCGCATCGCCGGATGCGCAGGGAACGACGGGTGACGATGTCGGATACGCGGAAACTACCGGCTGGACGGGCTCGGGATAGAACGCCCGTATGCCAAGATTGATGAGAGCCCCCAGGATGACTGCGGTCGCGATCCCGAGGATCACGTTCACGGTCTTCATCGGATC
>JAJYDL010000015.1 GCA_021777495.1 bacterium
GCGCGCGGAGGATCTCCGTTGCCTGCCTATACTGACCTTCCTTTTGTTGCGAGCGTGCGTTCTCCGTGTCCTTCATGACCATGATCGTCGCGGAGCAGCGCCAGAGCTTTCTAGAGTGTAATACGGTCCTTTGAAGCGTGCAATGTCACGGGCCTTATCAATCCCGTTTTTTTCTGCTATGATATTCACAATCTCTCTCCAATGACACCCGATTTCGATGTCATTTTCATGACCGGTCCTCAGGGCTCCGGGAAAGGTACCCAGGGGAAACGGCTTGCGGCAAAGCTCGATTTTTTTTTGTGGGATACGGGCGCGGCGCTTCGTGCGATCGCGGCACAGGACACCCCGCTTGGAAAGGAAGTGGCGGGTATTATCAATAACGGAAATTTCCTGAGCGATGAGCTCCTCATCGAAATCCTAAAGGACCGTTTACCCGGGATCCTGAAAGGAAAAGGCGTCATATTCGATGGCGTACCCCGAAGGATCGGACAAGCCGAATACCTTCTGCACTACCTGAGGGAGCAGGGGAAGAATCGGATGGTGACCATCTCCATCGACGTTCCGCGAGAGGAATCGGTAAAGCGGCTCCTGATTCGGGCGGAGGTCGAAGGGAGGGCCGACGATACGCCGGAGAGCATCGATAAGCGCTTGCGCTTTTTCGAGGATGTGGTGAAACCGATGATGGAATATCTCAAAAAGGAAACGAAG
Organism: bacterium; assembly: GCA_021777495.1. GTDB lineage: Bacteria > Patescibacteriota > Minisyncoccia > UBA6257 > 2-01-FULL-56-20 > JAKAGE01. The sequence continues at coordinate 709 of JAJYDL010000015.1, forward strand.
TACATCGACATCGACGGCGTGCCGTCGATCGACGAGGTCGAGCGGGAGATCGATGAGGCGCTTGGGATCCTATGATGCATACCTCCGCGGCGGAGTCCGACCGCATCCCGTTCAATGTGATCCTTCTTGGCGATCCTGCGTCCGGGAAGGGTACGCAGTCGGCGCGTCTCGCCGCGCGTTATGGCATGTATGACTTCGATATGGGACGCGAGGTCAAAAAGCCCGAGAACCTCAAGCTGTACGATTACGCCCATACGACGGCCGTCGGCAAGCTTACGCCGACCGCCGTGGCGCGGAAGATTTTCCGGGAAAAGATTCTCCGCACTCCGGATCGGCAGGGGATCGTGTTCAGCGGCACTCCGAAAATGATCGGGGAGGCAAAGCTGGTGGAACGCCTGCTTCGGGAACGGGGAAGAAGGGATCCTCTTGTCATCTATCTCCATATCCCGGTCAAGGAGGTGCTCGTCCGCATGCGGGGACGGAGGGTGGAGGTGCGGGGGAAGCTTGCCGTGCGCGATGACGACAACGAGCGCGCCCTTGCGAACCGAAGGCGCTATTACCGCGAACAGGTTTCACGCGTCGTCGAACTGTTCAAAAAGCGTTACGAGCTTCGGCGCATTTCCGGCATGGGTACCGAGAGCGAAGTGGCCGCACGAATTGAGGCCGCGATCGCATCCCACCTGAAAAAAGCGTCGCGTCGAAACAAGATATCACGGTGAACCAGGCCATGGACCTCATTAAAACGAAAGAACAGATCGGGATTATGGCCGAGGGAGGGCGGCGCCTCGGGGTCGTGCTCAAGGAGCTTCGCAGGGAGGTGCGTCCGGGCATCACCACGAAGGAACTCGACCGGATCGCACGCCTGCGCATCGAGGCGGGCGGCGATAAGCCCGCGTTTCTCCATTACCGGCCCGCCGGCGCGGCGAAGGCCTATCCCTACACCCTCTGCTCGTCCGTGAACGATGTCGTCGTCCACGGACAGCCTTCCGGTTACGTCCTCCGTGAAGGCGATATCGTGAAGCTCGATCTCGGCCTTCGGCATGAAGGCCTCTATCTTGATGCCGCGATCACGGTTTTCGTCGGTCCCGCATCGGCGTTCCGGAAAGAAGTGCGCACGCTTCTTGCGGCCACCGAGGACGCGCTCTATGCGGGTATTGCGGTGGCAAAGCCGGGAAACCGTCTCGGCGATATCGGGTATGCGATCGAACGCGTCGCGCGCAAGGCGGGCGTATCCGTCGCGGACGGACTTACCGGCCACGGAATCGGGGAGTCGCTTCATGAAGAACCTTCGGTATTCAATTACGGAGAAAAAGGGACGGGCATGATCCTTAAGGAGGGGATGGTGCTCGCGATCGAACCGATGTTTACGCTCGGCGGCGGAGAGATCGTCCAGCTTCGCGACGAAAGCTATGGCACCGAGGACCGCTCGTGGGCGGCGCATTTCGAGCACACGATCGCGATCACCGCGAAAGGCCCGAAGATATTGACCGCGGCGTGATATAATCACGATATAGCCTTCACCGCACATCATGGCCCAGCCCTATCTTTCCGTCATCGTTCCCGCCTATAACGAGGAGGAGCGCATCGCCCAGACGCTCGTTGCGATTGACAAGCATCTTTCGCGCGCGGAGTATTCCTACGAGATCCTTGTTGCGGACAACGGTTCGACTGACGGCACCGCCGCCATCGTCCGCAATATGGAGAAGGTCGTGAAAAACCTCCGTCTCATGGACGGCGGCCGCGGCGGCAAGGGCGTCGCGGTCCGCAGCGGCATGCTCCAGGCGGCCGGTCACGTGCGTCTTTTCACGGATGCCGACAATTCGACGTCCCTCGACCAATTCGATGCCATGATTCCTTATTTCAAAGAAGGATATTCCGTGGTGATCGGATCTCGTGCGGTTCGCGGCGCGATCCTCGATCCTCCCGAGTCACTGTTCCGCAGGGCTGCGGGGAAGGGGCTCAATCTCGTGGTCCAGCTGCTTCTTTTGCCCGGCATACGGGATAGCCAGTGCGGATTCAAAGCATTCACGGAGGATGCCGCGAGGGCCGTATTCGGGGCATCGAGGGTTGCGGGATGGGCGTTCGATGTCGAGGTTCTTGCCCTCGCCCGGCGGATGGGATACCGCGTCAAGGAAATGCCGGTCCTATGGGTGAATGACTTCCGCTCCCATGTTCGCCTGTCGGCGGGGTTCCATTTTCTTGCCGAACTTTCCAGGATACGGCTTGATCTTTGGAGGGGATCCTACGGTCGTCCCGGGCTGGACAAAGGCCCTTCTTCGCATTAAAATGAAGCCCAATAGCATCCAAGAGCCGCTTTCCACTATGTAAGCGGCTTCGCTATAACTATCATCAATCAACCCGTCGAATCAACCCATATACCCCTTCCATGGGAAAGGAATATCTTACCAAAGAGAGGCTCGAGGAATTCAAACAGGAACTTGAAACCCTCAAAAATCAAAAGCGTAACGAGGTTGCGCAGCGCCTGAAACAGGCGAAGGAATACGGAGACCTTTCGGAGAATTCGGAGTATGCGGAGGCGCGCGAGGAGCAGGCGAACGTGGAAAGTCGTATCTTCGAACTCGAGGATCTTATGAAGAACGTCGTCACGATCGAAAAGCCTTCCGATCATGCGGACACCGTGCAGGTCGGTTCCACGGTCACCATCAAGAAGGGAGGCAAGGTTTCCACGTATACCATCGTCGGCATGTATGAGGCAAAGCCCGAGGAAGGACGGATCTCCGACGATTCTCCGCTCGGAAAGGCGTTCATGCACCGTAAAGCGGGGGAGGTCATCGATGTGGCGACCCCCGCGGGCGCCGCAAAGTACGAGATCGTGAAAGTGGAATAAGACCCTGCGCGGCGGTACAATAAGTTCATGCTGGACGATATCATCCGCGAACGCCGAAGGAAGCTCGAACTCCTGAAGGAGAGGGGCATCGATCCGTATCCCGCCCGCATCATGCGGACGGGAGACGTGATCGAAGCACTCGATGAATTCGAGCGGCTCGCTTCGGAGCACAAGGAAGTTTCCCTCGCCGGCCGCGTGCGGAGCCTTCGCGATCAGGGGAAGATCATCTTCACGGATCTCGAGGACGAGACCGGGAAAATCCAAGCGGTGCTCCGAGAGGATATGCTGCCGGACCTCGATTTCTGGAGGTCGGTGATCGATACGGGAGATTTCATTTCCGTGACGGGGACCCTTTTCGTGACGAAGCGGGGCGAAAAAAGCATCGAGGCGCATTCGCTTCAGTTTGCGGGAAAGACCATGAAACCGCTTCCCGACAAATGGGACGGCGTGCAGGACGTGGAGCTTCGCCTTCGGGAGCGTTACGTCGACCTCCTTGCCCATCCGGACGTACGGGAGATGTTCGTGCGCAAGAGCCTGTTCTGGGCAAGCGTGAGGGAATTCCTTGAAAACGAAGGATTCCTTGAGGTGGAGACGAGCGTCCTCGAACCCGAGGCGGGCGGTGCGGAAGCGGAACCGTTCAAGACCCATCACAACGCTCTCGATACCGATTTTTATCTTCGCATCGCCCTCGAATTGCAGCTCAAAAAACTCGTCGTCGGAGGGTTCGATAAGGTATTCGAGATCGGGCGCGTGTTCCGCAACGAAGGCATCGACCGCGAGCATCTTCAGGACTTTTCCTTCATGGAATGCTACTGGGCCTACCATGACTACCGCGATCTCATGAAGATGCTCCAGCGCATGTTCCGTTTCGTCATCGAGCATACGATGGGCACCCTTTCCACGCATTGGCACGGGCACGAGATCGATTGGAGCGGCGAGTGGCCCGAGGTGGATTATGTTTCGGAGTTCGCCAAAACGAACGGGCTGAATCCCGTGCATGCCACGCGCGACGAACTTTTCATGAAGGCGAAATCCCTCGGACTTGCGCCCGATGCCTCGCTTGAAAAAGGGAGGCTTATCGATCTCATCTATAAGAAGACCGTGCGCCCGACGCTTGTGCAGCCGTGTTTCCTCGTGGGAACGCCGATCATCGTTTCACCGCTCGCAAAGGCTTCCGCGGAGAATCCCGCGATCGCCGAACGATTCCAGATCGTGGCGTGCGGGACCGAGCTCGGAAACGGATTTTCGGAATTGAACGATCCCGACGAGCAACGACGGCGCTTCGAAGCGCAGATGGCCCTCCGCGAAAAGGGAGACAACGAAGCGATGCCCCTCGATGAGGACTTCCTCAATGCGCTTTCCTACGGACTTCCGCCCACGGCAGGGTTCGGCATGTCGGAACGGGTCTTTGCGATCCTTGTCGATCGTCCGGTGCGCGAAACGGTGTTTTTCCCGCTGATGCGACGCGCCAAGGAGGAAGCCAAAGAAGGGCGGGATCTTCCGGGAAAGAAGGAGGCCGTTAAAGGGACAAAAAAGGAATCGGCGGCGAAAGATGCTTCGGCGGGCAAGGCTTCGGTCGCGCGGAAAAAGAAGGAACTTTAAGATGAAGACCGTGATGGTGTTCGGGGTGTTCGACGGCGTCCATGAGGGGCACCGGGCGCTTTTTCGCCAGGCAAGGGAGCGGGGCGATCGTCTTATTGTCGCGGTTGCGCAGGACGATGCCGTGAAGGGGCTCAAGGGATCGGCGCCGCGGCATTCGCTCGAAGAGCGCATGGCGCTCGTGCAGGCCGAATCGCTTGTGGACGAGGCCGTTCCCGGGGATGCGGCGCTCGGCACCTACGGCGTGATCAAGGCCCACGCGCCCGACGTCATCGCGCTCGGATACGACCAGCGGGCGCTTGCCGCCGATCTCTTTATGAAACGGGGGGCGCTTGGCCTTTCGTTCGACGTGTTCATTGCGGCGGCTCACGAGCCCGATAAATATCACAACAGCATTCTCCGGAAGTGACGGCGGTGGCGCCGGATCATTGGATCCGTTTTGCGTTCTCGCAAAGGAGCTTCGTCTCGCCGTCGCGGTGGGACATATGGCCGTCGACGATCACGCACGCATTGTCCGCCCATGCCTGCGATGTTTTTTCAAGAACGCTATTGAACACGACGACCTCGATCGCCGAGCCGGCGGCATCCTCGAGGGTTGCGAAAATCATGGGCTGGCCGCTTTTCGTCGTGATCCTCTTCATTTTCGATATGAGCCCCGAGGTCCTCACGGTCCGCTTCTCGTCCGTGGTCTCGGCGATCTCGGCGATGGGGCGGCATTTATAGTGCTCCAGCGTATCCTTGTATGCGTTCATCGGATGGTCGGAAATGAAGAAGCCGATAAGTTCCTTTTCCCATACGAGCTTCTCCCCGCGGCTTGCCGGTTCCGCGGGTTTCATTTTGAGCGTGAGCGCGGGTGCTTGGAGGCCGAAAAGAGAGTTCGCCGCGTCCGCGCCGCTCTTTCTCATGGCACCCGCAAACTTGATGATCTCGTCCATATTCTCAAGGGCCTGCTTTCGCTCCACGCCAAGGGAGTCAAACGCACCGCTCTTCACGAGGCTCTCGAGGGATTTTTTATTGAGATCCTTATGTTGGATGCGGCCGAGAAAGTCCTCGAACGACTTGAAGGGCCCGTTCCGCGTGCGTTCCTCGATGATGATCCGGGTTATCTCACTACCGACGTTTTTGATCGCAAGGAGCCCGAAGCGGATCTTGTCGCCCTCCGGTGTGAAACTTACGAAGCTCATGTTGACGTCCGGCGCGAGGATCGAGACGCCCGACTGCCGCGCTTCCTGGATGAGGAACGATATCCTCTCAATGTCGTTCATTTCCGAGTTGAGGAGCGCCGCCATGAACTCCTCGGGGTAATGCGCGGAAAGGTATGCGGTACGGTAGCTCGTCATGGCATAAGAGGCCGCATGGGACTTGTTGAATCCGTACCGGGCGAAGGGAGGGAAGAGCTCCCAGATGTCCTTTGCGGTCTTTTCCGGGATCCCGTTCGCGATCATTCCCTTTACGAGCTTTACTTCCTGTTCATCGAGGAGTGATTTGATCTTCTTGCCGATGGCTTTGCGGAGCGTGTCGGCCTCCGCGAGGGAATATCCGGCAAGGTCGCGCGCGATCTGCATCATCTGCTCCTGATACACCCCGACGCCGTACGTGTTTTCGAGGATCGGTTTGAGCTTCGGATGGAGGTAGGTGATGCGTTCCTCGCCCCGCTTGCGCTTGATGAAGGACGGAAGAAGGTCCATCGGACCCGGACGATAGAGCGCCACCATGGCGATGATGTCCTCGAACACGGTCGGCTTGAGGTCCTTCAAATAACGCCGCATGCCGGATGACTCGAGCTGGAATACGCCCGTCGTTTCGCCGCGCTGGAGGAGCGCAAAGGTCTTTTCGTCGTCGAGCGGGAGTTTCGACATGTCGATCGTCACGCCGCGCACTTCGCGCACGAGGCGCACCGCTTCTTCGATGACGGTGAGGTTGCGGAGTCCGAGGAAATCGATCTTGAGGAGGCCGATGTCTTCCACGGCATGTCCTTCGAACTGGGTGATGATGGTATCTTTTTCCTGCGGCGCGAACTGTACCGGGACCCTTTCGTCGAGCGGCTCTTTCGCGATCACCGTGCCGCACGCATGGACCGACGCATGCCGGCAGACGCCCTCGAGATGGCGCGCGGTATCGATGAGCTTCTTCGCTTCCGCGTTCGTATCGTAAACCTGGCGCAGCTCCTGCACGTTCTTGAGGCATTGGTCGAGCCACCCCTCCTTCATGCCTTGGGTCGGGTTTGCGGGGATGAGCTTCGCAATCTGGTCGCAGAACACGTAGGAATACCCCATGGCGCGGCCGGCATCGCGGATCGCCGCGCGCGCAGCCATCGTCCCGAACGTGATGATGCGGGCCACGTGGTCCTCGCCGTACTTTTCCCGCGCATATGCGAGCACTTCGCCGCGGCGGGCGTCGGAAAAGTCGATATCGATATCCGGCATCGAAATGCGTTCGGGGTTCAGGAAGCGTTCGAAGAGAAGGCCGTACGCGAGGGGATTGATGTCCGTGATGTCGAGCACGTAGGACACGAGCGAACCTGCGGCAGAACCGCGTCCCGGCCCCACGGCGATGCCGTGCTGCTTCGCCCACCAGATGAGGTCCTGCACGATGAGGAAATAGTCCGCGAATCCCGTTTTTTCGATGACGCCGATCTCGTAGGCAAGCCGTTCCCGGACCTCGTTTGCGCGCGCTTCGTCCGCCATCACCTCCGCGGGGAACTTGTTCGGGAGCCGTTCTTCGACGAGCTCTTTCAGATAGTCGTTCGCGCTTTTGCCCGCGGGTTTGGGAAAGTCGGGAAGGAGCGATTTGCCGAGCTCTATCGTCACGTTGCAGCGATCCGCGATCTCCGCGGTGCGTGCGACGGCTTCGGCGCCGCCGGGGATCGCGGAGAATTTCTTGAGCATATCCTCGCCCGATAGGATCGAGAAATCATCGGATTTCATGCTCATCCGGTCGTCGTCGGAAAGCTTGTTGCCCGTCTGAACCGCGAGCAGTACATCGTGATATTCCGCATCCTCGGAGTGCGTATAATGACTGTCCTGCGTCGCTACGAGCGGAATACCGGTATCTTCAGAGAGACGGACGAGGAGCGGCTCAACCTTCTCGGATTCGTCTATTCCGGGATGCTTCTGTATTTCTATGAAGTAATTTCCTTTGCCGAACAGGTCCTGGTATTCGAACGCGGACTTCTTTGCATCGTCGTATCTGCCGGCAAGGAGATGCTGGGCGATCTCGCCGCCGAGGCATGCCGAGAGCGCGATAAGGCCCTCGTGGTGCTCGCGCAGAAGGTCCTTGTCCATGCGCGGCTTGTAGTAATAGCCTTCGAGGTGCGCTTTTGAGACCAGTTTGATGAGATTCTTCCATCCCGTGTCGTTTTCGGCAAGGAGGATGAGATGGTGATACCGCTCGCCCGGTTCCTTTGCAAAGCGGTCCCGTGGCGCGATGTACGCCTCCACGCCAATGATCGGTTTGATGCCCGCCTTCTTTGCGGCCTTGTAGAATTCGACCGCGCCGTAAAGGACGCCGTGATCGGTGAGCGCGATTTGGTCGAGCCCTATCTCCTTGGCGCGCTTCACAAGCTCGTCGATCTTCGTGAGGCCGTCGAGCAGGGAATAGTGCGAATGGATGTGAAGGTGGGTGAAGCGGGAAGGCATGATTTCCCATAATTATAATCGAGTACCGGAAAGGAATACAGCGGAGATATGCGTCCCTCGGAGACGGCGTCGAAACCTGCTGATTTCGCGCCTAAGCACTCGGCGCCTATGCGCCTCCGTGATTCTCCTTGGGACGCATATCTCCGCTTGTCTTCTCTATTCGGCTTCTCTAATATAGTTATGACGATCGTCGCCACCTTAGCTCAGCTGGCAGAGCAACGCTTTTGTAAAGCGAAGGTCCCCGGTTCGATCCCGGGAGGTGGCTCATGGCAAATGATGCACTGTTCTTCGTGGGACAAAAGGCGTTTATCGAGAACGACGAGGGAAAGCTCCTCGTGCTTTTCACGCCGCGCGGAAGGGTGGATCTTCCGGGTGGAAAGATTCAGGAAGGGGAATTCGACTACCGGGAATCCCTTGTGCGGGAGGTGAGAGAAGAGACGGGACTCGAGGTCGCAGTGGGAGACCCTTTCATGGTTTGGGGGCTTGTGCTTCCCGATTTTCATCCCGATGCCGGGAGGACCGTATTCCTCGTTGGGTATCGCTGCAGCTTCGCCGGCGGCGAGCCCGCCATCTCCGATGAGCATGCGCGTTATGCGTGGATAGGAGAGGAGGACCTGGGAGTTGTTTCCCATGAGGGTGCGCATTTCGGGGCCCTTGAGGAATATTTCCGGAAGCGGAAGCCTGGACTTTCCCGGTGAAATCCTTAAAATAAAGCCTTGATAGTTGCCGTTGTAGCTCAGCTGGTAGAGCAACTCCATGGTAAGGAGTAGGTCGCCGGTTCAATTCCGGCCAACGGCTCAATAAGAAGCGCGGCCCTGCAGGGTTGCCTTTTTAGAGAAGGCATAGTAAAATAGTCCCCATGGCAAAAGTAAAGCGTTCCGACAGGCTGATCACCCTCCGCTGCTCAGTATGCAAGCGGCGCAATTATTATACGAACAAGAACAAGAAGCAGGTGGAGCGTAAGATCGAATATAAGAAATTCTGCAATTGGTGCCGCGCAAAGACTGTGCATAAGGAGGCGCGCATCAGCGGGAAATAGTACGGACAGAAATGCGCCTTCGCTGGCGCATTTTAATTTCCGGGAATTGCGGGTAGAATAGAACGGTCGGGGGGGGCATCGTTCAGAGGCAGGACGGCGGTCTCCAAAACCGCTAACGTAGGTTCGATTCCTACTGCCCCCGCAGTATTAGAAATTTTCGGGACAAATCGCATATTTGATTGGTGGTGATTGACTTTTCGGAAGTCCGAACCTTCATAATCTCGCGCTCAACGCCGTTTTTCTTTTCGGCTATGGCCTTCCATGGAAAATGTAAGTCAATCGTGAGTTTTCCGTCCGTCAAAACGAAGTTCGAGCCGAGCGAGAGAAATATGGCCCGGCGGTCGTTTTGGCTGCCCTCGTTGAACCGCGCCCTAGCATAACAGGCGAAATTGAAGGTTTTTTCGGTAAGCTCCACCAATTCGGCTTCGCACTCGTCCGCGGTGGTCATATTTTCGCCCAGGTCGCGTTTTTCCGCCTCGAGCTTGAGCTTGGCCTTCCGGTACTCATCATCCGAAATTAAGGAGCCGTCGGCGTTCACGGGAGAGGTGTATTTCAAAAACATCGCCTCAAGCTGCTTCCCGATCTCAACGATGCGCTTTTCTTTCTGCTTTGCCGATTCCTCCACCTGGTTTTCCTGATTCTCGCGCGGCAGTTTCACAAACCGGATCGCCCAGTCCTTGAACGCTTCGGAAATTTGGAAGGATTTGAGGATGCCGTCGATCTGCTCTTCGAGGTCCTTCTCTGCGAGGAATGTCCACGGGCATTTTGCGTCCTTCTTGCGCGTGCAGTGGTAATAGATGTAATGATGCGAATTGCCGTTCTTGTGGTGCTTCCATTTCTGCTCCGCTGTGATTCCAGCGCCGCACCGTCCGCATGACATGATGCCGACATAGGGGAAGTTATTGACCTTTTGCCGCGGTTTGCCTTCATATCGGCCGAGCCGGCGCTGCGCTTCGTCGAATTCCGCTTTGGTTATCATCGGCTGGTGCTGGCCTTTGAACCACTTGCCTGAATTTCTCGGGTACTCGAACCAGCCGTAATAGAAGGGACTGGTAAAAATTTTGTAGACCATGGAAAGCGAGAGGGGCTTCGCCGTCCAGCGCTTCGTGTCGCGTCCGTGGAACTTCCATTCATCCGTCGCGATCCGGTGGATCTGCGATATGGAATGCGTGCCTGCGATGTGCATCATAAACATGCGCTTCACCTGATCGAAGCGGTCGGGATCGGGGATGATGACATTCCGGCCCTTCTCGCGGTTGATCGTGTTGATGTAGCCCAAGGGTGCGCGCGACGGGAACCAGCCCATGTCGAGCTTCGTCGCGAGCCCGCGTTTCACGTTGTTGCTCAAATCGCGGATGTACTGGTTTGCGATGCCGAATTCCAAATACGATAAAAGTGAGTTGTCTTCGGGGTAATAATCCTTCTCCTGCGTTCTGATATGCAGGATTTCTTTTCGCTGGAGCATGCCGATAATGCGGCCGGCTTCGTCGGGATTACGGGCCAAGCGATCAAGCTTCCAGCAGACGATGCCGCGCGCCTCGCCGTTCCTGATCTGCGCGATCATCTCGGCGAACACGGGTCGCGCGTCGGGTGCCTTCGCCGAATGGGATTCGCGGAAGATTTTAACGATCTTCAAACCGAACCGCGCGGCCAATTCGCCGAGCGTCTTTTCCTGGGAATCCAAACTCAAGACCTGTCGATCCTCGTCTTCGGTGGATTTCCGTGCATAGATGAAATATTGGGCCTGTTCCGTCTTCGTCATCGTCATGCGTTTGGTAGTGTAGCGGTTTTCCCGCCGTTTGGGAGCCCCCTGCATTTTTCTTTTTCATTTCAAGGGTAAAAATATGATTTCTTTATCTGATTTCAGATATATGACTTTGTGGGTCATTTTTTACAGGGTTGGGGTGTACATTTTGCCCCTGTTCGGGGGAAGCAAGTGTACTGTTGGGTTTCAGCCAGATATGCGAATCGAGCAATGTGTACTTGTTCGAGCTCCGGCCGCGCGAATGTCCGATTTCGATGAGGTGGTACTGCTCCAATTTCTTGAGCGATGCGAACACCGTCTTTTTACTCCGGATGCAGCTTTCCTCCATGATGAGCGCGACGGAAGGGTAGCAGGTCTGCGTGTCCGCGTTCGCAAATTTGCAGAGCACTGCGTAGACGGCGAGCGCACTCAACGGCAGGACGCTCCCGTAGTGGAGCGAAAAATATTCGTTGTCGATGAACAAGCGCGTCTTCTTTCCGCGCGGACGGACGGGCAGCGCGATCGTCTCGCGCCGCACATCCATCCGTTTCTTGAATTTATCGAGGTAGCCGTCAAAGAGGTTTTCCATGGTTTTCATCGTCATATTTCGCCGCCTGCGCCTTCGTGATAGGGCGATAGATCGTGTCGAAGAGCGTGAGGAGGGCGACGGCCTTCGGCATCGCCTCCTCATCGGAAATTTCCGCGCCGTATTCTCGCTTCCAGATCGCCTTGAACTCGTCGAGGGCCTCGCGCGACACCATAGGGATCAGTGGCGGTAGATCCGCGTTTTCAAGACCTTCAGTTGGTTGAAGTACGCCTGCGGCTCGACGAGGAGCTCGCCGCGCCAAAAGCGGTTCACGATGTCGGTCAATCGCTCGGATTTCGCGAAGATGAAATTCATCCGCTCGGAATCTGTCTGTTGCATCGCTTCGATCGCGACGCCCAAAACGGAAATCGCCGTCGCGAGGGCGAGGTCGGACGTCCGGAAGAAGAAATCGGAATTTTCATACATGGCTTTGCGTATGGTGGTCTTGTGTTCGACCTTTGCGCGAAGCCCGCGAATAAAAAACGGGCTTCAAGCCCATTTTCCGATAAAGTGCGGTGATTCAACGGCGATTCACCGCATCCACCGAGGCACTACGCAAGATACGCCTCGTTTACCCATGACGTGAGCGATTTCCATATCAGCATGTTTTCGATGCCGAGGCTGGTTTTCGCTTTAGCGCAAATGGCGCGAACGGCGTCCCGCACGAGGCGTTCCGAATCCCGCGCGTCCTTTGCCCAGTCGATCGCGATGAGGATGTCCCGGTCGTTCACGCGCTCGCCCGGATGCTCAAACAGTTTCATGCAGACGATATGCTGGTACCGCTTGAGGGGGATGGCACAGGTTTTGCCGTGATAGGAGAGGATGCCACTGTTGGTGTCGAAGGCAAGCGGATCGAGGTTGAGGGGTTCTGCCGGAGCGATCGGGATGTCCGCCGGGTGCTCCTCCGGTTTCGGTGCAAAGAAACGGCGCATCGCTTTTATCTCGGCGATGAAAAATCCGGCGGTGGCGCCGAGGAAGATCCACGCGAGAAGGCCGATCGGGCTCGCGGCGTACGGCACGGCCACCGAACCCCAGGTGAGGAACGCGAAGACGCCGACCATCCGGAAAACGGCGATGCCGAATCCCGCGCCGAAGGCGATACAGAATGAAACGACAACCGCCCGGTTCGTGAACACGGCATAGAGGTAGTCGGGGAGAAGGATTTTCTTCCTATGGAAATACGCCTTGAGAAATTTTTTCATCGTCATGTCCGCGCGCGTCAGCGCGCCTTGGTAGTCCTCTCCATTAAAATGAAGGGAACCCGTGAGGCGGATTAGCCTGTTTGGGCCGCACGGCCTTTCCCTTCATTTTACCGGAGCGCGTCAAGTTGTTTCCAATCCGTAAGTGTTGATAACTCCGGAAAAGGGGCAAATCTATTATATAGAGGGGATCAGCCCGTCTCGAGGGTCTCCGAGACAAAAATGATGTGCTCTTTCCGGGTGCTGATCCGCTCTTTGCGCTTACCGCCCTTGCCCTCCACGAGGCGCACGAAGCTCACCGATCCGTCCGGTTTCTCCTCGATCTCCTCGGCGCGCATGGCGTAGCCCACGCCCGCGAGCCTGATCCATATCTCTCCTTTGGTTTGTTTGATCATTGTCAGAAATGAAAATGGCGATGCCGACCTTTGGGGTTATCGACATCGTCATGTTCTATCACGTGCGGTACTGGCGTTGTAGGGATAATTTATATTACAGTTCTATCGGATTTTTGTATTTTTTGAGATCGTCTTTACTTTTTGCGACGTTCCATTCACTCCATTTTTGTGTGAATACATCCTGCCGCGAAAAAAACAGATCAAGCGTGCTCGCGAGTGCAGAATAATATTCATGCCCAATATCAAAAACTTCATTCTTAAAAAACTGGACGATATTCATTGTTTTTCCTTGGTAGATGATCGACAGTTCGTGAAGCTCTTCGTTGCCGGGATAATTCTCGTACCCAAAAAATTCCCGGAATTCTTTTTGATCCATCAGTGCTGCGGTAAGTGCTTCCTTGAAATAATGTGTAGCGGCATCATTAAGAGAATTGCCGTGTTTCTTCGCCCACGAGGCCATCTGATCGAAAAAAATGAAATGTGATATCTCATGGATGCCGACGTTTACCGCGCGATACGGCTTGCTAGGATTTCCCGCGATGGCATTTGCAATCGAAAAAAAGAACGCATTTCCTTTATCGTCAATTGGGCTGAACGGAAGAAAGGTGGGAATACAAACAAACGATCTTTCGTGAAGATCGGAAATTGCCATATACTTTGCCAGTGCGTCGAATGCAGGGGTCGCGGTCGCAAATTCGTTTTTAATTACGGTAATCATGTCGTTAAGCACCTCATCGAATCGGCGATACATATCTAGCACTATTTCTGCGCATGCCTGTTCTTGTCCGACTTCCCGTATACGCTCCTCGAGTTTTGGATAAAAATTCAATATTTTAGAACGCAACCTTGCATATCCGGATGCTGGGTTGAGAAAGAACGCGAACTGCTCGATATCTTTTTGTTTATCGGCGCCAATCGCAACCCTCGGAGTATTATTTGACATAGTATTCATATTCTATTATTATAGAACCAGCTTTTTGGAAAATCAAGAAGCAGGGAGGATAAGAAGATGTATCGGACTCTTTCTGCACCCCTCGTTGCTCAACCAGAAATAACCGAAAGCTGCCCGAATCGATGCCTCCACTGCTACAATTATTGGAGGCACGAGGAAGTAAGCAAGGTAGGTGTATCATCCCTTGGGCCAGATCAAATCGACCGCATCATGGACGAGCTGGAAGACGCGCAGGTCTTCAATATCGTCATTACCGGAGGCGAACCCCTCCTTAACAAAAGCGGACTTTTCAGGATTCTCGATCGTGTTGAACGCAAAGGATTCATGTCTGCGGCGATCAATTCAAGTCTGCTTGGGCTGACTCGTTTCGATGCAGAGCGTCTGGCAACCTACCGTTGCATCGACAATGTGTTGACATCCATCATGGGCCCCTCAAGCGATGTGCATGATTGTATTTCCGGACACTCGGGATCGTTCAGCAAAACACTACAGGGGGTCAATTTACTTCGGGAACTCAACATTCGCGTTTGCGCGAATATGGTGGTTTCTCAGGTGAACAAGGGCTATATTGCGGAAACTGCGGCCCTCTGCAAGTTGCTTGGGATTTCCGTCTTTAACGCCACCCGCGCAACCGCACCGCTTAACTGTCCCGACTTCCAGCCGTATGCGTTGAACGTCGATGAGCTTCGAGATTGTCTGTCGACGCTTATGAAAGCTGGATGCACTGAACACATCAGCACCGGAACGCTCACCGTTTACCCTTTATGCGGAGTGAGGGATATTCGCAAGGCTCCCATGACTGCAAGGAAACGATGCTCGGCAGGGGTGACTGTCATTGGCATATCGGCAAACGGCGATGTGCATGCGTGCACCCATTTGCAAGAGAGTTCTGGTAATATCTTCAATGAACCATTGGCTTCCATATGGGGGAAGATGTCTCCATGGAGGAATGGAACGTATCTCCCTCCGCGGTGCAAGACATGCGAAGCATTGGCTCTATGCGGCGGAGGATGCCGCGCCGACGCTCAATCAACCTGTGGCTCTCTCTGCGCGGAAGACCCATTAATGAGGGAAGAGGATGTTTGTACGGCCATTCACGAACACCAACTCTTTACGCAAGAAACTGCCACAGAAGTTGAGATTCCTCCGCTTCTTGTCATGAACCCAGCTCTTAAATATCGGAGAGAGCCCTTTGGATCAGTTTGTTTTCTGGATGGCAGGTGCGTTGGCATCTTCAATCAAGAAACGACTGATTTGTTACTTTCCGAACTCACAGGAAAAACGCATCGAGCAGATGCCCTCTTGAGTATGGCTCCTTCGGATTTTATCGAGGGGCTTTGCGAAAAGAAAATTCTTGTGGAAGCAATCTCGTAAGAAAATTCCAAACGAAAGGAGGTGGTAGCTATGCGGGAAAAGAAATATCGGTTCGAATCGTTGATTGATCCGAATGCGTTGAGTAAAGATCAGCGCAAGCTCGTCAACAACAAAACCGAAAACCGGGCATGCGATCCCTGCAATTGCGATGCCAGCGATTGCAACTGTCGCTGCAACTAAACTCCATCACTCGAGCCTAACCGGATGGATAGGTGCCCGATTCCAAAAGAATCGGGCTTTTTAATTTCATAAAATAAGTCCTGACGTCCTGCAAAAGCTCCCGCAATAGGGCCAAATAAGATTGATCGCGCCGGGTGCAGGGGATATCGTATATCGTGGATCTTGTGAGGAGGGCCCACGGCACGCACTTTCCGTGCAGTTATGGACCATATTTCATATCGACTTGCGTTATTTGTCAAAATATGATATACATATGCCACGTTCGCCGTTTGCGCGGCGAATGCGGTTGCCGCATTTTGACAACCAATTCAGTGAATTGAGGAGAAACACCATGAAGAAGTCCTTCATCGTGGCGGCTCTTGCCGCCGTTGTTTTCGGAATGTCTGCGGTCAACATGCAGGCACAGACCTCAACCTCAACCTCGGGCGGCGCGGGTTCCGAGGCCGGCATCAATTCCGGCAATGGCCAGACCGGCGGTTTCAGCTCCGGCGGTTCCGGCGGTTCGTACAGTGCCGGCGGCAAGAAATTCTCTCTCGGCGGCGCGGGTTCGTCGACCAAGGTGAAAAGCACCTTCGAGCTCGGACCCGGAACGGCGGAGTCAATCTCGAAAGGGATGACGAAGTCGAACAGTTTTGCTCTGGGGTCGCCGAAGCTGACGAACACCACGATCGGCGGTTCGGCGAATCAGGGAACCTATGCCGGACTTTCCACCGATCCCGTGAACGGCGTTTCGGCCGGCAATAACACCGGTGGCCAGTACCAGGCATCGGGAAACGGACAGTCGGAACTCAAGGGCATCGTCCATGATACGGGCGAGACCAAGGTCACGGCTGTCGAAGGACCGAACAACGCCTCCACCACATTGAAGACCTTCGGGGCTTCGGATGCGAAGGTGACGGGCTTCCAGGCACCGGAAGGGGATGACTGCCACCGGACGCCGAGTACGCCTCAGATGTCGGTGAACGTCGCCGGCAACGGCGGCGGGAACGCACAGAACTATCTGTCTTCCGGCAGCGGATACGCGGGCGCAACGATCGGTTCGACCATGGACTACAGCGCCACAGGAAACAAAAATGCGAGCGGCGCTCTCGGTTCCATCGGCAATACGGGCTCGACCCTCACTCCGACTACGGCAACATCGACGTCGCAGATCACGAGCTTTTCTGCGGCCCACGGACACTGATGTTCGCAGCGATATGCTTCTCGCGCACGATAGGGCCCCCATGGCTATCGGGCGCGAGAATATCTAAAACGTCCCATAAAAAGGAAGGGGAGGTATGAAGATATCTTTTGGAAGAGGGCTGCTCGTCCTTTTCGTCTGTTTCTTTGTCGGACTTTGGGCTTCGGCCCAAAGCTCCGGCAGCGGGAGCGCGGCGACAGGAAGCGGCACGAACGCATCCTCGAGCTCCGGGGCGAACTCAAACTCCGGAGCAAGCTCGAACTCATCCATCGTGAACAACTCGATCTCGAATGTTCCGCCGATGATATTGAACGGCATTGCCCCGCTGGGGGAGACGATCCCCGGGCAGGCAGTCAGCAACGGAGATCTCGGGGGCTTCAACCACGACGTGTATCGCGTCTGGACAAAGGCCTATCTGAGAGCCATGTCAAAGGGGGTTTCGAAACGATCGGTGCAATATCAGGTCGCCGAAAAACTTCCTGTTTCAGGGAGAGATGTACGTCTGCTCACCTGGTGGCCCGAAGCGGGTGTATGGCCGGGGGACGAGGTTATCGCGGTCGCCGATGTATACGGCGAACCGCGCCATCCCGAAATCCCCTACCTGGCTTTGGCCCTTCGCATTCTTTCCGAGAAAAGCAACTCGCAAAGATGTGCGGTGGCCTACCAGCCGATGAACGGTCTCCTCACCACCAACTCTGCGCGCGGATTGGGCGCGCAGGGAGCGGGAACCCTCCTCCCCGGAGGCAACCCGACAGGAATGAATGCGGTGGTCGGCTGGTACCATGGCGAAAGCATGACGGGCGTCATCCCGTATCCGCATTACAAGGTGATGTGCCTTAATGACGGACCGTATGATGTCCCGCCCAGCCTTCGCCCTCCGGAGCAGAAGAAAGATGAGAATCCTCCTTCTGCGCCAGTGCAAACGCCCACGCCGGTTTCGGAACAGCCGAAACCGCAACCCGAGCCGCAGCCTGCTGCGCCTTCCGCACCGCCCGTTGCTGTCGCGGCGCCTGAGTGCCAAGGAACCCCGTTCCTGGTACTTTTCGCCTTCGATAAGTGGGCGGTCCAACCGAAGTATCTGAGCGAGGTCCATGCGGCTACCCAGTGGGTCGTTACGCATCCAGGGTGTACGCTTGAGATCAATGGCAATACGGACACGGTCGGCACTGCGGACTACAATGCGGCACTGGGCCTCAAGCGTGCCCAGGCGGTGTTGAACGCGATGGTCGTCGACGGCGGCCAGGCCATCAGCCAGCGCGTCGAGATCACCTCGAGCGGGAAGAAATATCCCGTCCCCAACAACGCGGCCGCAAGCCGTCGGGCGATCCTCAGAGTGGTGACCGATCCGACGACGGTTCCTAAAATTCACTGATCAGTTCTTTCCGGTCGGTATCATCTATGGCGCATGCGGGACTCTGTCCTGTGTGCGCCTTTTTCTTTTTTTGAAGGAACGAAGGCGCCCTCGGATGAGGATGCTTTTTCGTGTGCCCCCGTAGGGAGTTGAACCCCAACTTCATGGTTCGAAGCCATGCGTGATATCCGTTTCACCACAGGGGCGGGACATTGCGCGGTTCGCCGGCTTCGACGGGCGCCCCGCATTGTTCAATGGTATAATCTTTTCCATGAGTATTGCAATCGCGCTTTTCGAATTCATCGTGCTTATCTTTTCCGCGGTCCTCCACGAGGTAGCCCATGGGTTCGAGGCGCAGCGACTCGGCGACGACACGGCGGAACGCGCCGGGCGTCTCACCTTGAATCCCTTGAAGCATCTCGATCCGTTCCTTTCGATAATCATGCCGCTGCTGCTCTGGCTTGGCACCGGCTTTTTCTTCGCCGGAGCGAAACCCGTGCCCTACAATCCGAACAACCTGAAGAATCCCCGGACGGACAGCGTGAAAGTCGCGTTCGCGGGTCCTTTTACGAACTTCGGCATCGCGCTCATCTTCGGTATTTTGAGCATGATCGTGCCGATCGGAGGAACCGCCAAAAATCTCATATGGTCCTCCATCGCGAGTTCTTCGGTGGGATTGCCCGTGTTTTCATCACCGCTTGACGGGCTCTTCTTCCTTTTTCTTATCATTGTTTATATCAACATCCTTCTTGGAGTTTTCAACCTGGTTCCCATCCCGCCGCTCGACGGCTCGAAGGTCCTCTTCGTGATCCTGCCGCCTACGCAACGATCGTACCGCATCATGTACTTCCTTGAACGTTGGGGTTTGCTTCTTGTGCTCCTGTTCGTTTTTTTCGGGTATTCGCTCATCATCCCGCCGATCAACGGACTCTTCGGGCTTTTCACCGGTCATTTGTGGGGGCTTTGATCGATCAAGAGGGATACGCATACGCGTTTACGAACGCGTTCTTTTTTGGTAATCTTCTCTCGATGAACTTCGGGCCCGTAGCTTAGTGGCAGAGCAATCGGTTTGCATCCGATAGATAGGGGTTCGATTCCCCTCGGGTCCACCATCTGTTTCCGGCTCGCGTTCTGCGAGCATTTGGAACGGAATAAAGTAGGTAAAACCAAGCGTTTTTCGATCTGCCGTACAGTTCGACATCAGCAATCTGAGCAATCTGCGTTTTTTCTCGACGGACGCGCTGCGATACAGCAAATACGCGCTTCCTGCGAGTTCGACAAATTTTTCCAGTTCATCCGGCACCGACGCCCTGTTCGCTTGGAAATCGGCGCGTCGGTCGGTGAGTGCGCGCCGCTCCGCAATCAACCCCGCCTTTCGATCCTCGAATATCTCCCGATCAAGCGTGCCGTCAATCCACGCGTCGGTCTGGCCTTGACCCCATATATTGGACAGAAAGGTCGGATTGTCCAAAGATAATGAA
>JAJYDL010000016.1 GCA_021777495.1 bacterium
GGATGACAGGTTGCTACGCACCTCCCCGAGGCATTTCGTTGCTACGCCACGTCCTTCATCGCCTTTTCTAGTCTAGGCATCCACCATTCGCCCTTAATGCCAACCATCCCAATGCTGACTTGCTCACGCAGCACATCACAAGGATGCGCCGCGATCGTCTTCATCTTTCGATGAAGTGTGACTCTGACCTGCCATGAGAAATTGCGCATGGATGCATAACCACGCGGACCGGAAGTTCCTTACCTCCGATCTAATAAATGGCACAGAGTCTCCATATTATGCTCCCGGCTCTACAATCCGGAAGTCCGTCGAACCCGACGGATAGATTGAAAATTGCACCGATACGAGATCCTTTCAAAAAAATCAGCCGCACACACAGCGGCCTCGTTCTGCGCAAAATGCGCGGCGTCAGCCGGAGCGTCTTTGAAGGTTGATCCTTATGAACATATCGTATCCTGGATTAGTATACTCGGGCGCGACCGGATGTCAAGCGCTGCGGGATCGCCCTGCTCCCCTTCCGCGGAGCGCGAGGAACCCGCACAAAAAATCGAGCACCATGATCACCGAAAGGTAGAGCAAGGTGACCGCGGTGAAGCGCGCGAGGGCGCCGATCGCGAACCCGTTCGCCGTGCCGCTCATGAGATGCGTCGATGCCGTTTCCGTTACGGGTTCCGCGATCACCTTCCGCAGCGTCGGCAGGAACCCGAGTGCGTCGGTTCCCGTGGCAAGCACGACCGATGCGAGAGGATTCGCGAACACGACATACGCGGCGCCCGCGACGAACGCTCCCCCGAGGCAGACCGCATCGAACGCGGTGATGTTCTTCGTCCCGTAGCGCAGCGAAAGGACGAATATGAAAAGGCAGAGCGCCGCGCCGATCGCCATCGGCGCGACCGCGAGGCCCGCGCCCGCGCGCCACATCGCTCCCACCACGATTGCCTGGAGGAGCGCCCACACGATCCATGTGTAGGGATGCGGCTTCGTCGTGCCGCGGAAAATATCCCTAAGGTAAGGAATGAAACATGCAATGCTGAGGAGGGACGCGATGGCCGCACTCGCGGCGTGATAATCCATCGTGTCGGGCCGCCGGGAATCGAACCCGGTCTTTACGCACCCGAAGCGCACGTACTACCGGTATACTACGGCCCGAGGTCGAGGAGGGAATGAACGAATCATATTCGTTCATTTCCGACGAGACAAGGGACGACGGCTGCGAAGCGGCCGTACGGCCCGAGGTCGAGGAGAAAACGAATAAATCCGTCTCTCAAAAACCCGACTCACCCATTTAACCTTTTTTTACGGAAAAATTCAAATCGCCGATGCGGCCGGCCTCACTTCGCGCCCGTCGTGCCGAACCCTCCTCGATCTTTGTTGTGCAGCGCGTCCACCTCCTCCCATCCGAACCGGACGACCGGAACGAACATCCCCTGTGCAATACGCTCCCCCTTCTCGATGGTCACCGGCGACGCGGTGAAGTTGTAATAGGCGCCTTTGATCTCATCGCCGTCACCCGAAAAGTCGGGATCGATGACGCCGATGCCGTTCGCCATCATGAGCCCCCGCTTGTGCGTGCCGCTGCGCGCGGCGATCAGAAGGAAATATCCCGGCGGCGTCACAACCGCCACATTGAGCGGGACATAACCGATCGCGCCCGGACCGATGGTCACCTCTTCCCGCGCGGAAAGATCGAACGCGGCGGCACCCTCGGTCTGACGTTTCGGAATCGGCACATCCTTATCGAAGCGCTTGATGCGCACGTTCTTTTGATCCGTTTCGCCGTTCATTTTACTTTGAATTCCTTTTTCATTTCCTCTTCCTGCGCAAGCTCCACTTCCTCCTTCTTCGCCTTCGCGCGTTCCATCAGTTTCCGCAATTCCCCATCGCTCATTCCCTCGAGTTCCTTTGCGCGCGCCGCGAGCGTCTCTTTCTTGTTTTTCCCGGGATCGTCGAGCACCTCCTCGAGGAGCGCGTTCAGGATCCATCCCACCCTCGGCCCGGGCCCGATCCCGAGGACCTCCATAAGCTCGTCGCCGCGGAGCGCAAGCATCTTCGGCGCGATCGGATCGTGTTTCACCTTTTCGATCATGAAGAGGAAATGGCGGAGGCGGTACGGGACGGCCTTCTCCACCCCCGAACCGATGCGATCCGCCTCGCGCACCCTCAGAAGATCGTCGATGTTCTCCGGTCCCACGCGCACGATGAACCGCCGCACCCCCGCGGGCGACACGGACCCCACGTCGTAATAGAACATGTGCCACCGCACGAGATGCGCGACGTACTCCGTGAAGTCCCGCGGGAAGCGGAGGCGGTCGAGCGCTTTAAGCGCCATCTTCGCACCGATATACTCGTGCTGATAGAACGTGGAGTCCGATCCTTCCCCGCGCTTCGCCTTCGGCTTCCCGACATCATGGAGCAGCGACGCCATCCGCACGGCAAGGGAATATCCCCGGCGCGCCGCATAATCGAGCGCGCGCACATTGTGCTCGAAAACGCTGTAGACATGGTGCTTGTTCTGCCCCACCCCGATCCCCTCGCGCAATTCGGGAAGTACGTATCCCAGGAGCCCGAGCTCCTCGAGCATGATGATCCCCTTCGCCGCGTGCGGCGCCATGATCACCTTCACGAGCTCGTCGCGGATACGCTCCTTCGTGATCACCTCAAGGCCGCGCGAACGATTTTCGATCGCGCGCCGCGTATTGAATTCGATCTCGAAATCAAGCTCCGCGGAAAAGCGCACCGCGCGCATGAGCCTGAGGGAATCCTCATCGAACCGTGCCTTGGGATCTCCCACGGTACGGATCGTCCTCTCGGCAAGATCGAGCTCCCCTCCGTACGGATCGATGAGCGCGCCGTCCGGCGCAAGCGCCATGGCATTCACGGTAAAGTCCCTCCGCGAAAGATCCTCTTCGACCGTCTTCGCGAACCGCACTTCGTCGGGATGGCGCTTGTCGGTGTATTTCCCCTCGATGCGGTACGTCGTCACCTCGACCACTTTTATCTTCGGGTCCTCGGATTCCGTCTTGATGCCCACCGTCCCGAAGTCGTTCTCATAGACCGAATCGGCAAAAAGCCCCTGTATCTGCTCGGGGGTTGCGTTCGTCGTAACATCCCAATCCTTCGGCTCCCGTCCGAGGAGCATGTCCCGCACGCATCCTCCCACGAGGTACGCTTCGAAACCCGCCTCGATGAGGACCTTGCAGACGTCGGCCACCACCTCCGGCGGGGCCGCATCGGTCATTCCCGGGATCTTCCGTTCCATATGTCTTATTGTAGCGACTGGCGGCCCGAAAGGAAAACCTTGTGTCACCGTCCTCCGTAGGCTATGCTTCGGGCAGCAGCGGCCGCGGCGATGAACCCCGGCCCCGCATCGCACCTTGAAACGCAAGGAGAAAACGATGGCACTGAAGGTCGATCACGAAAGGGCACGGACGGTCTTCGACCGCCTGGTTGCCGCCTATTCGCGCAGAGAATATCCTTTCAATCAACCCGAGGCCGCGCTTCCGCAGGCCGAGGAAAACCTCCCGCGCGGCATCGTGCTCCGTTCGCGGCAGCACGCGCTCTTCCTCTTCGCGCTCTGTTACTGGATGCGCGGAGGCGTAGAGAGCGGCACCGCCGCGCGACAGCTCTCCCGGCTCTACGAAGGTCTCCCGTGGATCTTCCTTCCGGAATCGGCACGGATCCTCGACCGTGGCCTCCTCGCCGCATGCTTCAGCGAAGTGGGCCTCGGATTCAATGCGCGCCAGATCGCGGCGCTTTGGAAGATGAACCTCGAGACGCTCGCGTCGCGGTGGGGCGGCGATCCCCGTAATCTCTTCAAGGGCATTTCGACCTACGAAGAGGCATGCGCGCGGATCCAGCGCAAAGGAACGAATGGGTTCGGCGGCTTCCAGGAGAAGATGGTGAGCATGATCACGTATTTTTATATGGATGCCGGCATCGTGGATCCCTGGAACTTCCCCATTCCCGTCGATTTCCATTGCCTGCGCCAGGTCTTCGCCCACGAGATCGTCGTCGCGGAACGCAGCGACGCGACGCAGAACGGCTTCTACACGAAACCGGTGCTCGCCGCGGTGCGCGCCCTGCTCCATGGCCATTGCGTACGGCACGGCGTGGATCCGCTCATTCTCTGCAACGCGGTCTGGCTGTATTCGGGACTGATGTGCAATCAGCATCCCGGAAACATCAGCATCGTCCCGAAGGAAAGGAACGGCCGCTCCACGAAGATCGTTCCCGTCCCCCGGTGGACGGCGGCGCAGACGCGGGCGTTCGACCGCACCTGCCGCATATGCGTCGTCCGCGATACCTGCCACTGGTGCGTCCCTTCGGCTCCCTACTACATCGGCGGGAGGATCGAACTCCGCAGTATGCGCGACGAACCGCCCCAGCAATCGCTCTTTCCCCTCCTTACCGATCATTGACCCCGCCGCGAGACCTTTCGCGGCTTTTTTGTCCGCGGCCATTGACCCCTTCGGGGCACGCGTCCATAATAGGGGCAGCATCCCCTCTTTAATACCCCAACCCCACCAACGAACGCGGAGGTGTTTCATGACCGCTCTCAAGGATATCCCCGTCTATACCGACGAAGGACGCCTTACCGCCGTCGCGTTCTATGGCGAGCGGCTGGGACGATGGCTCCTGCACCTTCCCCTCCCCTCATGGGACAGATGGCTTGCCGACCGCGGCAAGAACCATTTCGACCTCGAGGATCCGGATGGCGCACGCGTCAGCGTCGAAGTGAAAATGGCGAACAACAAGGACCGTCTGGTGCTCTATGCGGACCAGATCGAACATCAGCTTTCCGAACCCTCGTTCCCCATCGAAGACAGGTTCATTCTCATCTTCCATTACAAGAACCAGGGTCCGGGAATACTCGTTCCGAAACGGCACGGCACCGGCACGTACCTCCATCACCCCCGCCTCCTGAGAGAAAAGGGCGGAAAGACATGGACGTCGCTTTCGCGGTTCCTTTCCTCCGGCATCTATCGTGCCGATCTCGTCGATATCGAGATCCTGAAACGCTGGATCGAGCGGAACGGCACATACGAGTTCGCACGGTACGGAAGATGCAATCCCTACCGCGAGAACTTCCCGCCGCGTCGGGTCGCCTCGTTCACGAGAACCCATATCAGGGAACTCGTCCTCGATACGCGCGCCGGCCTCACGGCGCTCGGCTTCGGGAATGCGGAGATCGCCCGCTGGCTTCCTCCGGGAGCGCAACGGACGCTTCCGCGGCGCATCACGACCTCACTCGACGGCCATCCCCTGGATTTCGAATGCACGTTCCTCCTCCCGAACGGCGTGAAGAACCGCATCCTTCGGCGGCTCAACGGGAGCGTTTCCCGAATGCCCGCTTCTCCCCATCGGCCCCTTCGTGCCTAGCGCATGCAGGGGCGTTTTTTATCCGCAATACGTCCTAGCGGACCTCCGCGCCGAATTCCTTTGCGGTCGCTTCCTCTATCTTTTTATGAAGCACATCCACCTCCTCGTTCGTAAGCGTGCGGTCGTCCGCGCGATAGGTCACGCGATAGGCATAGCTCTTCCTGTCCGCGCCGAACTTCGCGTCGTTCTCATACTGATCGATGAGCTCCACCTGCTCCACGAGGTCTCCCGCAATGTCGCGGACGAGATCGAAATAATCGTTCGGCACGAACGCCTTCGGCACGATGAACGAAATGTCGCGGATCGCCGGCGGATATTTGCTCACCTCGACGAATTTCTGTCCGAGGTTCAGCTGCTTCTTCACGCGCGGATCTTCGGACCACAAGAGCCGGATGTCCGGCAATTCCATGCTTGAGATCGCAAGCCGCTCGATACCGAAACCGAAAGCCCATCCGGTGTAGTTTTCCGGGTCCACGCCGAGTTTCCCGAGCACGCTCCCCTTCACCACGCCGCATCCCACGACCTCGACCCACTTTCCGTCGACTTCCACCTCCATCTCGAGGCTCGGGTCCGTGTACGGGAACGTATCTTTGTTGAGGCGGTATTTCACGTCGGGGCCGAACACCGCAATGGCGATGTTCGCGAGCGCGTCCTCGAGGTCCTTCTGTCCGATCGTCCTTTCCGCCTTCGGCGCAAGGTACCATCCGTCGATCTGATGGAACACGTTCATGTGCCGCCGGTCGATCTCATCCTTGCGATACACCTTGCCATAGCTGAAGCAGCCGACGGGCTTGTTCGCCGCGATCCTCTCCTTGACCTCCTTCTCATGCAGATAGTAGTACCACATGACCGTGGTATGGGTCCTCAGGATGTTCCTGTCGTCCACATAGTACGTGTCCGAACGGCTGCGCGCGGGATGGTTCTCCGGGAAATCGAATAGGTCGAAGCTGATGTCCGCCGGAACGACCTCGGGGGTCTCTATCGTATCGAGATCTTTGAAGTAATCGCTTGCGAGGATCCGCTTCACGATCTCATGGATCGGGCTCCCCGGCGTCCGCGAGAGGTCCGGCATCGAAAGATAACGCCTGATGCGCGCGGCCTCCGCATCGGTGCGCGCCGCGAGAGATACAAGCGCTTGTTTCTGTCCTTCGAGGGAAACGTGATATTCCATACGATAGATGGTAGCAAAAAAAAGGACCCATTTCAAAAGGAATGGGTCCGCATGATATCCTTCCCGCGTACGGCGGCGCGGCGCGCAAGGCTGTCCGCCATCGCACCGTCAACCGCACCCGCCACCGCATCCGCCACAAGCATGCCGAGAAGCGTATGCTTCCCCGCATAGGAAAGGAATTCCCCTTCCCCGCCGGCCCGACCATCCACCGGATTACCGAGCGCGACGACCGCGGTGCAATCCGTGCCCGTTCCCGTCGCGATCCGTCCCGAAACGACGCTCCGTACGCCGCGTGAGGCGAGGAATCCCGCCTTCGCCTCGGTCGCGATCGCGACGCTTTCGAGGCATGCCGCGTCTCCGAGCGCCGCATCGATGAGAACGATGGTGTTGATGGTGCCCACCCTCGGAGGCGTGACGGGATCGCCGGCCGCAAGCGCGTTGCCGAGACCCACGGTCGCATGGACGCGGACCGCAATGCCGCCGGCCGATCGCTCCGCGGTGCCGCGGAACCCCTGGGGCACCGTCGTGACCATCACGACGGCATCCTGCGGAAGCCGGTGCGCGCGGACGAATCCGTTGACATAATCCTCAATGTCGTCTATCCATAGACCATCGGTGCTGTGGTTCACGATGACGTGCGGGGATGCGAATCCGCCGCCCCTCATCGCCCATGAGACCGCCCGCACCCCGGGAAAGATATCGTGCGAAATATGAATCGCAAAATAATCCTCTCCGCGCTCCTCGCGCAATAACGAAAAATGGCCTCCTCCCACGTCCTGCTCCTTTCGCTTTTTACCGCACTCGTGCTGGACGCCATTATAGGCGACCCCGAATCAAAATACCACCCCGTCCGCCTCATCGGATGGATCATCCGTCGCGGCGAGTCCGCGCTCTACCGTCCGTCCGTCCCGAAGCGCGCGGGCGGCATCGTGCTTGCGCTCGGTACCGTCGGCATCGTCCTCGCGCTCGGCGCGGGTGCGGGCGCGGCGCTCGCGCGCGTCTCTCCGGCCGCGGGCATCGCGTGGAACATACTCGTGATCTATTTCTGTCTCGCGTTCCGTTCGCTCATCGATGCCGGCGAGCGGGTTCGGAAGGACCTTCTTCGGCACGACCTCCCGGCGGCGCAGCGGCATCTTTCCTGGATCGTGAGCCGCGACACGGACGCACTTGCGGAACCGGACATCGTCCGCGGGACGATCGAATCGCTCTCCGAGAACCTGAACGATGCCGTAATCGCGCCGCTCTTCTATGCGTTCCTTTTCGGCATGCCCGGGATCCTCTTCTATAAATCGGTGAATACGCTCGATTCGATGGTGGGCTATAAGAACGACCGCTATCGCGCGTTCGGCTGGTTCTCCGCGCGCCTCGACGACGTCGTGAATTTCGTTCCCGCCCGCATCGCGCTTGTGTTTACCCTTGCCGGCGCATTCCTTCTCCGCTATGACGCTATCGGCGCATGGCGCACGGCCCGCCGCTACGGGCGCGCCGGCGAAAGCCCCAACGGAGGCCTTGGGATCACCGCATTCGCGGGCGCCCTCGGCGTCATGCTTGGAGGAACGAACTTTTTCGCCGGCGCGCCCGCCGAAACGCCTCTCGTCCTTCCCGACGGCCGCGCCGCGGCACCTTCCCTTCGCGATATCCGCCGCGCCGAACGCCTCATCGCCGTCGCCACGCTTCTCGGGTTCCTCGCGGGCGCACTGATCCTCGCCGCGTGGTAGGCGGCACTGCGTTCCGGCTTTTTCCCTATCCTTCCTATCCTCCGGTCACCTCGTGCGTCGGAGGCCTCCCCCCTCCCATCGCCGTGTTCTTCCGGTGTTCTTCCGTATTCAAGAGGCCGCACTTCTTCCACTTCTTGCCGCTGCCGCATGGACAGGGGTCGTTTCGCCCCACTTTTTCGCCTCCTTGGGCCGCCGCGGACGAGGTCCCCATTGCCGCAGCGATCCCCGCCGCGGATGGCCCGGCCGATGACGGCGTGGCGGTCATCATGCCGGCAAGTTTGAAAATATTCCCGAATATCCATCCGTTGAAATTGCCCCAGAACGTACGGTAGAAGCGACTCGCTTCCTGGCGGTATTCCACGAGCGGATCATGCTGTGCGTACGCCCGCAATCCGACCGACTCCTGGAGCGCCTCGAGATCTTCGAGGTTCGTCATCCAGAGCATGTCGAGAATACCGAGCATCTGCGTCTTCGCAAACGGATGCTCCGCCACGATCGCGGCCTTCTCTTCGAGCATCGCGCGGAAATCGCCGAGCCCCGCTTCCGCGTAGGCGGGATCGTCCGCCGCGGCATCCTTTGGAATGATGTCCGCATCCTTGAACGCCTTCACGATCTCTTGGCGCGCCTCCTCCGTCCGTTCCGCGAACGCGGAACCCCATGCGGCGTCAAAATACCCTCCCGCGGCATCCGCGATCGCCTTCGCGAGATCTTCCTTGGAGATCAACCCGAGAAGTTCCGTACGCCGCTTATACACCGCGGAACGCTGGCGGTTCAGCACGTCGTCGTATTCGAGAAGATGCTTGCGGAGATCGAAATTCGCACCTTCCACCTTTTCCTGAGCCTGCGCCACGGCCTTCGTCACCATCCCCAGTTCGATCGGTTCGTCCTCGGGAAGGTTGAAGCGCTCCATGATCCCCTTGATGCGGTCTCCTCCGAAAATACGGAGAAGGTCGTCATCGAGCGAAAGATAGAACTGCGACGATCCCGGATCGCCCTGGCGGCCCGCGCGGCCCCGGAGCTGGTTGTCGATGCGCCTCGCCTCGTGCCGGTCCGTGCCGATCACGTGAAGCCCGCCGAGCGCGCGCACCTCCTCCGCCTCCTCGGGATCGGGCGGATTGCCGCCGAGCAGGATGTCCACGCCGCGCCCCGCGACGTTCGTCGCTACCGTGACCGCGCCGCGGCGTCCTGCCTGCGCGATGATGGCGCCCTCGCGTTCATTGTTCTTCGCGTTCAGCACCTCGTGCCGTATGTTGGCGTTTGCAAGAGCCGACGAGATCATCTCGTTCTTTGCGATCGAGGTCGTACCGAGGAGCACCGGCTGCCCCTTCTTCTGCCGCGCGCGCACGTCCTCCGTGATGGCGCGAAGTTTCGCGTCGAAGTTCTTATAGATGAGGTCGTTCATGTCCTTGCGCGCGAGCGGCCGGTTGGGCGGGATCGATACCACCTCGAGGCCGTATACCTTATGAAACTCCTCCGCGGACGTTTGTCCGGTGCCCGTCATGCCCGAGATCTTCCCGTACATCCTGAAATAATTCTGAATGGAAATCTTGGCATACGTGCGCGATTCCTCCTTCACCTGAACCCCCTCCTTCGCCTCGATCGCCTGATGGAGCCCCGCCTGATAGCGACGGCCCACGAGCAGGCGGCCGGTAAATTCGTCCACGATGAATATCTCCCCGTTCTTCACCACATAATCCTTGTCCTTCTGGAACAGGGCATGGGCTTTCACGCTTTCTTCAAGGTAATGCACGAGACGGATATGCTCCGGCGCATAGATGTTCTGCACGCCGATCGCTTTTTCCACCTTCTCGATACCGGCATCCGTGATCGCCACCGTCCGTCGCTTCTCGTCCACCTCGAAATCGGTCTCCTTTTCGAGGCGCGCGGCCACCTTCGCGAAGGTACGGTAAAACTCGCTCGATTGCGCATCGGGCGCCGCGATGATGAGCGGCGTGCGGGCCTCGTCGATGAGGATGCTGTCCACCTCGTCGATGATGGCGTAATGGTGCCCCCGCTGCACGCGCTCCTCCAGGCGCTGCACGAGATTGTCGCGCAGGTAATCGAACCCGAACTCGTGGTTCGTGCCGTACGTGATATCCGCCTGATAGGCATCCCGTCGGGACACCGGCCGCAGGAATTCCTGCTGGACAAGGAAACTTCCCGTCGCCGCCTCCTCCTCCTTTATCATCGCACCCGCCGTGTCCGCATCCTCCTGCGGGATCTTCCATTCCGGATCGTACAGGAACGCACCGCCCGGTACGATGCAACCCACCGTAAGTCCGAGCGCGCGGTACACCTGTCCCATCCATACCGCATCGCGGCGCGCGAGATATTCGTTCACGGTAATCACGTGCGCACCCTTTCCTTCGAGCGCATTCAGATATGCGGGCGCGACGGCGGAAAGCGTCTTGCCCTCTCCCGTCATCATCTCCGCCACGGCCCCGCGGTGAAGCACGAGCCCTCCCATGAGCTGCACGTCGAACGGACGCTGCTTCAGGTTCCGTTTCGCCGCCTCGCGCACGAGCGCGAATGCCTCCGCGGTGACGTCATCGAGCGAACGCCGCACCGCGCCGTCCTCCGCCCGCACCGCGCCGCAAAGCGCAAGACCTCGCGCTTTAAGCTCCTCATCGGAAAGCTCCGCGAGTCCTTCCTCGAGGCCCTGGATCTCCTGAACGATCCCCTCAAGGTCCCCCAATCTGCGTCCTTGGAACGCTTTTTTAAGTCCTTCGAACATACGCCCTATCATATACCATCCGCCCTCCGAATTCCACCGCGCGTGATCACGCATCGCATGAAAAATAAAAAGGGCCCACATCGTTCCGGAGAATCATCCGTGCGATTCTCCCGAAGGATGTGGACCCTTTTGTGAAGACTAGCGGCGCTTCTTTGCAGCCTTCTTCGCGGTCTTCTTCTTCGGCGCAGCCTTCTTGGCTTTCTTCTTTGCGGGCATTGAAATGAAGAACTTGTTTTTTTAATTGGGTGGCGACGACTCCAATTCTTCTCTCGGATTGGCCGACACGCTCGACCTATCCAAGCCAAAGCATATCCACATAATGAGTATAACAAAACGATTTGGCGCTTTTCGTCAAAACTGTGGATAACTTTGCGAAGAAAATTCTTCAGCGCTCCTTCTCGCCGCGATGATGTTCCAGATACTTCGCCTTATACTTCTCGATCTCCTCCTTGAGGATGTCGCGTGCGCGGTCGATCGCGACGCGCGCGTCCGCCGCGGACCCTTCGCCGCGCACCTCCATGCGCGGAAGCGTGAGCGATGCCGCCACCTCGAAGATCTCCTCGCCCTTGCGATGGTGATCCGTGGCGCGCGCCACTTCCACCCGCAGCGTAAGCCCTCCTTCCTGCGCGTCATCGAACGCCTTCACGAGCTTTCCTACCGAACCTATCTTTTCGTTCACATACGTCTCGAGCGCAGGCGTCATATCGAGCGTTTTTTTGATGATGATGTTCATGGTTTCATTATATCATTTGCACCTCCTCTTCCAGCCGCACCCCGAATCTCCGACGTACCACCTCCTTCGCGAGGAGCATGAGGACCGCGACGTCCCACGATGATGCGCCGAGCGCGTTCACGATGAAGTTCGGATGCTTCGGGGAGATCATGGCGCCCCCCATGCTTACGCCGCGGAGACCCGCTTCGCCGATGAGCTTTGCCGCCGCGATCACGGGAAACGGATCGGTCTTCACGGAGAACCGCGTTCCTTTGTAGGAAACCTCTCCCGCCGCCACTGCGGCGCGGTACTTCGCGCTTCTCTTCGGATGGATCTTTTCGAGCGGCACGTTCTTGAACATGCTTCCGATGTTCGCATATTCGAGCGGCTGATGTTTCTTCCGGTATGCGATCTTCTCCTTTGCCGCGCGCGCGATCGCCTTCGCGTCGCCTTTCGCAAGACGGAAGACCGCGGACAGCACGATCTCGCCGCCGCCCGTCCGCTTCTCGAGACGCTTGAACACGCTGTCGCGATACCCAAATGCGCACTGCTTCACGGTCCGCGTCCGCACCTTCATCGTCCTCGGATCGAAGCTCCGCACCGATACGATACTGTCCTTCATTTCTCCGCCGAAGCATCCCGCGTTGCCCCTCACGGCGCCGCCCACGGTGCCGGGAAGCCCTCCGGCCCATTCGAGCCCCGCGAGTGAGCGTCGGAGCGCGAATGCGAGGAGCGCATCCATCGATGCGCCTGCGCCCGCTTCCACGAGCCCTTTCCTTGCGCCACCCACGGCATGCACGCCGCCGATCGCGGGACGCAACACGAGCCCTTCAAACCCCTTGTCGTCCATAAGGACGTTCGTCCCTCCGGCAAGCACGAATACGGGAATGCGCATGCGCTTCGCCTCCTTCATCGCCCACAAAATCTCCCGCTCATTCTTCGCCTCGAAAAAAAACCGGGCAGGTCCCCCGATCTTGTAATGGCTGTATGCCGCAAGCGATATGTTCTCTTTGAATTTCATGGCGATTCCGCGGCGTGTCGTGCCGCGGCATGGAAAAGCCGCTCCGTTCAACCTTCGCACACCTCATCGCTCCTGTGGGGGCAAAAGACTGAGCGGAGCGGCCGTGGTGACCTCCGGTTCTGTTTGTGTTGAACGAGTGCTCAACGACCGGCTCCTCTTTAAGTATACGGCTCCCCGCCGCGGAATTCCAGAAGTCCCCGATATAAACCAAAACCGCCCTTTCGGGCGGCTTTGGCCAAACAGAATCGTGTGGGACATGCCTCGATCGATATCATCGTTGAGGTATGCTCGCACTTCGTTCATTGGCATTATACCCTTTCCTTCGGGAATATGCAAGGTCATGCGGCGGGCATCCCGCGATCCGCACCGGAACCGGTATCGCCCCTCTTCCCGAACACGAGATACTTGTAGCCGAAGAAGTCCCACAGGAAGGATGCCGCGACCCCTCCGAACGGCGCCACGATGCTCACCCATATATGGGAATCCGCGGGGCCCGCCATCTTTACGAGCGTGGCCACGCCGACGTTGAGCACCCATCCGATGATTGCCACCGAGTAGAATCCCGCCGCTTCGCGCGCGACCGCCTTCTCCTTCGCACCGAAGGTCCAGTACTTGTTCCATACGAAACTGTTCGTCGTCGCCACGAGGAACGATATCGCCTTGAAGACGGCAAAAAGGCCCGCGCCCATGACGGACGTTCCGTACAGGAAGATCTCGAGGTTGAACACGCCGACATCGATGAACGTATTCAGCGTGCCCACCGCCGCGAACTGCGCGAATTGGTAAAGGCCCTTCATGAACCGCGCGAGAAGCGATGCAATCCAAAGCGCGCACGGCGCGAAGATCAGGAAGAACATGAAGATGCCCATCCGAAGCGCCGCGCCCACGTGCACGCTCGCGGGAAGATTGTTCGCGAGGATCGGCTGTATGAGGAGGCCGACGCCCGCACCCACTGCGAGGATCGGCATCAGATCGGTTCGTTTCATGGTGTTCATACGGCAATATCGGGGCGCATCGCTTATCTGAGCCCGTACGTCACCGTCACCGTATCCGTAATATCCTCGGATCCCGGCTGGATCGTCGGCGCAACCGCCGAGGCCGTGCCCATAGCCGCCGCATACATCATCGGCCGCGGGCCGGGTATATAACTGTTCTCCGTCACACTCACGACCGACCCGAGCGGCACTCCCTCCGCCGCCGCCATCTGCGCCGCCATCTGCCACGCCTTCTGCAGCGCATCGGCGCGGGCGACCGCAAGGAACTGCGTCTGATCGTTGAAGGTGAAGTTCACCCCGCCGATCTGGTTCACGCCGAGCGGCGCAAGGCCGCCGATCACCGCCGCGACTTTCGTGAGATCGTGGATCTTCACCTGCACCGACTGCGTGAGCGTGTAGCCGTTGATGAGGCCCTGCGTTCCCGTTTTCGGATACTGGTAATTCGGCTGGAGATCGTAGGACACCGTCTGCACGTCGCTCGAGGCGATCCCCTGTCCCTCGAGGAACTGCATCACCGAACCCATTTGCGCATTATTGCTGTTAGAAAGCGACTGCGGATTCGCCCCTTGCGTCACCACGGAGAACGTGAGCTCCGCAAGATCGGGCGTCGCCGTCGTTTTGCCCTGCGCGGTCACCGTCACGGTGCGCGACGGCCCGAGAGACCTTCCGTACAGCACAAGGACCGGCATCGCCACCGTCACACCGAAAACAATGATCGCCGCCACGAGCGCATCGATAAGGATCCAAAACCAAAGTCTTGCTTCGTTCATATCGTATGTATTATTTTTTTGAATATATCGGCCTTGAGGCTCGCCCCTCCGACGAGTGCGCCGTCTATCTCATCGAATCCTACATACTCCCGCACGTTTTTTTCGTTCACCGACCCTCCGTACAACACCTTTGCCCCCGGGATTATCGTCTTTATGAATCCCGCGACCGCCGCGGCGTCGGCAGGTTCGTCGTTGTTTCCGGATCCTATCGCCCAGATCGGCTCATAGGCGACCACGATCTCCTTCGCACCCCCCCCTGCGCGCACCGCCGCGACGCCTCCCAGTCCCTTCTTTAATTGCGCGGCAAGAAACTTCTTTGCCGCGGCAATCCCTTTGCGGCGCACCTCGCGCGGTTCTCCCACGCATACGACGGGAATGATCCCTCCCGCGCGCGCGGCGCGCGCTTTCCTGTTCACCATCGCATCGGTCTCCCCGAAGAAGCGCCTGCGCTCCGAATGTCCGATGATCGCATATCCCGCGCCGAGCGCGCGGAGCATCTTCGGTCCCACGCCCCCCGTGAACGCGCCTTCGTCCTCCCAGAATACGTCCTGGGCGCCGAGCCCGAAATTCCGAGGAAGACCTCTTCCTTTTTTCTTCATGGCAATTCCCGCGCCCTCCATGAACACGGAGGGAGGACACACCACCACTCGCACCGTCGGCGTGGATGCGGCCGCGCGCATGGCCGCCGAAAAAAGCGCTCCCGCCTCCTTTGCCGTTCCGGGATTTTCCTTCCAATTCGCCGCGATGATCTTTTTTGCCGCCATTCCTTTATTATATATCATCCCATCCTTTATCCTCACCACTCTCATCCTCAAAGAGCTTCCGAAGCGGCACGGGGGGCACCGGGGGCATTTCGTACCCATGCTTCGTCGTTTTCTTCCGAAACGGTTTTTTCTCCCTGCCGCGCCGCAGCACTTCCTCCTTCGTGACCGGAACCCCCGCCCGCCGTGAGGAAAGCGTAACGGAAGGATCCTCGAGATATTCCACGCACCAGCATGGAACGCGCCTCAGTCCGATGATGCGTGCGGCAATCCGTCGATGGTGGCCGTCGAGGATCGTCTTCGTGGCGGAATCCACAAGGATGGGTTTCGTGAACGCACCCCGCTTCACGATACCAAGCAGCACAAGGACTATATTGAACGGCCCCGTGCGCTCGTGGCCCACAAGCTCTTTCGGATCCATGAATACGAACTTCGATTCCATATTGGATGATCGGGGGATTTCTATGTTCCTGCATTATAGATCGTTTCCGCCTCCGCGGGGAGGAGCGCGCTATTGTAAATCCGCACATCCTGCATCTTGCCTCCGAAATAATTGGTCCATGCACTTTGATATCCGATAATGGTCCCCCCGAGTCCCGTAAGCGGCGAGACCGTACTTCCGCCCGTTCCCGCGTTGAGGGGTGCCGCAACGCCGTCGATATATACCGTGAAATCGGAAGGGGTGACGCTTGCTCCCGACGGGCTTCCGTTGAACGTGCAGATGACATTATGCCACTTCCCATCGTTCACGGTCGCGGTCGTATACCCACCGATCCATATGCCGTTCGAATCGGCGCCGCAGTTCACGCTTCCCGCATGGCCACTTTGCCCCCCGTTGTATCCTATCTCGAATGTTATGCTCATTCCCGCGCCGGTTCCCCTGTCTTGGACTATCGGAAGTCCCGAAGTGGAGACGGTATTCACCCATGCGCTTATGGAGTATTCCACGGCAGCATTCTGGACGTAGTTCGTAGCGATGTAATCCGTGCTCCCGTCGAAATATCCCGCATATCCTCCACCGGATCCTGCGGTATAGTAGCTCCCGTTCGTGCTCGATCCGTTCCACGTCCCATTGTCCCCGTTCCCTGAACGGTCATAGGCGATGTTCCCCGATCCCTCGTTCATGGGCCACCAGCCGACGAGGGTTCCCTGGGGCATGGATCCCAGGGCATCGATGCCTCCCCCGAGGGAAGCCACGGTGTTCCGGTACTTCTCTGATTCCGCCCCTGCAATAAGCTCATAATGGGTCCCGTCCGTAAGGTAGGTGTAATAGAGGCCGGAAGACGAGGAATTCACGGGATCGAGAGGAAGGGAGCCGAGAGGAGATCCCGAAGAGATGGTCTTGAAATCAAGGGGGATCCAGCCGGTACCGTCGATATTCCGGGATGCCGTACTGCTCACGCAGGAGAATCCCGAGGGGAAGCCCTGGTCGATGCAGGTGCTTGAGGCGTCGGGGAGGGAGAGATACGAAGAGGTGGAGGTTCCGAGGGATCCTCCGTCCGTCTGATACAGGGAAACGGCGGAATTGAGGGTTGCCATGTCCTGGACCCGGTTCGCATCACGGCTTTGCGCAAGCAATTGGGCGGGATTCAGCACAAGCACGACGACGACCGCAAGGATGGCGACGATGGCGATCACGACCAAGAGCTCGATGAGGGTGAAGGCGGAACGGCTTTTTAATTCGAAACGAATGATCTTTACGGGCGTATCCCAGCCAACCTGATCTCCGTAATACCGGCGGAACGTGGCGAGCATGCGCTCCCGGTCTTCATAGCGCTCGTGCCCCTCCGCAAAATCCTCTTCGCCCATTTCCCCGAGGGGTTTCTCGCTCACTTCCGTTATGAGCGCTTCGGCTATCGGCGCGCCGGTCATCTTATTCAAAAGTACCACCGCATCGCCTGCGGAAATATCCTTATCGTCGAACATGCGCCAGGTCACCTTCTTCGATCCTTGAAGGACGAGCGGAACGAGAGATGATTCGAACTTGATCGTTTTCTTTTCTGCGGAATGCGTCATGGTTCGATGGAAAGCAGGGTACGCGTCGATCGCCGGCTCTTCGTGGGGGGTGATTCTCTTTGATGATCCGTCCGCGACGCGTTCGGGGATCAGCCCCGCCGCGCGGCATCGATGGCGGCGACGTCTATCTTCTTCATCGGCATCATCGCATCGAACGCGCGCTTCGCCTCGGCGCCGCCCGCCGCAAGCGCGTCGGTCAGCGTGCGCGGCGTGATCTGCCAGGAAACGCCCCATCGGTCCTTGCACCAGCCGCATTGGCTTTCCGCGCCCCCGTTGCCGACGATGGCATCCCAGTAGCGGTCCGTCTCCTCCTGATCGTCCGTCGCGATCTGGAAGGAAAACGCCTCCGTATGCGCGAAGCCCGGCCCGCCGTTCAGCCCTATGCAGGGAATGCCGATCACGGTGAATTCCACGATAAGCACATCGCCTTCCTTCCCGCCCGGATAATCTCCGGGTGGCCTTGACCCCATATATTGGACAGAAAGGTCGGATTGTCCAAAGATAATGAAATGAAGAAATACCATCGAGTTCCCCAGGAGGTGAAGGAACAGATACTGCGGAGGATCAAGGAGGAAGGGGTCACGGTTGAAGCTGCCGCGAAGGACGCGGGCATCCATCCGACGACCATATACGATTGGCTGGGAAAAGGATTGAAGGGAGCGCCTACATTGAGTGAAGTGGTGCGCTTGAAGCGCCAGAACGAGGAGCTTCTGGCCCTCGTGGGCGAGCTCACCCTCAAGAACTCCCAGGCCCAAAAAAAGAATTGGTGAGACGGAACAGGCGGACGAAGGCGGCGCTTGCACGGCGGCTCCGCGTGTCCCGCTCAAGTCTGTACTACATATCGAAAAAGCTTCCGAAGGACTGGGCCTTGAAGAAGCGGATCGAAGCGGTGATGACGGAGCATCCGGGATATGGATCGCCAAGAATCGCGTTGACCCTTCGCCGGAACCGGAAGGCCGTGGTGCGCGTGATGAAGATGTTCGGCCTCACGGCATACCGCAGGAGAGGCAAAAGGCCGAGAAAAAAGGGGTACGCGCGGGGAGACTATCCCAATCTTCTGAAAACCATCACGCCTTCGCATCCGCATCACGTCTGGGTCGCGGACTTCACGTATATCCCGTATCGCGGCAAATTCCTGTATCTCGCGACGGTGATGGATGTCGTGACGCGCGAGATCGTGGGGATGGCGGTGCAGACGCGGCACGGAGCCATGCTCGTGTGCCAGGCGCTCTTCGCAGCGGTGGCACAACACCGGCGGCCAGCCATCTTCCACTCCGACAATGGGAGGGAGTACGGGTCGAGAGTGTTCGTTCGCGCCCTGCGGGAGCTTGGCATTCATATCTCGCGAAGCGCCAAAAGCTCCCCGTGGGAGAACGGATATCAGGAGTCCTTCTACTCACAGTTCAAAGTGGACCTGGGCGATCCGGAGCGGTTCACCAACGTGGGCGAGCTCGTGTACGAGATCTACCGCCTCATCTGGGAGTACAACCACGTGCGCATCCATTCCGCCCTCAGGATGCCGCCGTTACGCTTTGCGGAACAATGCAAATTGATCGTCGAAAAAGTGTCCTAAATTTGGGGTCATTGACA
>JAJYDL010000017.1 GCA_021777495.1 bacterium
CGTTCATCACGCTTAAAGAAGCGAAGGTGGAGTGGGATAAGGCCCACGAGCACCCGCGCCTTTCCATGGAGTTCGCGACGAAGATCCCGTACGAGTCGCTCATGGTGGCGACGGGAGTGGGCAATGCGTCGAACGTCGCGGTCGGTGCCGCGCGCCTCGGCCTCGATACCGCGATGCTCACGTCCGTCGGCGCCGACCATTACGGCGATCAGATCGCGGACATGTACCATAAGGAGGGGATCAGCACCGAATACGTGAAGGTGAACCGGGGTCTGCCCACGAACTATCACTTCGTGCTCACCTACGAGGCGGAGCGCACCATCCTCATCAAGCATCAGAAATATGCGTATACGGATCCCAAGATGCTCGACAAGAAGACCGATTGGCTCTATTTTTCGTCCATTGCGGAACATACGCTTCCGTTCCATAAGAAAGTGGGCGAATATCTGAAGCGCCACCCGGACGTGCGCATGGGGTTCAATCCCGGCACGTTCCAGCTCCGCTTCGGCGCAAAAGCGCTCGCCTCGATTTACGGGCATACGTATGTGCTGTTCGTAAACCGTGAGGAGGCCGCCTTCATCCTGGGCACGAAGAACGAGGATATCGCGTTCCTCTTCAAGGGCCTTCACGCGCTCGGCCCGAAGATCGTCGTCATCACCGACGGTCCGAACGGCGCGTATGCGTCCGACGGCGTCACCCGGTGGTTCATGCCGCCGTATCCCGATGCGAAGCCTCCCGTGTCCCGGACCGGCGCGGGCGACGCGTTCTCGACGGGATTCCTCTCCGCCCTTATCTACGGACTTCCCGTGCACGAGGCGCTGCGATGGGCGCCGATCGAATCGATGCACGTCGTGCAGTTCTTCGGCGCGCAGACGGGACTCCTCAAGAAGTCCGCGCTCAATGCGTTCCTCAAAAAGGCCCCCAAACAATATCAGGCAAAGGTGATATGAGCATGAAGACCCTTCGCGAGACCTTGGCCGATGCGGACGCGCGCCGCGTGGCCGTGGGCCATTTCAACATTTCGGAACTCGGCGCGCTCAAGGGGATCTTTGCCGCCGCGCGCGAATTGCAGCTGCCGCTCCTCATCGGCGTATCGGAAGGGGAGCGCGAATTCATCGGCGTGCGCACCGCCGCCGCGATCATCAAAAGCATGCGGGAGGAGTACGGGTATCCGATCTTCCTCAACGCGGACCATACGCATTCGCTCGAGAAGGCGATCGAGGCCGCGAAGGCGGGGTTCGACGAGATCATCTTCGACAACTCGTCGCTTCCGCTCGAGGAGGATATCAGGAACACGAAGGAGGCGGTCGCCGCGATCCGCGCGATCGATCCCTCGATCGTCATCGAGGGCGAGATCGGGTATATCGGGGCGAACTCCGAAGTGATGGACGCGGCGCCGGAGCACATCGCGCTTTCGACGCCGGAGGAGGCGGCGCGGTTCGTCGCGGAGACGGGCGTGGACGTGCTTGCGCCGGCGGTGGGGAACATGCACGGCCTTTTGAAGACGATGGTGGCGGGAACGGCGCACAAAGAGCTCGACATCGCCCTCATCGGGAAGATCAAGGAGGCGATCGCGGCGCTTCCCGCGAACGCGCAGGGAGGAGGAAGATGGATGACGCTTCACGGAGGGTCCGGTACGGAGGACAGGGAATTCACCGAAGCCGCGAAGGCGGGCATGACGATCATCCATGTATCGAGCGAATTGCGGCTTGCGTGGCGCCGCGGCGTGGAGCAGGGCCTCAGGGAAATGCCGGACGAAATCGCGCCCTATAAGATCCTTCCTCCCGCGATCGAAGGGATCCGGGCGATCGTGGCGGACAGGCTCAAGCTTTTTAACGGGCTCGAATAAAATCCTCCAGAGGAGGCGCCATGAAGGCGCCGCGGCGCGATTGACTGCGTCCCGGCGCGGAGGTATCACTAAAGAAGAACCCGATTCCCTGGGTCGGAAGGAGTTTCGCAATGGGCACGTTCACGATCGAAGAGCCTTTCCCTATTCCGGGCGATATGAACCCGGAATGGATCGACCGGATGCAAGTGGTGGATGGTGCGTGGCGGGAGGACCGCGACTATCGCTGCCGCCGGTGCGGTGCGCCGGCATACCTGAATCCCTACACGAACGCGGTCTGGGGATGCAGGAAATGCGTCTTCACCACGCGTTCCGTATTCGTGCATTTCAAACCGTCGCTCCCTCCGGAGGATCTCGTCGTTCGTTTCATGTGCTTCGCGCAGAAGAGAGGCGTGCGGATGTTCCCGCCGTTTACCGATCGCGCCTGGCAGGAATTCATGAGGAACGTTCGCGGGATGCTCGGCGACCTCCTCCCCGGATCCACGGAGATCGAAATCGAAGACGTGAACGGCGCTCCGCGGGTGAAGGGATGCGACAACATCGCATTTCTGCTGCGGTTTTCCGCGAGCGTTGCGCCTTTCGGAAAGGGAATGCGCGTGCGAAAGGCCCCCTGGGCGAAGGATCTCTCCCGGGAGTTCCCCGAGCTTGCGGAGCGCATGTTCTCCCTTGCGGAAGCGACTCCGGGCCTTTTGAAACGATAGGATCGTCCGTGCGGCAAGTTCCGTGCCGCGCCCCGCCCGCCTTTTTCCCGAGAAAAGGCGGCTTTTTATCGCATACGGCGTCCGGCTTGTCTTTTCATCCTTGTTTTGGTATACTCCTCCTCATGGAAACGATCGTGTTGGCGGTAACCCCGCGCGAAATAACGGGCAAGAAAGTGAGGTCGCTCCGCAAGGAGGGCATGGTTCCCGCGGAACTCTACGGGCATGGCGTGAAGAACGTGCACCTTGTCGTCTCGGAAAAGGAATTTGCGAAGACGTACAAGAAGGCGGGCTCTTCCACGATGATCACGCTCGACCTCGGGAAGGAAAAGCGTCCGGTAATGATCCACGACGTCCTCCGCGACAGCGTGCGCGACGACATCCTCCATATCGACTTCTATCAGGTGCGCCTCGACGAGAAGATACGGGCGCATGTACCGCTCGAATTCACGGGTGAATCTCCGGCAGTGAAGGAGAAGAGCGCGATCATCAATCGATCCCTCTCGGAGATCGAGGTGGAGGCGTTCCCCCAGAACGTGCCGCACACGATCGTCGTGGACCTTTCCGCGCTTGCCGATATCGATCAGAGCATCTACGTGAAGGACATCATCCTTCCGAAGGGGGTGACGACGGACCTCGACGAGGATACGGTGGTGGCGACGGCGACCG
This sequence comes from bacterium, assembly GCA_021777495.1. Classification (GTDB taxonomy): domain Bacteria; phylum Patescibacteriota; class Minisyncoccia; order UBA6257; family 2-01-FULL-56-20; genus JAKAGE01. The sequence goes on from JAJYDL010000017.1 coordinate 3,214, forward strand.
AGCCGATCTCCGAGGAAGAACTTGCCGCGCAGGCCACGCCCGCCGATGTATCGGGGGTGAAGGTGGAAGCGGAAGAAAAGAAGGCGGAGCGCGATGCCGAGAAGGCCGCCAAGGAGGAATAAGAGGGTACGAGAGCCATACGAACGATCGGAGAAAATCCCCGCGCACGCGGGGATTTTTGCGCCCGGCGTTCCTCTTTTCGGACATTTTCGCTATAATGAAGCGTAATGAGGCCGCCTTTAAAACCAAAGGTGCTGGGAGACGTGTCGTTCCCCAAACGGGACGGGACGCAATGGAGCGCATTCAGCGCACTTCCGGGGAAGATCGATCTCGGCACGAAGCCGCGGACGATACGGATCCCCCTCACCAAAATAGGAAAGTGGACGATCCCCGCGTTTGCGGCGGCGTTTCTCGCATTCGGTTCGGCGAGCGCCCCGACCACGTTCCTCACGAGGGCCGCGGGCGACAATGCCTCCTCGACCGCTGCGGCCGGAAGTGCCACAAGCACCGATCCCACCGCGGAGCGCACGGCGCTCGAGGCGCAGCTCCAGCAGCTGCAGGGGCAGATAGACCAGTACCAGAGCCAGATCACGAGCTATGAGAGCCAGGGGAAGACGCTTTCGGGGCAGATCTCCGTCCTTAATGCGAAGATCGCGTCGCTCAACCTGCAGATCCAGGCGACCAACCTCACGATCCAGCAGCTCGACCAGCAGATCGCGGACACCCAGTCCCAGATCACCGCGACGCAGGCGGATATCGCGAACAAGCAGGCCGCAATAGGCGATCTCATGAAGAGCCTTTACCAGACGGACCAGACGAGCCTCATCGAGATATTCCTCGAGCATCCGCGGCTTTCCGATTTCTGGAACGAGACGCAGGACATCACGCTTCTCCAGGACAATCTCCGCGTGGCGGTGCAGCAGATCACGGACCTTCAGAGCCAGCTTCAGAACCAGGAACAGCAGTTCGTAGCATCGAAGAGCGATGCGGCGACGGCGCAGGCCTATGCGCAGTCGCAGGCGCAGGAGGTGTCCACGACGAAGTCGCAGAAGACGCAGCTCCTCACCGCGACAAAAGGCCAGGAATCGAAATATCAGGCGCTCCTCGTGCAGACACAGGCGACGGCGGCGCAGATCAGGAGCCGCATCTTCCAATTGCTCGGCGGAGGCCAGCTCACGTTCGGCCAGGCATACCAGTTCGCGCAGGTCGCCTCGAACGCGACGGCCATCGATCCCGCGTTCATCCTCGCCATCCTCGACCGCGAGTCGGCCCTCGGCCAGAACGTGGGGCAGTGCAACTACAAGACCGCGATGAGTCCGTCGCAGCAGCCGACGTTCCTCCAGATCACTTCCGCGCTGAACATCGATCCCAATACGATGATGGTGTCGTGTCCGAACGCCGACGGCGTGTACGGCGGCGCCATGGGCCCCGCGCAGTTCGAGCCGTCCACGTGGGAGCTGTATGCGGGCGCCGTGTCGAAGGTCACGGGGAACAATCCTCCGTCGCCGTGGAGCGATGCGGATGCGTTCGTGGCAACCGGCCTTTATCTGAAGGACGCGATGACGGGATGCAGGGCGACGTACACGCGCACGATCGACCTCGAGCGCTGCACTGCCGCGAAGTACTATGCGGGATCCCGCTGGAGGGGATATCTCTGGACCTACGGCGAAGCGGTGGTCGAGCAGGCGCAGAGCTTCGATGCCGACATCAAGACGCTTACGACGGCGAACAGCGGCTCCTAGCGGACCGATACCGAAAGAAGACCGGCGATGACATCTGCAACGAACGTAAAGAAAATTACGCTGAAGAACGGCTTGCGCGTGCTTCTCGTGCCGCGCCCCGCGATGCTTGCCGCGACGGTGCTCATTCTTGTGCGCGCCGGGTCCGAGTACGAGACGAAGCCGCTCTCCGGAATCTCCCATTTCCTCGAACACATGACGTTCAAGGGAACGAAGCGGCGGCCGCGCCCGGGGATGATCGCCCATGAGCTTGCCGCGCTCGGGGCCCAGTCGAACGCGTTCACCGATCAGGAATATACCGGGTATTACGCGAAGGTGAGGGCCGAAAAATTCCCGGAGATATTCGACATCGTGTCGGACCTCTATCTCGATCCCGTGTTCGATCCCGGGGAGATCGACAAGGAGCGGGGCGTGATCATCCAGGAGATCAACATGTACGAGGACGATCTTCCCGCGAAGGCGCAGGAAGTGCTCCAGCGCCTCGTGTACGGGGACCAGCCGGCAGGGTGGGACGTGGGAGGCGACAAGAAGGTGATCGGAAGGCTCACGCGCGACGATTTCATGAAATATCGCGGGAAGCATTACGTCGGCGCAGGGACGGTGGTCGTGGTGGCGGGGAAGTTCCCCGAAGCGGCGACGCTCCGCATGATCGAGGCGCGCTTCGGTGCGCTGTCGCGCGGCAGCGCGGTGAGGAAGCCGGCGACGACGGAGCGGCAATCGTCGCCGCGGGTGAAGCTCCATTTCCGCAAAGCGGACCAGGCGCACCTCGCGATCGCATTCCGTGCGTTCGATATGTTCGATGAGCGGCGCTACGCGCTCCGCGTGGCGGCGGACGTGCTGGGAGGAGGCATGAGCTCGCGCCTTTTCATGCGCATCCGCGAGGAGATGGGCGCGGCGTATTACGTCGGCGCAGGGACGGACCTTTCGCTCGATCACGGCGTGTTCGGCATCTCCGCCGGAGTGGACCATGGCAAGATCGGCGAGGCGATGAAGGGTATTTTTGCGGAATGCGCCCGCATGCGGGACGAAGAGGTTCCGGCGAAGGAGCTCCGGAAATCGAAAGATCACATCCTCGGCAACCTTATGCTGGGGCTCGAGACGTCCGACGACCTTGCGAGCTTCTACGGGAGCCAGGAAATATTCGGAAGGAAGGTGCTTTCGCCGGAGGCGTATGCGGCGAAGATCAATCGCGTGACCGCATCCGAAATCCGCGCCGCGGTGCGGGCGGTATTCGGGGAGGACCGCCTGAATGCCGCGATCGTGGGGCCTTACCGCGATCCGCGTGCGTTTCTGAAGCTCATGAAACTCGGCCGGAGGAAGGCGTGAGTGCGGGCGTCGCCGCCGCACGGATGACGTTGCATTTACGGGCCAATCCTTTATCCTAATGCCATATGGATTTCTATATCACGACCCCCATCTATTATGTGAACGACAGGCCTCACATCGGGCACGCGTACACCACGATCGTGGCGGACGCGATCGCGCGCTGGCGGGAGGCGCAGGGCGAGCAGGTGATCTTCTCGACGGGGGTCGATGAGAATTCGCAGAAGACCGTGGATGCGGCGAAGAAGGCGAACGAGGAGATTCGCGCCTACACGGACCGCATGGCGGAAATATGGCAGGAGGCGTGGGCCAAGCTCGGCATCGCGAACACGGATTTCATCCGTACGACGGAGGAGCGGCATCTCGAAACGGTGCGGGAGATCTGGGGGCGCATCGATGCGGCGGGCGATCTTTACAGGGGTACGTACGAGGGCCTGTATTGCAAAGGGCACGAGGCCTTCATAAAGGAGAGCGATCTCGTGGACGGGCTTTGCCCGGAACACCGGACCGCACCGGAAGTCGTGAAGGAGCAGAACTATTTCTTCAAGCTTTCCGAATATCAGGAGAAGCTTCTCAGGTTCTATGACGAGCATGACGAGTTCGTCGTCCCCGCGAACCGCTTCCGCGAGGTGCGCGCCTTCGTGGAACAGGGGCTCGAGGATATCAGCTTTTCGCGCGAAGGGAAAGAGTGGGGGATCCCCGTACCCAACGACCCGCACCAGGCGATCTACGTATGGGCCGATGCGCTCGTGAATTACGTGACCGTGCGCGGGATCGAGGGATGGGAGGAGCATCCCGCCGACGTGCATGCGGTGGGCAAGGATATTCTTCGTTTCCATGCGGTGATATGGCCCGCGATGCTCATGTCGGCGGGACTTCCGCTGCCGGGCCAGATCGCCGCGAACGGGTTCATCACGAACGGCGGCGTGAAAATGTCGAAATCGCTCGGCAACGGCGTCGATCCCCTCGACCTCGCCGCGCGCTACGGCGTGGATGCGCTCCGGTATTTTCTTCTTCGGGAGATCCAGTACGGGGAGGATGGCGACTATACCGAGGAGAAGATGCGGGTGCGGTACAATGCGGATCTTGCGAACGGACTCGGGAATTTCGCCGCGCGCGTGCTTGCGCTCGCGGAGCGCGAATCGTTCGACGGCGTTCCCGGAATGAAGGATGGCGTTCCTGGGGAGGAATTCTCCGGCGTGATTGCGGCGATGCGCCGCGGCGTGGACGGGAAGATGGCCGCGTTCCGGCTCGGCGATGCGCTTGCCGCGATATGGGATGCCGTCTCCTTCGGCGACCGGTACGTGAACGAAAAGAAGGTATGGGAGATCAAGGATGATGCCGCCCGCAGGGAGGCGCTCCTCGGGCTCGTACTGCTCCTTGAGGCGATCGCATCGGCGCTCGCGCCGTTCATGCCGGAGACGTCGCGGAAGATCGCGGCGGCCGTGTCGCGGGAAAGGGGGGTTATTCATATCAAGAGACCGGACGCGCTTTTCCCGAGAATATCGTCATGAAGGAGCAGGAGGTTCCGTTCATCGACGTCCATACCCATATCCAGTTCCCGGCGTACGATGCTCCCGGAGACCGGGATGCGGTGATCGCGCGCGCAAAGGAAGCGGGAGTGCTCATGATCAACGCAGGGACCGAACGCGGCACCTCGGCCGCCGCCGTGGCGCTCGCGGACGCGCACGCGGATGACGGCGTGTATGCCGCAATCGGGCTCCATCCCGTCCATACGGGTCCTTCGTATCACGATGCCGACGAGCTTGGCGTTCCGGAGGCCGGAGATGCGGGAAAAACGCCTTCGTTGCGAGGCGAGATGTTCGACTATGAATATTATCGCGCGCTCGCGCGCCATCCGCGCACGGTCGCGATCGGGGAATGCGGCCTCGACTATTTCCATTTCGCAGGCGACGAGCCGCGCGACAGCCAGATCGCGCGCCAGAAGGACGCGTTCGCGGCGCAGATGCGCCTGTCGAAGGATTCGGGAAAGGCGCTCATGATCCATTGCAGGGACGCGTTCGCCGACCTGCGCGCCATGCTGCGCGACGCGGGGCCGGAGGGATATGCGCCGGGCGTCGTGCATTTCTTCACGGGCAGCGTGGATGATGCGCGCGATCTTCTCGATCTGGGATTTTCGTTCACGTTCGGCGGCGCCGTCACATTCCCTCCCCGCAAAGGGGCTTCCTCGGGGATGTATGACGATGTCGTACGGTTCATTCCTGCGGACCGCATCATGTCGGAAACGGACGCGCCCTATGTGGCCCCCGTCCCGTTCCGCGGGAAAAGGAACGAACCGGCATATATCCCGCATATCGTTGCAAGGCTTGCGGAACTCAAAGGGATCCCGGCGGAAGGCATGAAGGAGGCGGTCTGGAGGAATGCGCAGCGGGTTTTCGGCGTGGAGGATCGGAGGAGGACTTAAGGATTCCTTGATGCGCCGCGTGGTAATCTGGGCCGGGTGAGGCTTCGCGCCGCATCGATAGCAAGAAGGATGGTCCTTGGCGCCGCGGCAACGGCGGCATTTTTTGCGGTAGCTGCGTTGCGGGAACGATTCCCGTTCCCCGCAGGGGGCATGGCGCGGAGTGCATCGCCTCCTGCGGCATGCGGGGCCGCATGTGCGGTCTTCGGCGAACCGGAGGCGGGCATCGCGCCGTTTATGGCGCTCGTCCGGAGCGCCTCGCGCTCCATCGATCTCGTGATGTACGAACTGGAGGATCCCGCCGTGTTCGCGGTGCTCGCCGATGCCTCGCGCCGCGGCGTCGCGGTGCGGGTGATCCTGAACGGGCGGTTCTATTCGTCTCCCGGCGCATCGTTCGTGCGGGGGAATCCGAACGAGATGGCGTATGCGGCGCTCGTGCGCGCGGGCATTCCCGTGCGATGGGCGTCTCCGGGGTTCACCTATACGCACGAAAAAGCGATGGCGGTGGACGGCGCGCGCCTCCTTGTTATGAGTTTCAATCTCGTGCCGAAGTACTATCCGACCGGAAGGGATTTCGGGGTGATCGACGGGGATCTCGCGGACGTCGCGGCGATGGAGGAAGCGTTTGCCGCGGACTGGTCTGCCGCGGCGGGAGGGGATCCCGCCGCGGCGCCGCCCGGGAATGCGCTCGTGTGGAGCCCCGGGTCGCGCGGCGCCCTTGTCGCCATGATCGCCGCGGCATCGCGCACGCTCGAGGTGTATAACGAGGAGATGGCGGATGAGGCCGTGACGGATGCGCTCGCCGCCGCCGCGCGCCGCGGCGTCGCGGTGCGGATCGTGATGACATGGGCTGCGGAATGGGTGCCGGCATGGCGGAAGCTCGCCGCCGCGGGCGCGAAGGTGCGTACGTATCCCGATGCCGCGAACGGACGGTATATCCATGCGAAGATGATCGCGGCGGACGGCGCGCGGGCCTTCGTGGGCTCGGAGAACTTTTCGGCGACCTCGCTCGAAGAGAATCGGGAGCTTGGTGTGATGCTTGCGGACCTTCGTGCGCTCGCGGTGCTCCGCGCGGCATTCGAAGAGGACTGGGGAGCCGCCGCGCCGTTCGCCCGCGGGAGGGCCCCGTAATATTGAGAAAATGCGGCATGCGGCGTAGAATGGGTCCTATATGGAACGCTACGACCCCAAGGAAATCGAAAGGAAATGGCGGGCGCGGTGGCTCGAGGAGAAGGTGTTCGCCGCGCGCGACGATTCGCCGAAGCCGAAATATTACGCGCTCGTCGAATTTCCGTACCCTTCGGGGGACGGGCTTCACACCGGCCATGTGCGGAGCTATACGGCGATGGACATCGTTGCGCGGAAGCGGCGTATGGAAGGCTACAACGTCCTTTATCCGATCGGCTGGGATGCATTCGGGCTTCCCACGGAAAACTACGCGATCAAGACGGGGATCCATCCGAAGATCGTGACGAAGAAGAATACGGATACGTTCCGGCGCCAGCTGCAGTCGCTCGGGTTTTCGTTCGACTGGGACCGGGAGGTGAATACCACCGACCCCGGCTATTACCGCTGGACGCAGTGGATCTTCCTCCAGTTCTATAAGAAGGGGCTTGCCTACAAGGAGAAGATGCCGATCAACTGGTGCCCCTCGTGCAAGATCGGGCTTGCGAACGAAGAGGTGGTTTCCGGCAAATGCGAGCGCTGCGGCACACCCGTCGAACGCCGGGAAAAGGAGCAGTGGATGCTCGCGATCACGAAGTATGCCGACCGCCTGCTCGCCGACCTCGATACCGTGGAATATCTCGAGAAGATAAAGACGCAGCAGGTGAACTGGATCGGGAAGTCGGAGGGCGCCGAGCTCGGGTTCGCCGTCGCGGATGCGGATGGCGTCCCGCCGCTCATCGTGTTCACGACGCGCCCCGACACGCTGTTCGGCGCAACCTATATGGTGGTGGCGCCGGAGCATCCGCTCGTGCACAGGCTCGAGGATCGCATCACGAATCTCGGCGAGGTGGCGGAGTATATGAAAAAAGCGGCGGCGAAGACGGAAGAGGAACGGCTTGCCGAAGGGCGTGAAAAGACGGGCGTGGAAATAAAAGGGATCAAAGCGGTCAATCCGGCGACAAAGGAAGAGATCCCGGTCTTCGTGGCGGATTACGTGCTCGGGTCGTACGGGACCGGCGCCATCATGGCGGTGCCGGCGCACGACGAGCGCGATTTTGCGTTCGCAAAAAAGTTCGCGCTGCCGATACGGCAGGTGGTGGCGCGGCACTCCGCGGAGGCGCATCCCGCCGGCGCGGATCTCCCGTACACGGGAGGAGGCATCCTCATGAACTCGGGTCCCTTCGACGGCATGGATTCGGAGGCGGCAAAGCGGGAGATCGTGAAAGCCGTCGGCGGCCGCGCAAAGACGCAGTTCCATCTCCGCGATTGGGTCTTTTCGCGGCAGCACTATTGGGGCGAGCCGATCCCCGTCGTGTTCTGCGAGAAGGACGGCATGGTGCCGGTCCCGGAGAAGGATCTGCCGGTGATGCTTCCGGACATCGAAAAATACCAGCCGACGGACACGGGCGAATCGCCGCTCTCGGCCATACGCGAGTGGGTGAACGTGGCATGTCCGGCGTGCGGAGGCCCTGCGCGGCGCGAAACGGATACGATGCCGAACTGGGCCGGCTCGAGCTGGTATTTCCTCCGCTATACGGATCCGAAGAACGACAAGGCGTTTGCGGCTCCGGAGAAGCTTAAGCACTGGATGCAGGTGGACTGGTACAACGGCGGCATGGAGCACACGACGCTCCACCTCCTCTATTCGCGCTTTTGGAACAAGTTCCTCTATGACCTCGGCGCCGTACCCGTGAGTGAGCCGTACATGAAGCGCACGTCGCAGGGCATGGTGCTTGGAAAGGGCGGCGACAAGATGTCGAAATCGAAAGGCAATGTGGTGAATCCCGACTCGGTCGTGGAGAATTTCGGCGCGGACACGCTCCGCGTATACGAGATGTTCATGGGTCCGTTCGACCAGGCGATCCCGTGGGACGACAAGTCCATCCAGGGTGCCGGGCGGTTCCTTGAACGGTTCTGGAATTATGCGCTGGGCCTGATCGAGGCGACGAAGGAGGAAAAGGAACGGTACGAGGCCCGGGCGCAGCAGCCGAAGCGCGCGGCGCTCCATCGGACCATCAAGAAAGTGGGGGATGACATCGAGGCGATGAAGTTCAATACGGCAATTTCGGCGATGATGAGCTTGCTCAACGAACTTACGGCAAGCGAGGGAGACGGGCACGCCGCCGCCCTCCCGGACGAGGATCTGCGCGCACTCATCAAGATCCTCGGTCCGTTCGCGCCGCACATGGCGCAGGAGCTCTGGTCGCGGATGGGCGGCGCGACCTATCTCGATTTCGAGCCGTGGCCCGTGTACGATCCGAAGCTTGCCGTGGAGGATGAAACGACGCTCGTGTTCCAGGTGGACGGCAGGGTGCGCGACACGGTCCGCGCCGCGCGCGGCATCGGGGAAGAGGAGGCGAGGGCGATGGCGCTTGCGAACGAAAAGGTCCGCGCCGCGCTCGCCGGACGCGAGCCGAAACGCGTGATCTTCGTGAAAGACCGGCTTGTGAACGTCGTCGCGTAACGGCGCATCTGGTATCATGAATACAACACCCATATGCACGTGAAGATAGGGATCATCGTGCTCGTCGTGATCGCGCTCGGGGCGGGGCTTTTTCTGTACCACGGACTTACCTCGGGAGGCATCGGGATCCCGTCGTTCTCGTTTCCGAGCTCGTCGGGTTTCAGCCTTGTCCCGTCGCATTCCGGTCCGCTGCTCCCCGTGATCCCCGCGGGGACGACCACGATCTCGAGCGGAGGGACCTATATTTCGGGAACGCCCCCGGGAGCGGGAAGCGGGTCGCAGGGTCTTATCGTGAATACGAGTACGATTCCCGCATCGCAAATTCCGGCAGGATGGACGGCATCCCAGCTGTCGCCGTACTTCCATGAGATACGCCTCGGGACGGTATCCGCGGGAAGCTACTACTATTACGGCACCATTTCGCTGTATGCCTCGTTTCCCTATCAGGCGACCGGGACGATCGATATTACGGGATGGCAGATCAAAACGCGGGGGAGCGGGGAATACATCCCTCAGGCGATCGCCATCTACGACCCCACGGGGCTCACCCCGCCGTCCGACATCCGCGTCGCGAACGGGGATACGGTGTATCTGTATTCGTCCTCGGCGCCGTTCAATCTCCGCCTCAACGAGTGCATCGGCTACATCGCGAACACGGCGAACTTCCGTCCCGCGCTTCCCGCGAACTGCCCCCAGGTGGACGAGTCGCGGATCGTGAACTTCACGGGAGGATGCCAGGCATATCTTCAGTCGTTCTCGGGTTGCTCGCAGCCTACGCTGCCGAACCCCCTTGTGCCGGCCACCGACTATGCGTGCCAGGATTTCATCCGCAATAATTTCAATTATGCATCATGCTTCCAGGCGCACGCCGCCGACCCCAACTTCCTGAGCAATCAGGTATGGATATGGACGGGAAGCAATGTGGTGAACCAGTACCATGACATCGTGGATCTCCTCGACAAGAGCGGCCGTCTTGTGGACCAGTATTCGTATTAAAAAGAAAGAACGCGCTTCCGCTACTTCCGTTCGGTGAGGAGGAGTTTGACGGGGATCTGCGTTCCTTTCCTCAGGATGAGGAGATGCACCTCGTCCCCGACGTTCATGTTCTCAAGATAGTCCTGGATGGGATGCTCCCTATCCAGTTTTTCGCCGTTCATCTCAAGGACGATGTCCATCTCCCGTATGCCCGCCTTTTCGGCGGGGCTCCCCGCGACCACCGCGGGATCACGGGGTCCTTCGGAAAGCACGAGCGCGCCGTAATCCATGGGAAGTTTCATCTTCGCCTTGAGGTCCTTGTCGACCATGACGTAGCGTACGCCGAGAAGCGGCCTGCGGATGCGGCCCCAGCGCTTGAGGTCGGCGAGGTCGCGCCGCGCGGCATTCACGGGGATCGCGAATCCTATGGACTGCGCGCCGGAGACGATGGCGGCATTCACGCCGACCACGCGCCCGTTGCGGTCGAGGATGGGACCTCCCGAGTTCCCGGGATTGATCGCGGCGTCGGTCTGGATAAGGCCCCGCATTTCCTGCGGCGGCGCTTCGGGATCGGCTTGCGCGGTGATGGCCCTCGAGAGGCCCGATACGATGCCCACGGAGACCGTGTTCCTGAAGATGCCGAGCGCGTTGCCGATCGCGATGAGGGATTGCCCGAGCTGGAGGCGCGACGCGTCGCCGAGCGGAAGGCAGGGGAGCCGGTTCGCCGGTATCTTGAGGATCGCCACGTCATTGATGGGGTCGCGGCTCAGGATTTCCGCGGTGAAGGTGCGGCCGTCGGAAAGGATCACGGTGTACTCCGCATCCGGTTCGTTCACCACGTGCTTGTTCGTCATCACGAGGCCGTTGGGGTCCACGATGAATCCGGAACCGCCGCCCACCTGCACCATGCCGTGGGCATCGGCCACATCGTCCGGAAGCGTGATCCTGGGTGCGGCGCCGGGTGCGGGCCCTTTGGTAGGGCGGGCAGGATGGCCGGGGATCCCTGAATAATATTCCTTCGGGATATCCTTTTCGATATCCTTCAGATGTTTTGATATTGCGATCGAAACCACCGCGGGCATCGCATGCCGCACTATTTTAATGACCCGTGCATCCTCCATAGGATCATTTTACCACGAAGCGGGCATAGATTCCCGAAGGAACCGCGCGTCCGGTGCCCTGTTCCGCGATGTGGAGCTCGCCGTATTCGCCGCGCGACGTCTTCGCGATGTTCGGGAACGATCCTTCGACGGCCTGGAGGAGCGAAAGGGGAGCATATCCCGCGGCATAGCCGTTGAGAAGGAGAAACGCGCCCGGCCGCGAGGCGGCAAGAAGATGTGCGCAGGCATCGAGGACCTTCGGGAGATGCTCTTCGATGCGGAAGACCTCGCCTTTCGCGCCGCGTCCGAAGGCGGGCGGATCGAGGATGATGCCGTCGTACACCGCGTCCCTTCGCACCTCGCGTTCGGCGAACTTCAGCGCATCGTCGGTGATCCAGCGGATGCCGCCGGCGCGGTCATCGCCGCGGTCGATCCCCGATGACCGTGCGTTGTCGTGGGCCCAGGTGTTGCTCTGCTTCGATGCGTCGCAATGGGTGACGTCCGCGCCGTGCGCGGCGGCGGCCATGCTTGCGATGCCGGTATAGCCGAAAAGATTGAGGATGCGGGGGATGCCTTTCTGCTGGCTGCGGAGCGCATCGGTGCGTTCCGCGATCCATTCCCAGTTCGCCGCCTGTTCGGGGAATACCCCGGTGTGCTTGAAGGACGTAAGGCGCGCGGTGAAGCGAAGGCCGTTCCAGGACATTTCCCAGGAATCCGGCACGGATGCGGCGCGCTTCCGCCAGCCGCCGCCCTTACCCCTCGGTCCTCCCTCGCCGCCTTCGCCGAAGCGGAATTCCGCATCGGCGCGTTTCCATACGTCGGCGGAGCGCGAAGGACGCCAGAGTGCCTGGGTCTCGGGCCGTATCAGGACGTAATTCCCGTACCGTTCGAGTTTGCGGTTGTCGCCGGAATCGATGAGCTCGTAATCGGCCCATCCGCGTACCGGAAGATCGAGGCGTTCCATGGGAGTGGGGGATTATTGCGGGGCTGGTTGTTCGCGTCCGGCGCCGCCCTCCGCGGGGGGGTGCTTCACGCTCCATTGATAGAGGACGACGGCGGCGCTCACGGATGCATTGAGGGATTCGGCGCGGGGGTCCATGGGGATGCGGAGGCGCACGTTGCAGCGCGCGAGCGTCTTTTCGCGGATACCTTCCCCTTCGTTGCCGACGATGACGAGCGACGGGTTTCGGAACGGTTCCTCCGCGATGTTCGTAGGGCCGTCCATGACAAGACCGTAGACCGCGAATCCTTCGCTCTTGAGGGCGTCCACCGCCTGATTCACGTTGCCGATCGCGATGAGCGGCACCCGGAACGCCATGCCGGCGGACGTCTTCACGACGGTTCCCGTGATGGGGGCCTGGTTGTGCGAGGGGATGAGCACTCCCGCCGCGCCGAATGCGGCCGCCGAGCGGATCACCGCGCCGACGTTATGGGGATCGGTAAGCTCGTCAAGGAGGACCACGAGCGTATCCGCGCCGGGCGCACGACGGCCTCCGTCGGTGAGCGACTCGAGGAAGCGGTCGAACGGCATCATGAGCGATCCGGTATGGAGGATCGCGATCGCGCCCTGGTGCGCGGTCTCGCGGCCCACCATCTGGCCCGCATCGCCGGAACGGAGCGCACCAGCCTCGATCCCGTGCCGTTTCACGAGTGCGCGGAGCTCGGCGTCATCCATATCGGGGGAGAGGAACACGCGCCGCACGGCCTGAGGCGCGTACGCAAGGGCCTCGCGGAGCGCGTGCTTGCCGTAGATATATACCTTTTCCCCGTTGCCGTTCGATCGCGGCGCGGCGACCGGTGCGTTCGCGGAAGATCTTCCGGACGGCCTTCGGCCCCGGGCGTGCGCGCTACGCCGGCCCTCACGATAGGGCCGCTTTTTCGGATGGTGATGGGAACCGTGCCGTTCTCGCCGTCTCATAGTGCTCTTATTCTGCGCCAAAACGGCCATCCCCGCAAATCGCTCCGGCATCCTCCGCATTCCGGGCATGCCGGGAGGGGAGGGGAATCCACAGCCGGTCCACAGTGTTCCGGAAGGGGAGTGTGATATACTGGAACCACGGCGCGACGGGTTGTCCCCGAAAAGTGGGGACAACGCTCGCGGAAACGGAACACGGCAATGCATACGACGACGAAACTCACCCCCGTCATGCGGAAGGAGGTGTACGGGAAATGGAGGAAGAGCGGGATATCGCTTCGGGATCTGGCGAAGGAATACCACGTCGATAAAAAGGTGGTCCAGCGCATCATCGCACGCGGCAAGGAGGGGGATTTTTCGGTGCACACGAGCGTGAATATCCGCTATCTCCCGAAGAAGCGCTCGTCGAAGAATGCAGTCAAAAAAAGGCCTCAGGGGAAAAGGCCGCACACGAAAAAAACGACGCAACGATCATGAACCATCGCCATCGCACCCCCGCACGTATTATCATCGGCGCCGCCGCGATCGCCCTTGTCCTTTTTGCCGCGCGCGGTACGACCCACGCCGGAACGCTCTACGGCATATCCGACGTCCTTTCAACGTCCGCTCCGGGACAGTCCGCGAACCACACGCTCACATTCACGACGAACAGCGCGATCCCTCAGAACGACACCATTGCGATCATATTCGACCCGGCGACGAACGCATTCGGAGGCATCGGCAATATCACGTTCGGAGATATCCAGTTCACCGGGGCGACCTTGGTGACGGCGTGCGTGGCGGGCGGGAACGACGTGACGTTCGCCACGAGCACCACGCCCGGGAGCGAGGGCATTATTTTCACCGTCTGTCCTTCGAACACGGTAGCGTCGGGAACGAAGGTAATCGCGATAAACAACAACCGCATCGTCAATCCGACCTCCACGCAATCCTATGCGATCGATGTCGGAGGTACCATGCCCGATTCCGGCGAGACGAGGGTCGCCATCATCCCCGCCGTCACGGTTCAGGCGGCCGTTGCCACGAACTTCTCCTTCAGTATCCTCGGCATTGCGACGGGCACGGTGATAAACGGCGCGACGACGACGGGCGCTTCGGCGAGCACGAGCATGGCGTTCGGAACCCTTTCGCCGAACATTCCCGAGGTGCTGGGACAGGAGCTTTCGGTGTCCACGAACGCCGCGAACGGGTTCGCGGTGACGGTGCACGAGGACCAGGATCTCACGAGCGGGAGCGGCGCGACGATCCATCTTTTCGATAACGGCGACGCGACCTCGACGCCGATCCCGTGGGCCGCGCCTTCGGCGATCGCGGCGAATCCCGCCACCTACGGCCATATCGGCGTGACGACGGATGACAGCCTGCTGAACGGCGGCGCATACGTGGGAGCGAAGTTCGTGGGAGCGTTCAATCCCACCTCCACGCTTACGGTCTTCTCGAACACGGGTCCCGGCGACGGCACCACGCAGAACGTCGGCAAGGCCGACGTCGCATATGAAATAGAGATATCCGGACTGCAGGCCGCCGCCACCGATTATTCGAACAACCTCATCTACGTGGCGACCCCCGTGTTCTGATCCCCACGCGCCCTCGGACCGGCTGCAAAAATACCGCCCACAGGGGCGGTCTTTTTGTACGGGCTTGCCATATGCAATGCGGAAGGGGAGAGATTCGAACTCTCGAGGCCCTTGCGAGCCTGCCGCATTTCGAGTGCGGTGCCTTCGACCACTCAGCCACCCTTCCGCGCTGCATACGTCGATCCTCCCGAATACCCTAATGAGATTAAACGAAGCATCCGGGAAATTCAAGAACCGAAGAAAAAGCGCGCCACAGGGGTGCGGCGCGCAGTGAAGAGGAGATGATCGGACGGTTGCCGATCATCGGATGATTAATGGATAGAGAATGATCCTTGGGAGAGGAGCAGAATGTACTTTTCCGAAGCGCCTCCGAGCGTGAGGCACTTCGCGCACGTCGTCGCATGCTGCCGTACGGCGGCATACTCATTGCGGACTTCCGCCGGGGACGGCAGGAGGGTATCGAGCGGATCGGATGCGGCGTGCGTCCGTTCCGCGATCGTGAGTTTCCGAAGGGCGAGGAAGGTGAGCGTTCCGGCGTAGAACATGCGAACCTTCTCGAGGAGCGCCTCGTCGGCCTTGCATACGAATGGGGTCATTGTGGCGTTGCCCGCGGCGGCTTTCTCTCTCGGAAAATTGAAGGGAACAAGCATCCCTTCCCGAACGACGTACCGAAGTTCCGTCATCTTAATCATGTTATCCGTTGCCTTTGATTGGAATGGCCCGTCGGCCTCGGGAGGCCTAAGGCGCTGAAAATAGAATATCACATTTTATAAAAAATGCAACAAACGCGGTGCCCTCGGGAAGAATCGAACTCCCATTTTGCCCTTAGGACGGGCCAGTTCTATCCATTGAACTACGAGGGCTTTGCCTCTATACTATAGACGGCGCGGAAA
>JAJYDL010000018.1 GCA_021777495.1 bacterium
AAAGGACCCGATTTTCCGACGGGGGGAATCATCTATGACGCGAAGGCCATCAAAGCCGCATATGTGTCCGGCAAAGGGGCCATCCTTGCCCGTGCCAAGGCGGAGATTCTCGAAAAGAAGAACAGCCGCCAGTTCGACATCGTCGTTACGGAGATCCCGTACCAGGTGAACAAAGCCGAGCTCATCAAAACGATCGCCGAGCTCGCGCAGGACAAGAAGATCGAGGGCATCCGCGATCTCCGCGACGAATCCGACCGCGAAGGCCTCCGCATCGTGATCGAGCTCAAGAACGACGTGGCGCCGCAGAAGGTCCTCAACTGGCTTTATAAGCACACCGATCTCGAGAAGAATTTCAATATGAATATGATCGCATTGGTGACCGAGAACGGCGGCCTCGTGCCGCGACTTCTCGCGCTCAAGGATATCCTCAGCGAATATCTTGCATACCGCAAAGAGGTCATCACGCGGCGCACGCAGTTCGATCTCCGCAAAGCGGAGGAACGTGCGCATATTCTTGAAGGGCTGATGATCGCGCTCGACGCGATCGACCGCGTGATCGCGACGATCCGAAAGTCGAAGGACAAAGACGAGGCGCACGCCCAGCTTATGAAGCTCTTCAAACTGAGCGATGTGCAGGCGACGGCGATCCTCGAGATGCGGCTCCAATCGCTCGCGGCCCTCGAACGCCTCAGGATCGAAGCGGAGCTCAAAGAGAAGCGGGCTCTCATCGAGGATCTTAAAGCGATCCTGAAGAGTCCCTCGAGAATCGTGAAGATCATCAAGGAGGAGGTGGGGGAGATCCGCGCAAAGTACGGCGATGAGCGCCGCACGCGCGTCGTATCCCGCGCGCCGGAGGCGGTATCGGATGAGGATCTCGTGCCGGAGGAGGAAGCGATGGTGACGGTTTCCGCAGGCGGGTATATCAAGCGTCTCCCTCCCGACACGTTCAAGGTTCAGCGCCGCGGAGGCAAGGGTCTCATCGGTTCCGATGTTGCGGATGAGGATTTCCTCTCCCATTTCTTCAGCGCGAACACCCATGACAACGTTCTTTTCTTCACCGACAAGGGGCGCGTGTTCCAGACCAAGATCTACGAAATCCCCCAGGCGACGCGTACGTCCAAGGGACGCGCGATCCAGAACTTCCTCGAGCTTCCGTCCGATGAGCACGTCAACGCGATCGTCAATTATTCTTCGAAAAAGGAACCGAAGAAGTACCTCGTGATGGTGACGAAGCAGGGACTCATCAAGAAGACATCCCTTGCCGATTTCGAGAACATCCGCCGCACCGGCATCATTGCGATGAAGCTGAAGAAAGGCGACCAGCTCAAATGGGCCAAGCTCACCATGGGGACCGATCAGGTCGTTCTTGCCACCCGGCAGGGGCAGTCGATCCGTTTCGAGGAGAAGCAGGTCCGTCCCATGGGCCGCACCGCCGCAGGCGTCCGGGCGATCAAGCTGAAAAAACAGAACGATGAGGTTGCGGGATTTGATATAATCAAAGGAGACGATGCGGTGCTCCTTGTCGTCATGGAACACGGCTTCGCGAAACAGACCTCCCTCAAGGAATACAAGAAGCAGGCCCGCGGCGGTTCGGGCATCAAGACCGCCGAGGTCACTTCGAAGACCGGGCTCGTCATCTCCGCGCACGTCGTTTCCGACGAAAAGGAGATATTCGCCCTTTCCGCGAAGGGGCAGATGATCCGCACCGAGCTTGCGACCGTCCGGAAGACCGGCCGTTCCGCCCAGGGCGTCCGGATCATGAACCTCAACTCGGGCGATCGCCTTGCGGGTACGGTCATCGTCTGATCCCTTTCCCGGGGCTCACGGGCGAGGGGACCATCGGATTCCCTTTTTCCCCATGCCTAAAAAATTCACCCAGCGCCAGGCGGTCATCCTCCTCGCCGCCGCCGTCATCGTGATCGGCGGGCTTGCGTTGTTTTTCCTCAATCTTCGCGGCGGGAGCGGCGGGGCCGCATCGGCCAACCTCACGGTATGGGGCACCGATAGCCCCAAAGCGTTCAATGATATGATCGCGAAATATGTGGGGCCGGGCTCGGGGTCGCAGGCAAGCATCAAATACACGCAGATCGATCCGGCGAACTACGGAAGCCAGGTGCTCCAAGCCATCGCCGCGGGTACCGGCCCCGATGTCTTCGAGATAGGGAACAGGGATCTTCCCCAGTGGAGGAGCGTTCTCATGCCCCTTCCTCCCGCACTCGCGTCCACTTTCAACCTTACGACGCTCCAGCAGGATTTCCCCGACGTGGTTTCCCAGAATTTCGTTTCCGGAGGATATATTTACGCCCTTCCTCTTTCCGTCGATACGATGGCCATGATCTATAACAAGGATCTTTTCAATACGGCGGGCATCGTATCGCCTCCGAAAACCTGGAGTCAGCTCGATGCGGATATTGCGCTTCTTCGGCAGGAGAACTCCTCAGGGCAGATCACCCAGGCGGCATTCGCGCTCGGGGGATCCGAAGCTTCGATTCCGAATGCCCCCGATATCGTGTTTCTTATGATGCTCCAGAACGGTACGCAGATGCTCTCGAGCGACGGTTCATCGGCGGCATTCGCGAGCACGGGCGGTACCTCCGGTACTGCAGGGCAGAACGCCTTCGATTTCTATCTTCAGTTCTCCAGTGCGGCATCGCAGTATTACACCTGGAACGACAGTATGGGCAATGCCATTGATGCGTTCGCGCAGGGGAAAGTGGCCGCTATCTTCGATTATTCCTCCGCGCTCCCCATCATCAGGGCGAAAGCGCCTTTCCTCAACTACGGCGTCGCTCAGATGCCCCAGGCCGACAACACCCAGGTTGCCATTGCTTATGCCGATTACCAAGGTCTTGCCGTGAACAGAAACAGTCCGAATGCGGCGGCGGCATGGCAGTTCATCATCGGCTTGACCACGAACCCTGCGGATGCGAGTATTTATACATCGGACACCGGTGCTCCGCCGGCGCTTCGGAGCTTGATTTCCGCAGATATGACCGATCCCGTGATGTCGGTGTTCGCGTCTCAGGCACTTGAAGCGAAGTCGTGGTATGAGGCGAACAGTACGAACATCGATACTGCCGTGAACGGCGCGATCGAAAGCGTGCTCCAGGGATCCGCCGATTCCACGACCGCCCTTAATGAGGCCCAATCGCAGATAAACGGAGGATAGAACAAATCAAATTCCAGCGAATGCCCCCTATTTTCCAAGCATTCTTCCGGCATATGAATTCCATGAAGGGTATTTTCCTCGCTCTTCTCGTGGTTTCCTCTTTAGTGCCCGCCATTGCTTCCGCTCAGAGCACTGCCGTCCATGGATACGACATTTGGTCCGTTCCCCCTGGATTTTGGGGGCCCATCGTCTCATGTACGGGGAACTATCCGATCGGTGCGCAGGCTCAGCCTGCGGGTACGACGCCCTATTGCCAGAGCCTCAACGATCTTCTCCAGACTTTTATTAATGCGATCTATCTTCTTATGTCGATAGGGCTTTTCATAATAGCACCTATCCTTTTTATCATCGGCGGAATCATGATGATCATGTCGTCGGGGAATCCTGAGAAAATCGGCCAGGCCCGAAAGACCATGATCGGTGCCGTGATTGGAGTGGTCATCGTATTGTCCGCGTATCTTATTGTGAATACGATCGTTTCTGTGCTCAATATCAAAGGAGTTTCGGGATTTGGGAGCTGATATCCTTATAAGACCATGAAAAGACCCTTCCGGATGCTGAATCTTCCATTGGTGCTCGGCGTGCTATATCTTTTTATGCTTTTTTTGATCCCCTTGTTCGCCCATGCTCAGGTTCAGATCTCGGCGACTCTTCCCAATCAGAGCGTTTCGAGCGGTTCGACCCCTCCCCCGGGATCGTTCGTGGAAGCGTTCTATCAATGGGCCCTTTCGATTGCCGGTATTCTCGCTTTCGGCATCATCATATTCGGCGGAGTAAAATATATGGTTTCTGCGGGAAACCCCTCCATGCAGGGGGATGCGAAGGAATGGATAAAAGCCGCCATCTTGGGCGTCGTTCTTCTCGCTTGCGCGTATCTTATCCTCTATACCATAAATCCAAATCTTGTGAATCTCGGATTGCCGGGTATCGGCACGGTGGGCGAACTTCAGCAGGGGAACGGTTCCATATTTTCAGGACCGGCGCCTGTAAGTTGCCCTACGTGCGTTCAGTTGCCGAATTGCACCGTGAGCCAGAGGACGAATTGCGGCGGCACCCCCTCGATGAACACTCTCGTAAGCTGCATCGATAAATCCGATTCCAATTTCGTGGTGAATGAAGCATATCCCCCCGTGGTCGATCACAGCGATCCCGGGCACAATATGGGTTGCGCAATCGACGTGCATGTAAGTAATTGCGCTGCGGGGTCTCAGTTCATGGCGGCCGCGAAGGCATGCGGGGCAAGCAAGGTTCTTAATGAATATGCGGGATGTGGCGGTACTCTCTATACTCACACGACCGGCGGCAATATTCATATCGATGCCCCTGGCTGTCCATAACATATCATGCGTTACGCCATGAAAAGACTCCGCTATTTCTATATCGCTTCGATGTTCGTTTTCATAATGATCGCCATTGCCGCCGCCGCGGTTTTTGTGCGCGCTCAGGCCCTTCCTCCTCCCGGGCCTCGGACGGGTACCGGCACCCCGTTGCCCGTTATGGGCGGGGCACCCGCTCCCGTGGCGAGCGGCACCCCGACATCTTCCGGCGCCGGTGCGGGCGCGACGTTGCAGTTCCCTCCCGCCGTACCATCATCGACGCTCCCCGATTATCTGGGCAGCGTTTCGGATATCTTCGGTACGTATCCGACCGGTCCAACGCTTGCAATCGGAACTCCTCAGGGAATCGTCTCTATCCGCAATATCTACAGCGCCGATATGCCCGTGAATGAGGTGCAAGATCTCGTTTTCAAGGAAACCCAGGATTACCTCATGGTCTACAACCCCCTGAACAGCCATTTTTGGATCGCCATCACCGGATCCCCGTTTGCTACGTGGCGCGCCGTCGCGGAGAAAGATTTCCTCGTGACGCTCGGCATATCCGAGACCGATGCCTGCCGCCTTTCGGTCACCGAAGGGGTGATTTATTCGGCAGGTAATCCGAACGACGGACTTTCCTTTCCCATGACGTCCTGTGGCCCATCGCCTACGTCGACGGGCTTTTCCCAATGATTTATAATGAATCCATGAAACGGATCCGATCTTCGATGGCGGGAGCGGCGGCCGCGTTGTGGACCTTCTTCTTTTTTGCCGCAACCGCGCTTGCAAATTCGACGCAAACAAGCGGTTCTTCCGATTCGGGATCCTCTCCCGCAAGCGTCTCTCTGACAAATCCGCTGAACACCGCGAACTTCCCCGCCGTTGTCAATAATGTCATACAATTCCTTTCGACAGACATCGCCATCCCCCTTACCGTCATTATGGTGCTTGTGGGGTCGTTCCAAATGATGACGTCGAGCGGCGACCCCGAGAAGTTCGGCAAGGCCCGAAAGACCCTTACGTATGCGGCCGTGGGGCTTGTGATAGCGCTTATCGCCACCGGCATCACCTCCATTATCCAGAGTATTTTGAACGGATCGTAACCCCTCGAAGGGATGGACATTTCATAAAAAGCGTGCGACGATTATTCCAATAAATGGTCGAAAAAATATCCCTGTTATGATCAAGAAATTCATCAATCGGGTCCCCGGAATCCTGCTCGGCGTAATGCTTTCGGCTTCGGGAGGATTGCTTGCGATGTACAGTTTGAACGTCGTGAACGCCCAGACGGGATCGTACGTCTACGATAAACCCAGCCTTGTTGCATTCCTTTGCAACATCATCACCTGGATGGTCACGATATTGTTCGCGACCGCCATCATCATGATTGTTCTGGCGGCGTTCCAGTATGTCACTGCGGGCGATGATACCGAAAAAACATCGAAAGCGAGGAGGACGCTCACCTACTCCGCCATCGGGATCGCGGTGGCCCTTATCGCATACGGATTTCCCGCGATCGTGGCGAGCATCATCCCCGGCAATCCTTCCGTGAGCGCCTTTAACTGTTCCGTCTCGAGCGGCAGTTCCTCTTCCGGCGGAGGCGGGTTGCCTGCGGCCTCTCGGGCTTAATTTTGTGGAAAGGGCCATTCGTGCTAGTCTTATAGAGTAATGTAAAAAGGTCGATATCTTTTACCCCTATGAACAAAGTAATCAACTTTGCGAAGAAAATAGGTCCCGCCGCGATCTCGCTCGTAGTGCCCGCCCTTGCGTTCGCTCAGGGCATTCAGTATCCCAACCCCGGAGTGGGCGCCAACGTTCCCACTGCCAATATCACGAGCTTGCAGTCGATCCTTAACGATCTCTGCATCGTGTTCGCGTGGATGTTCTATTTCCTCATCGTGGTGGCTATCATTTTCGTCGTCGTTGCGGCGTTCAAATATCTTACCGCAGGCGGCGATCCGGAGAAGGTGAAGAGTGCGGGGGCGACCCTCCTCTATGCCGCGGTTGCCATCGGTGTAGCGCTTCTTGCAAAGGCAGTTCCGCTCGTTGTGGGCAACTTCCTTGGTGCGGGCACGGTTACGTCCTGCTAAAAGGAGTTCGATGCGCCGTGAGACGGCTGGAATCCCGCAGAAATGCGGGATTTTGGTTTATATGAAAAGCGGAGCGGAGGAGCCCTTATATAAAAAACTTCCCCGACGGCGCATGATGCGGATCGTCGGGGGTTGAATCTTTCTTCGGTCCTATGGGGACGTCGGAAAGAGAGAATGTTCCTGACATTTCGTCCCTCCAATAGTAGTAGAGGACGAACTTGTCTATTTTCTGAGAGGAGCCGGCACTTTCATCGGGGAACTTCGCCGTAAAGTTCATGCTTGTTCCCGAGGGTATTACTCCATGCCAGTTCGTGCCGAAATTCATGCCCCAGTGCATCACGGGCGTTGCATATCCGTCGTAATATGCCACGCCGTGTTCCTGGATGCTGAGTGTCCCGTCGCGATCGCTGTTGTTCGAGATTGTACCGTCCACCTCGATCACCGAGTCCGTCATGCGCACCGCGCATGCCGAAATGGTAAGTTGCCCGCTCGTACTCGACGTACAGTGGCGTTCGACCGGTGAGGGTGCGTTCGCTGCGATGGCGCTCGGTGCGGATGCCGGAGGGATGCCGGAGTCTTCTTCCTGTCCCTGCGGATTTTTACCGTCGCCTCCGTTTTCAGAGCTTCCTTTCCCCGTGTCTTCACCCAAGTGCTTCACGGATATCGCTGTGGGACCCGATTCCGAAACGTGGATCTTCGGTTGTTCCTCACTTTCCGCCTTCGCTGCGGCGAAAGGATTGTGGAGTCGGATGCCGCTTGCGCAGCATGCAACGATGAACATCGCTGCAGCAGCCCAGACGGGGGTTCCCCATGCCTTCTTCCTCAGTTTTGCGGTTTTCTCCCAGCCCTTTTTTGTTGCCCCGCATCCCTTTTTCGTCACCTTCCAGGTGAATCGAAAGATGACGATTGCATATGCTTTGCCGCCGCGTTCCATCCGTGCTGCGGTGGAGATGCATGCGTGCATTGCGTTGCCGATCGCCTCCTTCGTCTTTTTCAACCAGGATTGCTTCGGTTCAAGGGGAGGTTCCTCGCGGAGGGCGTCGACCGGGTCATTTACCGGCATGGGCCGTATGATGATCAGGGGAGCCGCCTTACCGCCGGATTTTTGTGATGAACGACGGTATTGCACCGCAACTTTAACGCGGTTGTCCCACTCCGACATGCGTCCGTCGGGGAACACAATAAATGAGACTTTCCCTTTGTTGAGGTAAATTTTGGAGGGAACTTCTGCGCCCTCTTTGGTCCGGATGGTTGCGGTTACGACATATTCGCTTCTATCACCGCCGCCTTCCTCCCTCGCGAAATCCTCAACTTCCTTCCGGGAGGCTGGGGATGACGGAAGGGTTGCATCAGCTTCCTTCTCGTAGCGATTCATAGGACTTCCTCTCTTAAAATGATATCTTCCCCGTTCCCCGGAGGGGTACAGGCTGTATATATTAATAGCATACTTTTATTGTTTTGTCAATATATTCCGGGCAAAAAGAAAGGCCCCAGCGATGATTTGCCGGGGCCGCGAACGATTCATTTATTACTTTGATTTGGTGAAGTCCTGCGATATGGTGAGGGTCCCTTTCCCCTCGATCCCGATGCGCTGGACCCCTTCGAGGATGTTCCCCAAGGTGCCATCCTGATCCGAAGACCAGTAGACGACCTTGCTGAGCCCCTTTTCTCCATCCTGCACCGCAATCCAGTCTCCTGGAGCTCCCAAAGTGGATTGGATCCACGTATGGGGAGGGAGGATGATGGGTCCGTGGATGCATCCTGCCGCCAGGGTTATGGTGACAGGAAGACTTCCCGGTGCCGTGAGATCCGTCTCTTCCTCTGTTTGGCAGGTAAGGACGCTGAATCCCGCGGGGGCGTTTTTTGCAACTGTCCCTGCATGCGCATCTTTTGCGAATGTGAAAGTGAGGTATGCGATTGTGATGATCGCTCCCCACCGTATCGCTTTGTGCGTCGTAAGGGCGGCGATGAAGAAGATGAGCGTGAGGAGAGCCACGTAGCGGGGTTCGATGGGGACCCACGCCAGGTAAACTCCCAGGAGCATCTCGAAGGTCAGGATCCCGCGCAGGACGTTGATCGTCCTGTGCGCTTCCGCCTTGCGGGCGTATGCGACAAGCGACATCCCCAGGGTCCCGAAACCGAGGACCCGCGAGTCCATCCTGAGAGTGATCTCCAGGAGGGCGACCAACGGGATCAATGCGATTATCGGCATTACCACGATCGCGTTCCGGTGGGGAACCGCCATGGCGCAGACCATCATTACGATCGGCCAGCCGATCGCCACCACGAGCGCCATCTTGATCGCACGTCCGAGTGCGCCGGCACCTGCCGAGGTGACAGTGTCGATGACGCGAAGCAAGCCTCTGACCCAGTTTCCCATAGATTCCTTCCTCCGGCCGGCGATTACTTCAGCCACTTGCTGAAGAGTCCCGGACCTAGCTTACCGTCGAGTTTGTCGGCGGCGTTGTTGATATGAGAAGCCTGGCGTTCAGCGGCTTCATTGATGCGTGCCGCTCCTTTGGCGATACGTTTGCCTTCCGTGACGATGCGATCCCTCGTTGCTTTGATGAGCGGTGGGATGTGCTTTTCCAATTTCTCCTTGATAAAGCCGCCGGTTGCTTTGGCGTTATCCCATAGCCATTTCACCACTTGCTGCGCCACGTCGTTCTCGAGAGTATACATCCTCTCTTTGAAATCTTCGTCGCTCAGCGAATTCAGGTGCTTGAGGATCTCCTTCCGCTGGTCGGCCTTGTCCTCGAGATCGTCGGTTGCAAGACAGAGGAGGTACACCAGGTTGTGCTCGGTGAACCCACCCTTTGCCTTCTGCAGCCGCTCCCTCAGGTTTTTCGTGTCTTCTGTGGTGAACCCGTTCTTCCACTCCATCTCGTCGAGATCGCGGAAAAGCCTCCGTCGTGCGACCTTGAATCGGCTCTTCATCTCCGTGATGAAGATGTCCACGACCGCCTGGCTGCCGCCGGTGGTCGCCGATTCGGTCATCTTCCGGAAGAACTTTTTAAGGATTCCCTCCTCCGCCTTCTCGGCCGCTACGGTCGCCGTAGCGGACGCTTTGACGTCAGCCATGCTCATTCACCTCGTTTTCCAAGTAGATTTTAAAGCTTTACTGCTGTTTATATACTACAATATTATTATATATTTGTCAAATATCACGATTTAGCCTATTATATATAGGAATTATGCCCCTGCTGGGGTGGCGAAATGGCAGACGCACCGGCTTTAGGAGCCGGCGCCGCAAGGCATGTGGGTCCGAATCCCACCCCCAGCACTACGGTTACCATCAAAATTACAGGGATGAGAGTATGGTTCGTTTGGCTTAAAAAGCCGCAACGAGGTGGGTCGTTGCGGTCATTGAAATCTATTTTCCGGGGATCGGTATGGGCCAGAGGTTTACCGAATCACCCGTATCCAGTTGGAATATAAGATCGAGTTTTCCGATGTATTGCGTTACTCCGTAAATATCCACCTCGAACATTTCACTTGCATTGGGATCGAGGCGTTGGAGGCAATGAGCACCGTCAAATCGAAGGGTTCCCTGAGATGTCTGTACCGGCCCCATGCAGTTTATGGGATCGATAGGGGAATATGCCCCCCCGAACTCATTCTTCGCGTCGGGTGGATATTGTACCGCGAAGGATGCGGGGTTATCGCTTTTATTCGTGACCATTCCCACGCAATGGACTTCTTCCCCCTCCCGATTACAGGCGTTTCTTTTTTCCATAGAGAAGACGAGATTGCCCGCCTCGGCGGTTACATACCGATCTACGGGTTCTGCGGGGACGTAATAGCCGATGGGCTTTCGTGCGACCGCAGGAGGTTGGGCTTTTGGGATTTGGGGCAGGACTTCCGGTGGTTGCTCCCGTGTCAACAGCGCATTTTCTTTCGGTTGCGGCTTTTGCTCGGAAACGCCGGGGCTTTTTTCTTCGGGTATCAATTCCCGTCTTTCAGACTCCTTCCGTACTTTCTGGGAATTCGCCTCGGCTGCCTTGCGATCCTGTTCTTCGTTTGCTTGAATCTCCCGATTGCGCTCCTCCATTTTTCGCTGATAGGCCAGTGCTTCTTGGCTGCGGTATTCGCTTGCCGTCTTTGCATCAAGTGGCGAAAGTTTTATGCCGGTTTCCGGGTCGAACGAGTATCCTCTATCGAAGAGTTTAATTGTCCCGTCCGGATATTTGGCATAGTTGTAATTCGGCGTTCCGATCAACGGGTTGAACAGATTCCCTTTCGGCTGCATTGCCCCAATGGTATATAGGAGCACCATCCATAAGGATATCGCCGATGCAACCGTGAGGACCGCCATTCTTCTTTTGCTCTTTCCCGCAAAGAAGTAAAGGATCATTGTCGGTCCGAAGAGGATGATTACCGCAACGATCCATACCGCGATTGCTCCGGTGATCGGATCGGGAAGCACGCCGATATTCTTAATCCCCTGGAATATCCAAGAATAGAGCGTCCATCCCATGATGATGTCGCCTATTCTTACGGCTATCCAAAGGATGCCAAGGATTGCGAGGAGGATAGTTCCGTATCTGAGGATCCTTTTTTTTCCGTTCACAAATCCCAGATACGGTCCTCTCAATATTCTGCGCGTCTCATTGAGATTCACAGCTTCCTCCTTTTTCGCAGAAATACATCAACAAAAATGACTCCACCCATGGTGAGCATTCCCGCGACAAACCAGGTTTTAGGGTTGTATCCTTTTCGCCTTGCAATTTGGGCCGTGATCGTCCCAAACGCAAGCGAAGTTGCAATGGCAAGAATCAGGAATTCAGCCATAACCGATTCTCCTATTCCGTTCAGTTTTGTTTTGTGTGGGTTTTTCCCCGCACAACACTATCTATTTTATAAATTATCTCTTCCATTCCGTCAATCATGCTTCCTGCCGTGGAACTTCTCATGCACTTCGCGGAGCTGTTTGTTCGTGAGGTGGGTGTAGATCTGCGTGGTCGCGATGTTCGCGTGGCCGAGGAGCTCCTGCACCGAGCGGAGGTCGGCGCCGTTTATGAGAAGGTCGGTCGCAAAGCTGTGGCGAAGAAGGTGCGCGTGGATGCGTTCGGGAATGCCCGCCTCCTTCGCGCGGCGCTCCACGATGCGCTGGACGGCGCGGTGGGTGATCGGGCCGATCACTTTGTCTTTTTTATCCAAGCTTATGAAAAGCTTTTCTTCGGGGTCGGTGCGCTTATCGAGGTAGGTCTTTATCGCGTCGCGCGCGCGGTCGGAGATGAAGACGACGCGGAGCTTGTCGCCTTTGCCACGCACGGAGATCTCGCCGCGCTTCCAGTCGGCGTAGCGCGAGAGCGCGCAGAGTTCGGCGAGGCGGAGGCCTGTCGAAAAGAACGTTTCGAGGATCGCGCTGTCCCGCAGGTCGCGCAGCGAAAGATCGCGCTTCTTTGCAGCTGCCGATGCGAAGGGGGCTTCGAGGAGCCGGGCGAGGTCCTCCGGCCGTATCGTTTCGATCTGACGCGAGCCGGCCTTCGGCAGCTCGATCTTTTCGGCGGCGAGCGTTTCGACGTCCCGCTTGCGGAGGAACTTGAGGAAATTCCGGATCGCGATCACGTAGTAGCCCTGCGTCACCTTTTTAAGACCCTGTTCATCGAGCGAATTCCGGAAGTCGCTCACGAGGTCGATCGTGATGCCGGAGGGGGACGATGCCCCCGTGAACTCGAGAAATTTACCGAGGCACCGTCCGTAGTTCTCGCGCGTCTTTCGCGAGCGGTTCTTTTCGATGGTGAGGTAGTTGAGATAGGTGCGGACCCACCGTTCGAGCTCCGTGCGCGGGGCCGGCTCCTTTTCCGCTTTTTGTTCTTTGGGTGCAGGCATGGTTCCATTATACCCTATCTGTCGCACAATGTTGCGCGGACTCTTTTTATCCCGCGGAATCCGATTTGCGGAAGTTGCGGGACGATCCTGCTGCGGCACGCCGGCACGGCAGGGACCCCTTGCTAAATTTTCCGGAATAGGTTATCATATCATCAATGCTTACCAAACGAGTTAAATCCCGCATCGTCGGGGAACACAAGACCCACGACAAGGACACCGGCTCCGCCCAGGTCCAGATCGCGATGACCACGCGCCAGATCGACGAGCTTGCGACGCACCTCAAGAAGAATCCGAAGGACAACCACTCGAGGCGCGGTCTTCTGAAGATGGTCTCGCGCAGGCGCAAGCTTCTCGCGTACCTCAAGAAGCACGAGCCCTCTTCCTACGAAAAGTTGATCAAGAAGCTCGAACTTAAGAAATAATGAGACAGGGTGCGGCCAATTCCAACCAGCGGGTTGGAATTTTCGTTGATGTGTCGAATCTTTACCATTCGGCAAAAAACCTCTATCAAGGCAGGGTGAACTATGCCGAGCTCCTCAAGCACCTCGTGGCGGGGCGGCAGCTCATCCGGGCGATGGCGTACGTGGTGAAGAGCGAGGGCATCGAGCCCCAGCACTCCTCCCGCGACGAGAAAGGGCCGCAGGGGCGGGGACGTTCCCCGCAATTCGCGGGACCGTCCGCGTTTGCGCCTGTATCAACGGATGCGAATATGGGAGGCGGTTCCTCCGAAGCGAGCTTTTTCGAGGCTCTCGAGAAGGCGGGATTCGAGCTCCGCATGAAGGACCTGCAGATCTTTGCGGGGGGCATGAAGAAAGGCGACTGGGATGTCGGCATCGCGGTGGATGCCATCCGGATGATGCCTTCGCTCGATGTCGTCATTCTCGTGACGGGCGACGGCGATTTCGTGCCGCTCGTCAATTATCTCAAATGGGCAGGAGGATGCGTGGTCGAGGTCGCCTCATTCAGGCGAAGCGCATCGTCGAAGATCGTGGAAGCGGCGGATGAATTCATCAACATCGAGACGATCCCGCGGGCGGTCATGAAGCCGCGCTATCGCCGCACCTCAGGATCGCGGCAGGAATAAGCCGCGTGACCGGGGGCGGACGATCCGCGAGAACGTTGCGGGGAATGGAGGTAGATCAAAAAAAATAACAGAGGCGCGATAAAGAGAGGTCATTCCGAGCGGTGTGCGCGATCGGCGGCGGGTCCGCCATGCGATCGTGCCCAGCGCTCAGGATGACATTGCTCTCGGGGTTCGCGTTTCACACTGCACAATGCTGCAAGGAAGAGAGTTTTCGACGGAGGTTGCGGGAAAGAAATTGACGATCGAGGTGTCCTCGCTCGCCGAGCAGGCGAACGCCGCGGTTATCGCCAAGTACGGCGAGACGGTGGTGCTTGCGACGGCCGTCATGGGACGCAAGGATGTGGACCTCGACTATATGCCGCTCAAGGTGGATTACGAAGAGCGGTTCTACGCCGCGGGCAAGATCATCGGGAGCCGGTTCGTGCGCCGCGAGGGGCGCGCCTCCGAGGAAGCAATCCTCGCGGGACGCCTCGTGGACCGTACGATCCGCCCATTGTTCGACGGGCGCATGCGGCGCGACATCCAGGTCGTCGTGACCGTACTGCAGATCGATGAGCAGAACGATCCGGAGTTCGTGGGCCTCCTCGGCGTCTCGACGGCGCTCTTTATTTCCGACATTCCGTGGAACGGCCCCGTTGCCGGCCTGCGCGTGGCGCAGTTCCCCGCGGACGATGCGAATCCGGCGCCCTATTTCAGGATCAATCCGGACAATTCCTACGTGAATTCCCATGAACCCATCTTCGATGCGTTCGTGTCCGGATCGCGCGACAGGATCAATATGATCGAGCTCGGCGGACTCGATGCCCAGGAGAAGGACGTGGTGGCGGGTTTCATGCTCGCGCAGCAGGATATCAATGCGCTCATCGCGTTCCAGGAGAATATCCGCAAGGAGATCGGAAAGACGAAGGCGGAGGTGGCATATGCGGAGCCCGATGCGGAACTGAAAAACGCGATCCAATCCTACCTTTCGGAAGAGAGCCGGCTCGAGAAGGCGGTGTATCAGCCCACGAAGATGGAGCATGCAAGCGCCATCGGCGCCCTCAAGACGGCGATGTTCATCCATCTCAGGGATACTTTCGAAGCGAACGGCAAAACGGTGAATTGGAAGGCCGCGGATATGATGTTCGAGGACGAGATCAACGATATCGTACACAAGAACGTCATCGAGCGCGATCTCCGTCCCGACGGCCGCAAACTCGACGAAGTGCGGCAGCTCACCACCGAAGCGGGCGTCCTTTCGCGGACGCACGGGTCCGGCGTCTTCGTGCGCGGCAATACCCAGGCGCTCGCGGTCGTGACCCTCGCCCCTCCGGGCGCGGAGCAGATCATCGAAACGATGGAGACCGACGCCAAGCGCCGCTTCATGCTGCACTACAACTTCCCGCCGTTCTCCGTGGGCGAGATCGGCAACTTCCGCGGTCCCGGCCGCCGCGAGATCGGACACGGCAATCTTGCGCGCAAATCGCTTGAACGGCTCATCCCCACGAAGGAGGAGTTTCCGTACACGATCCGCGTGGTATCCGAGATCATGTCATCGAACGGTTCGTCGTCCCAGGCGACCGTCTGCGCCGCATCCCTCGCGCTCATGGACGCGGGCGTGCCCCTCAAGAAGCCGGCGGCCGGCATCGCGATGGGACTCATGATGGCATTCAACGCGGACGGCACCGCCGACGTGAACCGCTATAAAGTGCTCACCGACATCCAGGGCCCCGAGGACCATCACGGCGACATGGACCTCAAGGTCGCCGGCACCGCGGACGGCGTGACCGGCATGCAGATGGACGTGAAAGTGGACGGCCTCACGATCGATATCCTCGGGAAGGCGTTCGCCCAGGCCCGCGATGCGCGCCTCCATATCCTCGGCGCGATCACCGCGACGCTGCCGAAGCACCGCGACAGGCTTTCTCCGTTCGTGCCGACCATCCGCCAGTTCAAGATCGATCCCCTGAAGATCGGCATGGTGATCGGTCCCGGCGGCAAGATGATCAACGGGCTCATCGCGAAGTACGGGCTTGCGGGCATCGATATCGAAGAGGACGGAGGCGTGTTCATCTCCGGTACCAAGCTCGAGAACGTCGAAGCGGCGGTGGCGGAGATCACGGGCATGACCCGCGAGTACAAGGTGGGCGAGATCGTGGAGGGAACCATAGTGAAGATCCTCGAGTTCGGCGCCATCGTCGACATCGGCGGCGGCCGCGACGGCATGATTCACGTGTCGGAGCTCAGGCCCGGCTTCGTGAAGAACGTGGAGGATGTGGTGAAGCTCGGCGATTTCGTCCGTGCGAAGATCATCAAAGTGGAGGACGGCAGGATCGGCCTTTCCCTCAAGCAGATGCAGGAATAGGTCGGCGCGATCTCCGGAAGACCGGACCGCCGTGCGAAAAGCCCTCGATGCGAGGGCTTTTTTCTTTCTCTCTCGGAACCCCTTATCTATTCAGAAAGGAGAAACGACTTGACGGAAAATCCGGCGACGCCGGTATCGACGAGCGTCGGTCCGGAATCCACCCCTTCGAGATACAGCGAGGACGATCCTGCGCTCGCAATGATGTGTCCTGCCTGGCTCGTGCCCGTGAACGGGATCGCGATCGTCTCATATGCGAGATGGTGTTCATCGAGGCCGCCGAGCAGATTGAGATACGTGATCTTCCCGGGCGGCTGGGGGAGCGGGTAATGATTTTCGCCGGCGGCAATATCGTAATACCCGAGCTCATAATTTCCCGGCTGTTCGGCGCCGCCCGCTTCCGTGGTGTAGGTATAGGTGTAGTAGAAGACCCCTTTGCCATCTTCCGTGAACATGACGTCTCCGACGACCGTGCCCCTGGGGAGCGTCACGTCCCTTGCGATCCTCAATGAATCTATGGCCGAGGAGTGATCGTATGCGGGATCGTCCGGGCCTCCCACAAGATCCCGCACAGTGAGCCCGCCATACTGGATATCCGCAAACTGCGTTCCGTCTGGGCTTATACGCCGGGAAATGGGACTCACATCGATCCAGGAAGACCTGGTATCCGTGCCGGTCGCAAGATCGAGCTTCCACACCTCCGAAGGCGTGGACGTGCCGGTCCCTTCGTTGATGAGCGGCGCGGCGACATAGTAGAGCGATGTTCCGTTCCGCGAGAACCGCGGCGGCTGCGTCGCTGTCGCCGTATAGCATGCCGGTGCAGGGAGGGAATCGAATGCCTGCGTGGCGCCGTGCTGCGCATCGAAGATGACGAACCGGCCCTCGGTATCGCAATATGCGACCGTTTCCCCTGCGGAGGATACGCCGACCGAAGCGTTCGGATCGATGATGGGCGAGCGGACAATGACCGTATCGTTCACGGTATTCGCGCGGGGATCGAAAAATTCGATCTCCGATGTCGTGGCGGTATCGTTGTATATTGTGGAGAGGATGATCGGCGCTCCGTCGGGGGTTTTCCACTGCCACGCGGCAGCAACGGGTTTAAAAGATGCATCGAATGCTTTTATCGTAGTGGAAGAGCCGGTGGATGCGTCGTACAGCACGAACTCCGCATCGTTATACGGGTTGCCGCCCTGGAAGCGGTCATTCTCATAGATGAACGCGACGGAGGGGGAGGTTGTGGCAGGCGCGGATGCGCCGGATGCCGATGAGGCGGATGCGGCTGCGGAAGCTCCGGGATTCTCCGGAGCGACCGAGGGGTGTCCGCCGTGGCGGGATGCGTAATACAAGATACCTCCCGCGGCTGCAATTGCCGCGATGGCGAGGGGGATGAGCCATACCGCCGGCCGCTTTCCGTTCATATATCCATTGTACCAGATACATCTC
The DNA here is from genome assembly GCA_021777495.1 of bacterium. Taxonomy (GTDB): domain Bacteria; phylum Patescibacteriota; class Minisyncoccia; order UBA6257; family 2-01-FULL-56-20; genus JAKAGE01. The sequence continues at coordinate 17,282 of JAJYDL010000018.1, forward strand.
CGTTTCTGTGATAAAATTACGTTATGGATCCGCAAAACGACATTCCGGGAGTGCCTCCGCCGCCGGCGGAAGTGAAGGTGAGAACGATGCATTCGGACATCGAATCAATGACGAAGAGCGGGGGAGGGCTTCCCCAGTTCCAGAACGTCACGGTACAGGGCCTTGCGATCGAACGGGAGGTTCCGACCGCGGCGGCGCCGGAAGTTGCAGCCGAAATGGCGCGCGCCCAAGCGGGCACCGGACCCGCCGCAACGGCGGAACTTCCCGCTTCTGCGGAAGGGTCCTCCGAAGGATCCCATAAACTCGCGGGCATCATCCTTGTCGTGATCGTCTCCCTCGCCGCGGTGCTCGCGGTATCATATTTCGCATATAAGGAGCTTTGGAGCTCGGGTGCCGGTTCTTCCGTTCCTGCCGCTCCCGCGCCCACGCTTCCCTCCGCTCCCACCGCGGGGCAGTCCTCCGCGGGATAGCTTTTCGAACCCGGACATCGTCGCGAAGCAGTCCGCGGAGTCGGCGCGAGGACATGATGGACGGCGCGCATGACAAAAAACGCTGCGGTCCATCGCAGCGTTTTTTGTCCTTCCCGTCGGTTCCTATTCCTCCGCGCCGTCCTCGGCTCCTTTCGCATCCGCAGATTCGCCGGAGTCCGCCACTTTTTTCTTGATCGCATCGAGAACCTTCCTGTCCTCCTTGAGCTTCGTGCGGGCCGCTTCGAATCCGACGCCGAGCCGTTCGCCCTCGAAACTGAGGCTCGATCCCGATTTTTTCACCACGCCGCGCGCGACGGCGGCATTCAGCACATCGCCTTCGTAGGAGATCCCCTCGTTGAAGAGAATGTCGAATTCCGCGAACCGGAACGGCGGCGCAACTTTGTTCTTCACCACTTTCGCTTTCACGCGGTTGCCGACCACGTTCTCGCCTTTCTTTACCTGGGCGATGCGGCGGATATCGATGCGCACCGATGCCGCGAAGGGGAGTGCCCGTCCGCCCGGTGTCGTTTCCGGATTGCCGAACATCACGCCTATCTTCATGCGGATCTGATTTATGAAAATGATCATCGTCTGCGTGTTCGCCGCGAGCGCGGTCAGCTTGCGGAGCGCCTGTCCCATCATGCGGGCCTGGCGTCCGACGTGCTGTTCGCCGATCTCCCCCTCCAGTTCCGCCTGGGGCGTGAGCGCCGCCACGGAATCCACGACGACGACCGATATCATTCCGGAGCGTACGAGGCTTTCGAGGATGTTCAGCGCTTCCTCGCCGCTGTCCGGCTGTGAGATGAGCAGTTCATTGACGTTCACGCCGAGCTTGGCCGCGTACTCCGGATCCATCGCATGTTCCGCATCTATGAATGCCGCCTTGCCGCCCTGTTTTTG
>JAJYDL010000036.1 GCA_021777495.1 bacterium
ATACGTTGGCGAGCCGGGTAAATCCTTCCATAGTTTTTATTAATCCACTCCCTTTTACATTGATCGCAAATAACTTCGTCGATTTCTTTTTCACCACCTAAAACACACCGCTTGCGCGTCCGTTTATCGCATTGCGTACAAATTCTCCAAACGTAAAAATATTTCTTTTCTCCTTGCATCTCATAGGGGTAGTTATTTTACCGACCTTTGGATGCAACAAAAAACAACCATTCCTGGTCGTTTTCCGTCGGAGTGCCCAATGATAATTTTTGGGAAGCTCCGATTTTTACTGGATTTTTAGATTGTGCTAGCCCTCAACAGTGATTCCCATGTTCTTCGCGGTACCCGCGATGATGCGTTCCGCCGCGTCGAGGTCGTCCGTATTGAGGTCCGCGAGCTTCCGTTCGGCGATCTTGCGCACGTCCGCCTTGGAAACCTTGCCCACCTTGCTCTTCGCGGAATCGGCGGCGCCTTTTTCGATATGCGCGGCCTGTTTGAGAAGCGCGGATGCCGGAGGGGTCTTCAGTACGAACGAAAAGGACCGGTCCTCATAGATGGTGATCTGCGCCGGAACCACGTCGCCCTTCATATCCTTCGTGGCGTCGTTGAACTGCTTGCAAAAATCCTGAATATTGATGCCCTGAGGACCGAGTGCGGTACCCACCGGAGGCGCAGGATTCGCGCCGCCCGCGGGAAGCTGGAGCTTCAGGACTGTTTTGATCTTCTTTGCCATAACTCGAATATGATACCCGATAGTTTTCGTTTAATCAAGAGGCCCTAAAAATCCGCGGGAATAGCATTCCTGAAAGATCATTTCCCGGAAATCCCCGCCGATCTTCATTCCCCGCTTAAAAAGGAATGTCCTCGGGCTTTATCTCTTCGTCTTCCAGATTGATCACCGGGATATCGTCAAGGGAGGGCGCGTCGGTCCCCCTCGATGTATCGTTCCCCGAGGAAGCTGCGGCTCCCGAAGGAGCGCCTGCGCGGAAACCGCCGCCCTGTCCTCCCCCGCCGCCCGCGGGACGCGGACCGAGCTGGAAACGTTCGCACATGATCTCCGTGGTGCGCCGCTGCTGTCCCTGCTTATCGGTCCAGCTTCGGGTCTGGAGACGCCCCTCCACGAGCACCGTGGCGCCCTTTACAAGGTACTGGCCGGCGATCTCGGCCTGCCTCCCCCAGATCACGACGTTGTGGAACTCGGTCTCCTCCTGCTTTGCACCGGCTTTATCGGTCCACGTCCGGTTCGTGGCGACGCCGATCGTGACGACCGACTGACCTCCCGGGGTCGTACGGAGCTGGGGATCTGCGGTAACCCGGCCCACGATGATTGCTTTATTGAAATCCATAAATAAGGGTTATTGGTTTTTTTCGACCCCTTTATGCTACCACTCTACCCTAAATTTCCCCTGAAGGAAAGGAAAACGATCCGGAGATATATACGACCAAAAAGCCCCCGCATTCGCAGGGGCTTTTTTTGCGCTATCCCAGGATCTCTTCAAGCTTCTTCTCGAGCGCCTCGTTGCTGAGGGGCTTCGGAGCGGCGGGACGCGATTCGGGGGCGGTACGGGGTGCCGTATGGCCGTAAGGCTCTGTCGGTGCGATGCCCGGCACAGCCGCCGCAGGCGCCGGACGGAGCGAGGGCTTCGGAAGCTTCATGACGATGGAGCGGAGGACGTCCGCGCGGAGGCGGAGGTCATGCTCGAGCGCCTTCACCTCGTCGCCGTATGCCTTGAATGTCACGCTCGCAAAAACACCTTCCTTATGGCCCTTGATCTCATAGGCCATCGCAAGGCGCTTGGCGCGCGCTTCTGACGTGATATCCGCATGATGCTCCGCAAGGAGTGCAAGCACTCCCGGAAGATCCTCTTCGCGGAGAATGAGCACGCCGAGTTCGTATTCCTTTTTGTCCTTTTCTTCGTTGGTCATGGATATGAAAGCAACGTCAGTCATTGTACCCGAAGGGCCGGGGAATGTCCAGTCCCGGCCCTATTCCGTCAGATGCTCGCCTCTGCAACCTCCTCTTCCTCCTCAAGTTCGCCCTCGTGGAGAATGATATCGGGCGAAATATCCTGCTTTCCCGCAGGGATAAGCCTGCCGATAATGACGTTCTCCTTGAGACCGCGAAGCTTGTCGATCTTGCCTTCGATGGCCGCCTTCACGAGCACGCGCGAAGTGTCCTGGAAGGACGCTGCCGAAAGGAACGATTCGGCCGAAAGCGCGATTCGGGTGATGCCGAGAAGCACCTCATCCGCCTTCGCGGGCTTGCCGCCCTCCCGTTTGATCTGCCGGTTCACTTCGAGGAAGCGGGACTTGTCCACGACCTCTCCCATCACGAAGTCGGGCGCATCGCCCGCCTCGCGGATCTTCACGCGCGAGAACATCTGGCGCACGATCATTTCGAGGTGTTTATTGTTGATGGAAGCACCCTCGGACGCGTAGATCTTCTGGACCTCGTTCACGATGTAACGGCCCACCTCCGTCATCCCCTTGTGCGCATAGAGCTCATGGATGTCCAAGTTGCCTTCGGAAAGGCGATCGCCCTTCTGAACCTTGTCGCCCGCCTGGACGAAAAGCACCGTACCTCGCGGGACGCTGACGTCCTGGGCCTTGCCTTTCTTCGTTTCCGGAATGAAGCGCACCACCTTGAGCGTCCCCCGCTCTTCGATCTTGTCCACGACGCCGTCAAAGGGAGCAAGGATGGCGCGGCCTTTGGGCGCACGCGTCTCGAAGATCTCTTCGACGCGGGGAAGGCCGTGCGTGATATCCGCGCCCGCGACGCCTCCTTGGTGGAAGGTACGCATGGTGAGCTGGGTTCCGGGCTCGCCGATGGACTGCGCGGCGAGCACGCCCACCGCGGTGCCCATGCCCACGGGCTTGTTGGTGCTCAGATCGAATCCGTAGCACTTGGCGCAGATGCCGTAGAACGTCTTGCAGGTGATCGGCGAACGCACGGCGACGCTTTCGATCTTATCGGCGGCCTCGATCGCATCGGCCGTTTCGTGGTCGATCATATCGCCGGCATGCACGAGGATCTTGTTCCCCACCTTCACGTCCTCGAGTGCGGTACGCGAGAAAAGCTTGGACGCGAAGCTTTGGTTGAACTCCTTGCCATCGGCGCGGAGGATCACAAGCCCCTCCTTCGTGTGGCAGTTCTCTTCGCGGATCGTAAGGTCCTGGGCGACGTCCACGAGACGCCGCGTAAGATAGCCTGCCTGCGCGGTCTTGAGCGCGGTATCGGTGGTGCCTTTGCGGGCGCCGTGAGTCATGATGAAGTATTCGAGCACGGAAAGACCCTCCTTGAGCGACGACTTGATCGGAAGTTCGATCGTCTCTCCCTTCGGGTTCTGCACGAGCCCCTTCATGCCCATCATCTGGATCGGCTGGGACCAGGAACCGCGGGATCCCGAATCGACGATCTGATAGATCGAGTTCTCCGGAGAGAACACGCCGGACACAAGCTTCGCAAGATCGTTCTTCGCCTTTTCCCACACGCTGATGACGCGCGATCGCCGTTCGATCGGGGTGAGAAGGCCTTCGGCGTACTGTTCGTGGATGAGCTCCACTTCCTTGTCCGCTTTATGCATGATGTCCTTCTTTTCCTTCGGAATGATAAGGTCGGCCATGGCCCACGTGATGCCGGAAACGGTGGCCATCTCGTAACCGAGGCTCTTCACGCGGTCGATGACGTCGCGGGTGGCTTCCATGCCCCGGGTCTC
>JAJYDL010000019.1 GCA_021777495.1 bacterium
ATGGGGAAGAAGAGCGGCTCGACCCGGAAATCGGAATGGTAGCGGAGATAACCCTGCCAGAAGACGCGCGAATCCTCGGATACGATGTCGCGATCCCAGAACCCGATGTCGATGAGCGTCTTCAATGGGATGGTTTGCGAAGAAAATGACGTAAGGCGCTCCGGCCGCGATTGCTGCATCATCTGCCAGAACGTCATCGAGAACGCGACGACCCTTGCGAGCGCGGGCGCGTCATAGATGTTGTTCGTGAGGAACGGGACCGGCTGATAAATGGCGCGGAGCGGATCGCGCTCGGCATGGAGGAACACATAGGTGAGCCGCGCGAAGTATTCGGGAAGCACCTGCGTATCCACGTCGAATACCGACACGAGGACGTGCTCATACGGGATCCCAAGCTCGTCCACGATGTACTTCTTCGCCTGGAGCCCCGCCCACGCCTCGTTCGATCCCTTGCCGGGGATCTCCCCTTCGATGCCGCGCGGATGGGTCGTCACCATGAGGCGGGCGAACTTCCCCTCGAACTCCTTCGCGATGCGCTCCCCCGTCCTCTGCGCCTCCGCGCCTCCCGCTTCCTCGAGCGCGAGCACCACGAACATCTTCTCTTTGGGATAATGCGTTGCCGCAATCGAATCGAAGCTTTCGCGCACAAGCTCGTACGGCTCATTGTACATGGGGAGGATGATGAGATGATGAATCTCTTCCCACGAAGGCTTCGCCGCCGGAGCGTTCGTAAGGTCCGCCGCAACGCGGGGCTCCCCCTCCTCCCTCAGCTTTTCGAGCCACCCGATCTTCGTCACGCGCCGCATCGTCGTGAACGTCGCGCGGAGATAGAACGAAAGATAGATCGTTTTCATGAGCCAATACGTATCGAAGAGAATGATGAAAATGGCGACCCAGAACGGGGTAAGCCACGAAAGGACGATCATGAGCGCGAACGTAAGCCACGCGAACGTGGCCGGGATGAACTCGAACAGGCGCTCGGCGAAGGAACCCGAACGCGAACCGTTCCGCGCATGGAGCGCGTCGGGAAAGACATCGGGCCGGACTGCGCCCTTGGGATCCGGAGATCCCGGGGAATGCAATGGTGCGGAATCCATAAATAAGAATAGGATCGTTCTTTTGCGGGAATGAGGCCGAGAACGGGATGGGATGGGACGAAAATGGGCGCGACTGCCACGCCGGGATACCCTACCATCATACGCACAAATCCCTATTACGTAAAAACTCCGCACGGGGCGGAGTCGTTACGGAGAGATGTTCCGAAGGGCGTCAGTATCCGGGGAACATCATGCGGTCAAACACGAAATGGCCCGCACCGAGGGTCACAAAGAGGAGCAATGCCGCGAAGATAAGGAGGTCGAACTCCCATCCGCCGGCGAAATGATGCCCCTTTCCGAGCCGCCAAAGGATGATCACGAGGAACTGTACGGCGAAAAGAAACGCGAGTCCGGAGGTGAAGATGCCGAATACGAATGCGATGCCTCCGAAGAACTCGAAGAGCGCGGCAAGCGTGCCCCAGAAGGCACCGGGCTTGAAGCCCATGCCGCGGAAATTCTCGGAGTTCTTCCTGAGGTCCGCGATCTTCGGCCATCCGTGGACGACGAAGATGATGCCGAGGACGACGCGGATCACGAGGAGCGCCACGTCGCCGTACCCGAAGAACAAAGGATAAGGATACATAGAAGAATTGAATGAAACTGCTAGGATGTGCTCGACCTTTGAAATCCGCGTTCTTCTATTATACTATATGAGCGGCGAATCTCCGCGCGCCCTGCGCGGATACCCGCATGGCCTCATCGTCTAATGGTTAGGACGGCGCCCTTTCACGGCGTAAATCGGGGTTCGATTCCCCGTGGGGCTACTCATAGGTTGGAAACGGTTTTTTAACGGCTCGAAGCCTTTTTTGCATTGATAATCCAAGGCTTCTCCGCTCAGCGTGAGTTCGGAAAAAATTTCCCGGGTGATAGCATCTTTTTCCGGAGGATTCGCGATTTTGTAATATACAGCAACGTTTTTTAAGAGTTCGGAAAGTTTTTTGACCTCATCCACCATTTCCCGGATTGCGACGTCGGACTCCTGCTTTTCGACCTCCAGTGACGCAAGCTCGGCGTTCAGCCGTGCCTCCTCCGCGACGATGGATTCGGGCGTGTATGCCCCCGTTTTGAGCAGGGTAAGGCGATTGGCGTTCAGATAGGCCAGATCCTCGCGAATCTTCTTTTTCTTCCGGTCGGCGTCCTCCAACTCACCCAGGCGCTTCGCTTCCAAAAAGGCGATGTCCGTGCCGGTGCGGGCGTCGAGCTCCGCGAGCTCTTCTTCCGTAAACGAGAGCCCTTGGATCAGGCCACCGATCTTCTTCGTGATAAACGCGAAGTTGATGCTCTTGTTGGGATTCGCGCATTCCCTGCAGCATCGGGCGCCGTAGTACGTGATGCCTTTCTTTACGTAGGGCGTATAGACGCGGCCGCAGATGGCGCAATACACCATGCTTCGCAAGGGATGGTCGAGCACTTCGATATAGTGGGCGCTCCGGTTCTGCTTTTTGAGCTGTAATTGGACTTCCCTGAAAAGTTCATCGGACACGATGGCCTCGTAGCTCACGCACTTCACCCACTGCCCGTTTTCGCCGAGCGTCCGTCCGGTGTAGGAATAGTTTCTTAAAATCTTATTGATGTTATTAAACGTCGGCGGGCGGCTGACTCGCTCAATCTCTAGGCGGACATCGTCCTCTTCCTCGGCGAGGATTTCCTCTTCCGTCCTCCGGCGACGCATGGGCGACATCGTGAATCCCTGCTCGGTCGCCCAGCGAGCCAGATCGGCAAGACTCCAATCCCCCGTCGCGTATTTCTCGAAAAGTTGCTTCACGATCGGGGCGCGAACGGGATCAAGCGGCTTGTGTTCCATCGAGCCCTCGTTCAGATATCCCACTGGAGCTTTGTGCGTGCAGATACCTTGCGCCCGCTTGTTCCGCATTGTGATCCTCACTTTCTCGCTCGTAACGCGCGAATGATGTTCGGCAAACATACCGTCGATATCCATATGGAGCTCGCCCGCGCTCGTCTTATCGTACTGCGCATACGCAAAACGCATATCAACACCCGACTTCATCAACTTCCGCAGAATCGTGTCGTCTCCCCGATTTCTGCTCGCCCGATCCCAACACAGAAAAATAACACCCTTAAAATATCCTTTGCTTAGCCACTGAACGAGGCGATAGAACTTGGGACGGTCGATGCGGTACTGCACCGTGCCATCCGCAAAACGGAGATCAGTGTCCGCCTTAAAGCCCGAATGCCGCTCCGACACGATGCCGTCACGCGAAAAGCCGTCGAGCGTGAGCGGCGCGATCGGAATGTTGTCGTGGAATGCGAACTTGGTATTTTCTGTTTTCTGGTACTTGATGGAATTTTTTTGGTTGTCGGGCTCGTCGGTGCTTTTGCGGTTGTAGACGAGATACGCGTCGCGAAACTTTCCGCTCTCGATTTCCTTGATGATTTGTTCCGCCGAACGAGGATTATTTTCCATGGCGTTTAATCAGTTTCCCGTTTTTTACAGTATACCCCTCCCTACGGATCCGCGCATCGATCCCCCGGAGCACCTCCCCCAATTGGGCAAGCGAAAGCACCGTCTCTTGGGAGAGGGATTCTTTTGCGGTGATATCAAGACAATTGGCATGAGTTTCAGCTGTTATTGAGCTTTTATTCGGCTCAACGCGCGGCATATGATGGTTTGTTTGCGAAACGAAAAAGCCAGGCACCATCGGGTGCCCGGCTTTTTCATAAGGTAAATAATCTTACTTGGAAGCGGCACTCGATAGTGCAAACTTCTTTTCGATTATTGTATTAATCCGCTACCTATCCCCGCGCATAGTATTGCGGCGGCCGAAACCGACAGGACGGTAGGAAAAGTCAATTTATTCATGCCTCACCTCAGAGGGCAAGGCTTCAAGTAGCAGCTGGCTTGGAACCCATTGGTTCCTACTTTTAAGGATAGTCGTTTTGAGGGGTTTGTCAACGAGTATATTTATCTCTTGCTGGACGACCTATTTCAAAAGATTTTTAAAAACTCCCGGGACGGAAAGACGGTGCGCGAACCGGCGGACGAAGCGTTGTCCATCATCGTGGAAAAGCTCACACGAGCGATGCTTAGATAGCCGTTTCTCTCCCCTCTTTGTATAGCTTCCGATAAACGGCGAAATAATAAACCGCGCCGGATACGATAACCATCGCGATGCTTCCGAAAATGTCCGTCCAGTGATGCACGCCGGCATAGACCCGCGCCCAGCCGATAAGGAGCGCGAGCACCCAAAGAACGGCACTCAGTTTCCTGTTATAGAACCAAATAATCATGGCGACCGCCCCCGTGAGGAGCACATGGTCGGACGGGAACCCGTTGTCGGCGATGTGCGCAAAAAGCGGCGAGAAGTGGCCGACGACGAACGGCCGCGGATCGTAATAGAAGATCGACGAGATACGCGAGATGACGAACGCGAGCGGGGCGACGATGGCGCCGCAGATCGCCATGCTTTTCATGCTTTGCTTCGGACGGGTAAAAAAATAGATGGCGCCGATGAGGACAACGATTAAGTAGAGGTACTGCGCAGAGAAAAGCGCGAAGTCGTTCAGCAACATCACCACAGTATATTGCCGATGACGGACCGCATCAAGCAATCCTATCCCGCGTATCCAAAAATCGGTACAATAGGCACATGACCGCACGATTCACTCTAAAAGAAGAAAAGGAGATCCATGCCGTATTCGACTTCACCCTGTTCCTGAAGGGACTCCACGCCGCAATCGAGGTCATTGGCGGCATCCTTCTTTATATCGTGAGTGCCCAAAGCATCCTGAACATCGTAAGGTTCGTCGTGGCAGATGAGGTGCGAGAGGATCCACACGATCTTCTTGCAAATTACCTCATTGCCTTCGCCCAGCATTTCGGCGGCAGCACTCAATCCTTCGCCGCATTCTATCTTCTCTTCCACGGTATCGTGAACGCCTTCGTCGTGATCGAGCTTTGGCGCGAGGAAGCATGGGCGTATCCCGTTTCCATGGCCATCATCGGGGCGTTCATCGTGTATCAACTTTACCTCTTCGTATTCAGCTTTTCGCTCTGGCTCGCCCTCTTCATCGTCGTGGACATCGTCCTTCTGTTCCTCGTCTGGCACGAGTACGGGGTATTGAAAAAGCGGCGCACGAAGGAGTGAGCATGAATCGGCGCAAAATTATTTGTCCGCAAAATCTGCTAAAATGAATCTATGGAAACGAAAAAAGTTCGTGGTTTTATATATCGCTTTCGGTGCCATCTGGGCCATTGGCCTTGACGTGACTATCCAAGCACCCCGTTTTGTCATCTTTACAAACCTTCTATTGCACAAATGGGGTGTATTGTGCATTCGTTTCGACGCCGCCATGTGCTGAGCAATCATAGGTCGGGCTTTGGCTAACACTATATGTCCCATCAACACAAAGAGCGGTTGCGCCCTTGGGTGCTCTATCTTGAACCTCACATGAATAGTCGTCGTCATCACAACAATTTTTTGTGCGAGTGTTATACCCGAAGATGCAAAATGTCCCATCGGGCGCATAACCACCTTGATATGGAGCGTTCGAGGTTGTCAAAGCAGTAAGAATCGGGGGCGTTCCATACGAAGCCCTAAATCCCTGCTGCTCTGCGTGCTGAGGCGTATCAAAGCAATAGCCATTAGAAGCGCTCGTTCGAGTGTAGTATGGATCGCCTGGATTGTGGTAAATCATGCTACCCAAATGAGCTTTAATTGGATAGTCGTTCGGACAGTTAAAGTTATTTACAATCACAAACCCTGCTTTCAGGTCGCGGTAAGGAATGTACCAGTGGTAATAAGAATAGACACCAAAGGCGATGAGAATTATCACGCCCCAAGTTATGAGAGCCTGTTTATTTTTCTTAATCCACGCCGATGTGGCGGCCATAGAACAAGTTTAGCACGAACGCCTCTCTGTTCTTTGACCACTCTACCTAGAACACTCTCTTTTAAAGTGACGCAGTTATCATTCTCTCTTCTTATTTTTCAGAAATAACGTGAAGATATACACCACCATGCCCGCCGCTATAATCGCGTAAAAGAAGCCAAGAATCGGATGCGTTGAAGTGCCTGCGTCGAAGAGGAATTGAAAAAGGCCAACAATGAGCTGGGCAAACGCAAACGCGATAAGCGCAATGGAAAACTTTTCGTTTGAACGAATGAGGTCGTCTGACGTTTTCCGGTTGCGAAGCGATGCTTTTATCTGGGCGGCCATTAACCTATGTGCCTGTTCGGTTGCAGCCGTGCCGGTACTGGCAGGGCCGATTGCTTCCAGCGCGCCTAGTAAGTCTTGGTCTTCTGGCAAATATTGTTCTTGTTGTTCTTTATTTTCCATATAAACTATTTCGTTAAATCTTCAATTCCTCGTGCAAAAAATCTTTAACGTCTGCCGTGGGCAAGCCCTGCCACACGCTTACCAGTTTTTCGAAATCACTAAAAAGCGTCTGGTCCCCATTGTGTCTTTTCCGTTCTTCTAAAATATATTCCTTACAGGCATTCCACCACCCCAATCCATGATAGCTAAAAGTTTGAATTATCATTTCGTGGTCGAGATAATTACGGCGATACAGCGTTCCCATATCTTCAAAGAAATTCATAACCGTTTCGCTTATTTCTTCATGCGAAGGCGTTGTCATGCTGCCTTCGTAAAAAACTTTTGCTAGAAGCTGCTGTGCCAGGAATTGCCGCGAACGACGAAATTCAAGGCTATCAAACTGGTCCCTTAGTTTAAGGTAAAAATTGACCCGTAGTTGTTCCTTGGCAATTTTAATCTGCCACCACGTTTGAGTCACAAGCGCAGCCATGGCGACGATAACAGCCGCCCATCCCCATGTTGCTGGATTGGTAATTATTGCCATGCGTTCATTTTATCCCTAAAACAAAAATCCTGCATTTATTCATCAGCGTCTGTGGATGTAAGTTATTTCGAAGTGTGGCCTAGAACTGATTGCGAGGCGGCTCCAAATGGAGTAAAATGCAACCAATGGAACAAGCTAAAATGATGGCAGTAGTACAAGGAGAAATTGATAAATTGATGCCGAAGGGTCTGTCGGAGCCAGAACAAGCGGCATGGAGAATGATTTTCAACGCCCTGCGGTTGAATGACCTTTCAAAGGAAAAACCGAACGGTGGGGATGTTGTCGCGCTTCACACGACCGTGGAGTCAATAATGGGCGAAGATTGCGGACAAAAGACATTTACCGTGACGGACGACGGAAGAGTCGCGATCGTTACGTGTACCAGCCCGAAAATAGATATCTCCGCTTTCGCCGAAGAGAAAAAATCTCTATTCGCACCCTGGATTCCGCGCGTCTCCATGTTTCAATCTCATCCGACTTCCGAGAATAGTCTCGTCGCGTATCGAATTGATTTTACAAAATAATTGACGGGAAAACGGACTCCCCATGACGCTTGCACTAGGAATAACTACATCGTCAGGGATAGTGCTCACGGCTGACAGTCGGCAGACCTACCGCAACGCCGCGAGCATGATGCGCGTTGGATCGGACAACGCAATGAAGCTCTTCCAGTTGAATGATAGAATAGGTGTTGCCATTGCGGGACGCGCCTTCTTGCAGGACACCAACGGAGCAAATAAATCGACGGGGTGGTTTATCGAAGAGTTTAAAAAGAAAGAGATGAAGCCGGGATTGGAAACTAAGGAGGTCGCACAGAAACTTCATGACTATCTCACTGGTGTATTTGTGGACAAAGCGGTGGCATCATTGGAAGAAACCGTCCGCGATACAGTTACGAAGGAAGGAGGGACGGAATTGAACATTAAGACACGAAACGGGAATTTGCTACCGTACACATTCAAAGGCAAAGATGGTGTCGTCGTCGAAAGGGTTGGAAATTTTGATAACATCAATCTGGTTGTTGCCGGAATTGATAAAGATAAAGTCGGAAGGACGTATCGGATTATCGTGCCAGGTGACGTCACCTCGGCGGGAGATACGAATCTAGGTGGCGCAACCTGGATTGGCCAGACAGACGTTCTGCAGAGAATTATCAAGGGATATGCACCTGAAATAGAGCGTCTCGCTTTTGTCAGTGACGCCATCGCAAAAAATAAACCAGCCGTCCAGGAGCAGATTGGCAAACTGGAATATCTTATTAATTGCGGGAGTATGGCATTGCAGGACGCAGTCGATTTCGGCATCTTGATTACCCGCACAACGGAAAGCATCCAGCGGTTTTCGGACGGGACATTTTTGGTACCGGGCGGTATCCCTGGGGTGGGTGGGGAGATAGATGTGGCGGTTATAACGCCCGACAAAGGATTTATCTGGCTGAAAAAGAAGGAGCTGAAGGCAGGCGGAGAGTTTATCGACCTCGATCAAGAATCTAACATTTCTACAGCATAAGGATTTTCTTAAATCTCTCCTCTGCTAGCCAGGATGAAAAGCACTGCACTACCCTGTTTACGGGCTTTTTCGCTGAATGGTAAAGTTATAAACCATACCGGATCGATGGTAAACTGAGGCTATGTCTGATCACCGAAAATTCGCATGGCTCCGCATCGCTTTCGGCGCAATCTGGGGCATCGACGCCTACTTCAAATGGCAGCCTGATTTCTTCACAAACTTCACAAGCTATCTTTCGGGAAATCTTGATGGCCAGCCAGCACTCGTGCGGGGCTGGATCGATCTCTGGATCCACGTCGTGGGCGTGAACCCAAACCTGTTCGCGCTGCTCGTCGCCCTTGCGGAAACGGCGATCGCGTTCGCGCTCATCTTCGGTATTACTCCCCGCATCGCCACGTGGGGCGGTATCGCAATGAGCTTCGTCATCTGGTCGACCGCCGAGGGGTTCGGCGGCCCCTACACGGCGGGATCGACCGACATCGGTGCAGCCATCATCTATGTGCTCGTATTTCTCGCCCTCTATTTCGGTCACGCATGGGATGACTTGCGGCTCATCGGTGCCGGAAAACCACGATAATTATAGGGTCGTCATGCCAAAGAAATTGACGGAAGAACAACCGAAATACCAATGCTCCGAATGCGGCCTCTTTTATCCGACAAAAGAGCTCGCCGAGCGGTGCCGGAAATGGTGCAAAGAACACAAGAGCTGCAATCTTGAAATCATCCAATACGCCGTCAAAGACGAACGCGAGAACCATCAATGAAACGCAAAACCGGCCCCCATGGGCCGATTTTCATTCTCTCGTCTATGCCATCAGGTCTTTTTTCTTCTCTTCAAACTCCCGCTTGTCGATCTCGCCCTTGGCGTACCGCTCTTTGAGGATGCCGATCGCAGAGTGGCCATGGTCGTGCCATCCGTGGCGGCTGCCGTGTATGAGCCACCGGATGAGGACGATGATGCCGACGATCACCACAATCCAGAAGAGAGCCATAAAGATCCATCCGAGCCAGCTGCCGCCGTAGCCCATCATCCCGTATGGCCCGTAGCCGTAACCGTTGCCGTAATATCCCATCATTGATCCGTAATAATTGTTGTCGCCGGAGCCCGACCACGCTCCCGGCAGTGTTGCGCTCCCATTGCATCCTGAATACCGCTCGCCCCAGGCGACATGCATCGCCACGTCACCCTGCTCGCCCATCATGTTTGATATCATGGCGTCCATGGCGGGATGCCCGGCGCCTGTCACCTGCTGCATGAAATACTCGCCGAGATTTTCGTAATCATCCTGCGTGAGGGCGCTGCACTGGACTTGCCCCGCCTGCAGCTGCGCATAGAGCGATTGCCCCGTGGCGATCATCTGCGTATCGCTCGCGGACATCTGCGCTTCCGTGGATGACGATGACCACGGATACGCCCAGCCGCCCATCATGCCATAGCCGGACGTTCCGGTCGCGGCCGACCCGCTGCCGTAATATCCCATCATCTGCGCGTGTGCCGCGCTCGCCCCCGTGCCCATGAGCGCGAATACGGCGGCGAATGCCAACCCCGAATATATGATTGATTTTTTCATTATGCCGTTTATATTTCTGACCTTTACCGCTCTTTGCCCCACTTGCCCCACACGAGGAAGAAGATTGCGAATAGCCCCGTGGCCATCGCGTCGTCAAAGAGATACTGCGCGGACGTTCCCCAGAGATTCCACCCGAACCACATATTGCCCCACGCGGAGAGATACGCGAGGATGCCGCACGCCGCAAAAAGCCACGCGAGCACTTTCCAAATTGGTTTCATGATTTTGTACTTTTGTTTTTGTGTTAGTCGGCCTTTCCGAATGCCCTACGCCCTACACGAGCTTTTCCTTCCTTAAGAGCAGGGCGTTCGCGACGACGATCACCGACGACGCGCTCATGAGGATCGCGGCCCACGCCGGAGGGAGGAGAAGATGGTAGGACGGATAGAGCACGCCCGCGGCGATGGGGATGGCGAACACGTTGTAGCCCGTCGCCCATGCGAGGTTCTGGACCATCTTGCGGTTCGTCTTGCGACTCAAGGCGATCGCCTTCACCACGTCCTGCGGGTCGTTCCTCATGAGCACGATGTCGGCCGAGGCCACCGCCACGTCCGTGCCCGCGCCGATCGCGATGCCGACGTGCGCCTGCGTGAGCGAGGGGGCGTCGTTCACGCCGTCGCCCACCATGGCGACGATCGTGCCGCCGTGCTGCAGCTCCTTGATCTTGTCCACTTTTTCTTCCGGCAATACGTGGGCGAACACCGTATCGATGCCGAGCTCCTTGCCCACCGCGTCCGCAACGTCCTGCGTGTCGCCCGTGAGCATCGCGGTCTTGATGCCCATGGCGCGGATCTTTCGGATCGCCTCTTTCGAATCCTCCCGCACGATGTCCGCGAGGAAGATGATCCCCGCAAACGCGTTGTCCACCGCAACATATACCGGCGTGCTCGCCTTTGCGGAAGCAGACACTTCAACGTCATTCACTGCGATGTGCAACTCATCCAACAGTTTCCGGTTCCCGACCGCAATGTTCTTGCCGTCCACTGTGGCGGTGGCTCCCCTGCCGGGGAACGATTTGAAGCTCTTCGCTTCCGGCATGGCGATCCCCCGCTTCTTCGCCTCACCGACGACTCCTTTACTAATGGAATGCTGCGAGAGCACATCCACCGCCGCGGCGGATTTCAGAAGCTCGTTCTCGTTCGCGACGGCCGTTCCCGCAAGGACGATGTCCGTCACGCCGAACTCACCTTTGGTGAGCGTTCCCGTCTTGTCGAACACCACGTAATTGAGCTTCCGCGCGATCTCGAGTCCCTTCATGTCCTTGATGAGGATGCCGTTTTTCGCGCCCAAGGTCGAAGTGATGGAAGTCACGGTGGGGATCGCGAGACCCAATGCGTGCGGACAGGCGACCACGACCGCGGCGACGGCGACCGTGGCGGCGAAGATCGCGCCCTGCGGAGAGACAAAATACCAGAACACGAACGAGAGCACGCCCGCCGCGACGGCAACATAGAAAAGGACCGCGGCCGCCCGGTCCGCGAGATGCTGGACGTTCGGCTTGGAACCCTGCGCCTCGCGGATAAGCTGCATGATCTGCGAGAGCGCGGTGTCCTTCCCCGTCTTCGACACTTCAACGGTAAGCGAACCGTCCTGGTTCATCGAACCGCCGATCACCGCGTCGCCGACATGCTTGGCGACGGGACGCGATTCGCCCGTGATCATCGACTCCTCGACGGAGCTTTCGCCGTCAACCACGTTCCCGTCGACCGGGATCTTCTCGCCCGGCTTCACGAGCACGCGGTTGCCGACCGCGAGCTGGCTCGTTTCCACGTCGACGATATCGCCGTCCTTCACGAGGTGCGCCGAGGGCGGGATGAGCTTCGCAAGTTCCGCCAAGGCGCCGGTCGCGCCGCGCACCGCCCGCATCTCGAGCCAGTGGCCGAGGAGGAACACGGAGATCAGGGTCGCCATCTCCCAATAGAGCGAATTGCCGGGGAAGAGGAATGTGGCGGCGATGGAGAACGCGAAGGCGACGGTGATGGCGAAGGCGACGAGCGTCATCATCGCCGGATTCCGGTGGGAGAGCTCCCCTTTCGATGCCTTGAAGAACGGGAGGCCGCCGTAGAAGAAGACGAACGCGCCGATCAGAAAGAGCCACAGGGTGCCGCCCGGCACAATCCACTGGAAATGGAACCAAGCCTGGATGTTCGGCGAAAGCGCCATGGCCGCGAGCACGAACGGGAGCGTAATGAAAAACCGGCGCTTGAAATCCTGCTCGGCACCGCCGTGCCCTGCATGCACGCCATGGTCACCGCCCGCCTCCATGGGCACGAGTTCCATGCCGCACTTCGGGCATTCGCCGGGCATATCGCGTATGACGTCCGGATCCATCGGGCAGGTATACATCTTCCCTCCGGCATGCGCCGCTGCTCCGACGTCAACCTCTTTGGGATGGCGATCGTGCGGCATGGCTCCAGGGCCTTCGTCGCCGTGCCGGTGCTGCGGATCGCCCTCCTTGACCAAAGACATGCCGCACTTCGGGCAGCGGCCCGGCGCGTCCTGCCTTACTTCGGGATGCATCGGGCACGTGTATGCGCCTTTTTCTTCCCCGTGTTGAGATTGGTGATGGGTATGGTTTTCCATGGGTTACTTCCATAATACCCCCATGGGGTATTTTCTGTCAAGCGCCGCGCGGATGCAGCTTCCGCCACGCCATGTGCTCGTAGACGCTCGACCAATAGAACCCGAGGCTGAACGCGAACATGAGCTCCTCGAGCGGCACGCCGAGGACAAGGACGCCGGAGATCGCGGCGAGGTTCCACACCCGCTCGACGTAGCCGGGGTACGCGGCGATGAGCGTGAGGAAATAGAGGAAGTAGAGCGCGAGAAAGAGAAATGCGCTCGTGACCATCTTCTTTTTGAGGTCCGGGCGGCAGTACCACGTGGCGATCCCGCCCGCCACCATGGCGATGGCCGCCACGTAAATGGGATTGAGGTGCGGCACGAAGAGCAGCGCGAAAAAGATGACCGGCGCGGCAAGGAGCGCCCAGAGATGGTATCTATGCCGGGGATCGTGCCGCTCCATCGGCGCGATGGCGACGTCTTGCTTTTTGAAGATCCAGTCGTAGAGCGAGATGACGATGCCGCCGATCGCGAACGAGAAGACGAGGCTCTCGATGTCGAAATGCGTCCGCTGAGCGAGATCGAAGAGCGACGGCGGATTCCAGTAGGCCGGGACGAAGAGCGGCTCGGTGAGGCCGAGGAGCGACGTCCACGCGCTCACGACCAGCATCGTCTTCCTCCGCTCGCGGTCCCGGAGGAAAAGATAGACGACGGCCCAGACGACGAGAAGGAGCAGGCTCCACAGCAGCCACGCATAATGGGGATCCATGTTTCTATTTTATCACGATACGCGATGCGGCACGCGGCGTGCCCGCGTTCAGTGGCAGCAGGAATGGTCCTGCTTCATATCGTGTTTTGCTGGTTCGACCTTTGATGGTTGGCCTTGATCGGTGGAGCGGTCATGGTGTTCCGTGCCCGCAGAAGGTTTGCGGTGCCGGAACATCATGATGACGCACACGCCGAGGAGCGCGATGGCGAGGATCGGCAGAATAAATTGGTTCATGGTGTTGTTTGTTATGTTCGACCTTTATGCTTAGCGCAACGTCGCGAATTCGCTCGCGATTTTCTCGTTATCGATGCCCATTGCCGGATCGTCGTATACCCAGCGGACGATCCCCTGCTTGTCGATCACGACGAAGGTGTGTCCGGGATAGGAGCCGTAGTGCATGGAAGAATTGACCGTGAGCATGCCGTATTCGTTTGACACGGCCTTGTCCGTATCGAAAAGCACCGTGGCCGAGGCGAGCTGCGGCATTTGCCGGATCGCGCTCGCCCATTCCGACGGCTGGTCGATCACGACCGAAAGCGCCACCGTGTCGGAACCGTCGAGCTCCGGGAGCGCGGCCATCTGGTTCCAGCACGCCGGATAGCACATGATGCCTTCATTGAAGAAGAGCACGACATTCTTTCCTTTGAGGCTGTCGTTGGTATAGGTGTTGCCGTGCACATCCTGCAACGAGAACTGCGGTGCGGGCTTGCCGACGAGCGCCTGGATATCGCTCACGGGACCGGCCGAGGAGCGCGAAACCGCCGCGAGCGCATAGATGCCGCCGAGGACGGCGACCGCGGCCAGCGCGAACCACACCGCGCCCGGTATCCCCCTTTTTTGTCTTACCGTTTTCATGTTTTTGGTTATTGATTTTCTTTCGATTGTTTGAAGGCGAGCGCCACGAGCCAGGCGAAAAGCCCTATTACCGCGGCGGCCCAGACGAACTGCGGCACCCATCCGATGAACCGGTTGAGCGATTGGAGAATCTGCGTGATGAGGATGTCGATGTTCACCGCGGCTGCCGAGTAGCCCATGGGGTTGTTCGCCGCGAAGACGAGCGTAAAGACGCCCATCACGGCAAACGTCGCCCCCGCGAGAAGGTCGGCGATCCGCGTCCTGAACTCTCTGCCGAAGAGCGTGAAGGCGAACGGCTTGCGGGCCGCATAGAGGCGATTCGTGAGGCCCGTGCGATCGATGACGGACGCAAGGATGAAGAGCGGCGTCACCATGCCAAGCACGTAGGCGAGCGTGTAGATGATGCCCCATACCCACGATCCCGGGAGCACCGAAAGCGCGAGCGCCCCCGCGAGCACCGGAGCGCAGCAGGTCGTCGCAATGCCGGAAAAAATACCGAGCACATAGACCGATACCGCCGTCTCTTTTTCCCTCACCTCGAACTTGGGCTTCCACGATTTGGGCATGGGCAGGCGCTTCCCGAAAAGAAGCGATACGCCCAACGCGAGGAGCAGCAACCCCACCACCGTGAATATTTCGTGGTGGTAGTGGCCGAAAAAGGTGCTCAGCGACGAAAATCCCAATCCGAGCGGGAGGAAGACCGTGAGAATGCCGAGAAAGAAGATGAAGGTCATGAGGAACACCTTGCGCCGCGTCTCGAAGATCGATCCGAAATAGGACGGCAGAAGCACCGTGACGCAGCACGGCGCGAACAAGGCCGCAATCCCCGCCACGAACGCCGCAACCAACGATGTGCTGATGAGGAGTTCCATGGTTATGAAGTGCTGCAGCTTCCCCCGCCCGACGGTTGGCCTGATGGCGGCTGGGTTTCTTCGGAAAGGATCTCTTGATATCCCTGGGCGCTCGAATACGAGGCTCCGAGTACCGTTTTGGGATCGACGGCGCTCCATGCAGTCCCTTTGCCCGCAAAATATTCCGCGAGCGTCATGTACGTGTCCGGGAACCAATACGAGTTCACCGCGAGCGCGGCTTTGTACATCTGCTCGGCCGTCGCGCCCTGCGATGCCATGAGTTCGAGGAGGCCGAGCATCGCCATGCCGTGGTTGCAGTCAGGGAAATACGCGGAGTTGCCGCAGCAAGGACGGTAGATGCCCTGCGCCACTTGTTCGACGAGCGACTGCTGCGCGGCGGTGAGCGTCACGAATTGATGCATATCATAATGGTTCATGGCATTGCCGACCGCGAGTGTCCATCCGCCGGTCGACGCAAAGTTCCCCGCGCCCCCGTAGTGCGGATTTTCCATCGGGCCATTCGTGAGAACGGGATTCCTGTTCCCGAGCCCGAGCGCCCAGAGCATGTTGAGGATGATGCCCGCGTTCTGCGGCGTTATTTTGATCTGCCCGTTGTTCGGCCCGTCGAGCATCTGCGCCATATCCTGCGGCAGTCCGCCCTGCCGGGCGTAGAGCGCCTTGAACTGCGCCTCGTCGATCACGCCCGCAGCGGTGAGTTGCTGGCCAAGGTTGCCCCACGCGACGGGCAAGGTCACGCCCTCCGCCGGGGTTACCTCTTCTTGCAGGGATGCCAATGCCGAAGTTGATGAAACGGCCGCCAACGGGCCTTCCGTGCTTTTCTCTCCGGACGATCTCACGACGAACGCGTACGCGGCGGCCGAAAGCACCATGCCAACCGCGACGATCGCGCTCCCCCAGAGGATGCCGTTGCCGCTCCCCTTGTCCGGTTCGTGTTCCGCATCATTCATCGCAGCAGTCGGCAAGCTTGCCCACGAGCTCTTCGAGCCCGGAGTGTCGGCCGTTCTTCTCGTCTTTGCTTCGGCCTTTGATCAACCCGAGTTTGAGCCCCCAGAAAAGCGAGTAGATTTTGTATGCGCTCGCAAAGGTCTCTTTTGCTTTTTCCTTCTCGCCTTCCGACTGCAGCTTGTTTCCCACTTCGATGAGGCGCATGGCGGCCGCGAGCAGGTGCTTCGCGATGCACCATGTTTCGCCCTCGTTCTCCGGCATGAGCCGGGCGAGCAGCTTCTTGCGCTCGTTGCGGATTTCCTGGATCGTGTCGAAATATCCGTCCTTCTTTGTTTTTTCGGCAGTGAAGAAGAAATGCTCCTCCAAGCTCACGAGATTCATGACGGCGATGCTCAGATCCTCCGCGGTCGTGAGGTCCGCGCCCGCTTTTTCCTTGATCGATTCGACGCTCTCGAGAAACTCCTCAAGTGTTGGTTTGTGTGTTTCCATATGATGAAGTTGCATTTGTTTGCGAACGAAAAAACCGCGTGAGAGCGGTTGTGCGCCATGAAACTGCCGACGAACGTCGCGCTAGTTCATGGCGTATGCAAGGGACGGATCACGCTTTTCGAGAATGGAAATCCAATGGCGTTGCTTGCGAAGACCTTGCAGATGTTCTTCGGAAAATATCCACAAAGTATGCAATGACGCCGTTGCGAGCACGTTGGGTTCGTCCGCAACCCTAAGCCACACGAGTAACGCGAGCGCGGCAAGGAGCAGAACCGCAAGCGTTCCGATGATGCCGAGCGACGCGCCGCCAAGCGCGTTAATGTGGGTCATCGCAAACTGCAACGGGGTCATGCCGCCGACGCACTCCGGGCTTCCGGGGATCGCCGCAAGGCAATTCACGTGGCTGCCGGAGTTCATCATGGCGCTCATTGCGAACGCACCCGCGGCGAACGTGAGGATAATGATGAATATGACGATCGCGGCGGCGGCCGGTTTCATTACCTTCGCTGTGAGAGTTTATATATCTTCAACACTTCAGCGCTGGCCTTCTTGCTCTGTCCGTGCTTCATCTGCGACGCCACATGCGTCGCAAGATGGTTTTCGAGAAGGAGCCCCTCGACGCCTGCGAGCGCCTGCCGGATGGCGGACGACTGGGTGATGACGTCGACGCAATACTTTTCGTCGTTAATCATCTTCTCGAGGCCCTTTACCTGGCCCTTTACGATCTGGAGCCGCCGGAGCGCTCGCTTCTTGATGGCTTGGTTCATGATTCTATAATACCCCTAGAGGGTATTATTTGTCAACGACGAAGAAAATAGCGCACAAAGATGACCCAGAACAGAACAGGGATGAGGAGGATTCTTGTGTGCGCCCGTAATGTTGTATATTTCAACTACGCGTGGCCGCTAAGTAGATTTTCTTGGTCTTTCTTTATCGTCTCAACAGGAGGATGCCGCCACGAGAATCTCCCGAACAATTCGAGGATGACTTTCAGCGCATGGCCTTGACCCCATATATTGGACAGAAAGGTCGGATTGTCCAAAGATAATGAAATGAAGAAATACCATCGAGTTCCCCAGGAGGTGAAGGAACAGATACTGCGGAGGATCAAGGAGGAA
>JAJYDL010000037.1 GCA_021777495.1 bacterium
ACCCGATGCCCCCGGTATGACCGTGGGCGATTCTATCTTTCCCGTGACGGACAGCGAATAGTTCTTGTCGCTTGGAAGGCGGATCGGGAACGCGGAAAGTGTTTTGACATTGAACGAGACCGATCCGGACTGCCCCGGCGCAACGGACGCAAGCCCGGGCGCGTTCGCCGCGGACCAGGTGATCGTATTCGTCCGCGAGTCGAACGCTCCTGCAGTCTGCAGCGAGCCGAAATCATACATCCGGCCGGAGAGCGCGGTCGTGATCTTCACGCTCGAAAGCGTCACGGCGGAATTGTTCGTATAGGTAAGCGTGTAACTCAGACTGTCGCCGGTCTTCGAAATATAATCGGTGCTGCCGTTCACGCTTACCGCAAGCTCGAGCGGCGAAGGCACGAGGGTGAAATTCACGGTCTGCACGTTTGCCGGATACTGCCGGCCGCCGAGCGCGATATACGCCGTCCCCTGGAGCTGGTACTGGGCCTGTGACGGTCCTACGATCGCGCCCGTCACAATGAAGGATCCTCCCTGTCCCGGGGCCAGCGTACCGACATCCCACGTTCCGAAGGAAAGCGACGCCGCGGTGCCCGTCGCGGTAGGAACACTGCTCGTCGTAAACGCATATGCGGGAGGATATTGCAATGCGATGCGCGCATCCGCGATCGGCTGGCTTCCGTTGTTCGCATAGTTCACCGTAACGGGAAAACTTTGCCCGCTCACGATATTCGTCGGCGCGGAATAGCTGAGACTGAATGTGGACGGACCCGGCGTGATGCTCGTGGCCTGGTCCGTCTCGTACGTCGTCGAAGGGGTTTCCGGCGTGCTGTAGAGGAGTTTGGCGGAGATGGCATACAGCTGGGAGGGCGCGCCGGTCACGATGATCGTCGAGCTTTGGGATGCGACCGCGCCGGACGCGATGTCCCCGAGGGAATATTCCTGCACCTGGGTCGATGGACCGTTGCCCACGAATTCGAAGCCCTGCGGCAACTGCACCGCCACGACGGCGCCCGAGAGATCCGTGCGCGAATCATTTGCGGCGCTCAATGAAAGCGTGAACGGCACGCCGACCTCCACGCCCGGAGGCGGCGCGATCGTGAACACCGTCGCCGGCTGCGACGGCGGTTTCAGGTAGGCCACAAGAACGACCGCTGCGCCGCCTATGACCACGATGCCGATCCCAAAAAGCAAAAGACCCCACCGGCCAAGGAATGACCGATGATGCGGCGGACGTATTCTGAGCTCCTCGTGCCGAGGTTCGGATGCGTCTTCCCTTTTCGGAGCCCCGGGACCGCTCCCCTCGGACGCCATCCCGCCAGGCTCAGCTACCTGCTTCCGTTCCTCGACCCTCGATCGGGCTGCGCGGGGAAGATTGGGATTTTCCTTGCTCGTCCATATGCCGTTCGGGTTGTAAGGGGACATGTAAGGATAGTACCGCATTTTGACGCGTTATTGAAGGGAGTTTGCGCACGCAGATCGCGCAAAAGAAATCCTGCCGGGGAATATAGAAGAACGCTCCCTGCCGGACCCCGCACGCGCCGCATACGGCATCCTCGGGATCCCAGCCGAGCACCGCAAGCGCCGCGCGCCACGAAAAACGTCCCTCGATGACCATGCGCCAAATCTCGGGTTCGGGCTGCCCCTCCGGAAGCACCATGGCAAGATGATCGAGATCCCGGAGCGAAAGGTCCGCATTCCGCTCCTTGAGCGCATCGATGATCTGGGTCCCGTGCGCCTCCACGAACCGGACCTTGAGCAGCGTTCCCGGTTCGAGGTGGGGCGCGAGCTTCGATGTTATCTTCCGCGAACTTTTCGCTTTGCCCGCCATCCTCCCGAAACGTTCCGTGAACAGTATATAGCGGCCATCGAGATCGCCTTGGGAATATTTGCGGAGCGAAACCGCCGCGGTCACGTATTCCTGCATACGTGCCCATTGTAGCATATAATGCATATATGCCTTCGCGGGCGCATCGTGCAAAAAGCCATACTCCTCAAAAAAGAAATAAATAAAAAATGATCACCGTATTCCAGGCAATCATTCTCGGACTCACCCAGGGAATCTCCGAACTTTTCCCCATTTCAAGCCTCGGCCACAGCGTACTCCTCCCGGGACTGCTCGGCTGGCACATCGACCAGCACGCCGAATCGTTCCTTGAATTCCTTGTGGCGACGCACCTTGCGACCGCACTCGTGCTCTTTACGTTCTACTTCAAGGACTGGGCGAGGATCGTCAAAGGAATGTTCCGATCCCTTGCCGCGCGCGAGATAAGCGATGCCGATCCGGACGCCAAACTCGGCTGGCTCCTCGTTGTAAGCACCATTCCCGCGGGATTCATCGGTCTGCTCCTGAAAGACCAGATCCGCGGGTTCCTCCTCTCCCCCGGGTCCGCCGCATCCTTCCTTATCCTGAACGGACTCCTTCTTCTTGCCGCCGAATGGATCCGGGTGCGCGCGCTTCGGAGGGGCGATACCGCAGTGGATGCCGTGGAACGCACCGAGGAGAACGACCATCGCATCGCGCGCCGCCTCTCATGGAGGCAATCCTTCAATGTCGGGATTATGCAGGTTCTCGCCCTGCTTCCCGGATTCTCCCGCACCGGCACCACGCTTTCGGGATCCCTTATGGCGGGACTTTCCCACGAGGACGCGCTCCGGTACTCATTCCTGCTCGCCACGCCGATCATCGGCGCCGCGGCCCTCCTCGAAATCCCGCCGCTTCTCGCCTCCCATAACGGCGCACTCATCAGCGCTTCGGTCTGGGGTGCCGCATTCGCGGCATTCGGCGCATGGTTCGCCGTGAAATTCCTCACGCGGCACTTCAAAACGAACACGCTCACGCCGTTCGCCGTCTACTGTATCGCGGCCGGCATCATTGGTCTTCTCATTATCCGCTAAGGGATCGGCGCCATGCCCGCTCCATCGAGCCCGGCCGCTATGCGGCGCCTCCGTCCGTTCCTTTCTTCTTTCCGCTTGCGAACCACGCGTAGATCAGAAGTCCGAGCCCGACGACAAGCGCCGCGATCCCGTGTTTCATATGGGGTGTCGTCTTTGCGAGCGTATATCCCGGAACATAGGCCGGGAGCATATCCGCCGGCGTGATCCAGTAATAGACCGCCATACCGATGCTTGCAAGCCCCGCGATCACGGCAACGCCGATCAGGATTTTTTTCGTGTTCATGGTCTTATCCTACCATATCCGCACGGATCCCAACACGGCATGCGTTCCGCAATCCCCGCTATTTCAGGAATCTCAGGGAGAAGGCAAGGAATATGAGGACGATCCCGATGTTCACCATCAAGCGCTCCCAGAAGAAGTTCCGAAAGAATGCGGCGTCGATCGCGACCACCACGATGACCATGAGCGCGATCACGGCCGCGGTCCCATATGGCGAGTGCATGAAACAATGATATCCCTCCCATCCCGTCTAAACAAGCGCCGAGGACGCCCGCACGCCTGCATTCTAGTTTGAATTGCAACGACCATTGAACACCTCTCGCGGAGTGCGGTAGCCGTGCCGCTTTCTTGGCCTGTCATTGAGCAGTCGGACGGCGCGGTCAATATCAGATTGTTT
>JAJYDL010000001.1 GCA_021777495.1 bacterium
GCCGTCCGACTGCTCAATGACAGGCCAAGAAAGCGGCACGGCTACCGCACTCCGCGAGAGGTGTTCAATGGTCGTTGCAATTCAAACTAGAATGCAGGCCCGGGTGCCGCTCCCCTGGCGGAGGGTGGTATACTTACTATATATAAAGGTCGCACCATAGTCTTCCCACTCTACAATATGGACGCTTCCACGCAGGAACACGCGGGAGAGCACGGGGTGCAGGATGCCGCAGCGCACGGACAGGATGCGGGGTGCCGTTGCGCCCATCGCCGCACCATTCCGGTCCTCGCGATCATCGTCGGCCTCGAATTCTTCCTTGCGGAGATCGGCATCTTCACATGGGGGTTCGTGAACGTCACCTGGCCGCTCCTCGTCATCATTGCGGGCATCGCGGGACTCAAGGGCAGCCACTGCCGCTGTCACGGCCGTTGCCGGGAATAACGAATCCGACACACCGGCGCGGACCGGGATCAAAAAAGACCGCCGTCGCACGTCGGTCTTTTTTTTTGCTCCCTCTCCTATTGTGCGGGTTCTTCCGTCACCTTCTGGATGTTCGCTCTCCGAAGCAGTTCCCGCTGCAGCCATTCGGCGAGATCCTTGTCGAGGGCCGGCAGGATGCCTTCGCTGTCGTCGTCGCCCGGCTTACCCACGTCCTCGTGGCCCGCGGTCAGGATCAGGATCTTGCTGAGGCCCATCATCTGGAAAGAAAGATCCCGCTCGATGTCCACGTCCTGGATCTGCCGGTACGGGATCGCCACCTCCTCCTTCTCGAGGATGCCCCGCTTGATCTTCAGCGAATCCTCCCCGAGCGCGAACTTATAGTTCGCGTAGATGAGCCATGCGATGAGGAACGTGACGCCGAACACAACAACAAAGAGGATCGCGGACGCCCCGGCGCCGAGCATGGCGTATGCCGCCAGGTTTCCAAACGGCGTCGTCGCAAGCGATTTTTGGCTCCCCACCACGAGAAGCACGGCCGCGAGCATGAAGAAAAGCAGTGTTGCATTCATCCGCTCGAACACGAACATCCAGAGCGTCTTCCGCCCCAGCGTACGATATTCCTCCTCCGGGATCCCCGGGTGATTTACGGCTCCTTCTTCCATTTTGATTATTTTACCATATTTCGCTACAATGGAACCAAGCATATTTGTTCGCGTAAGATCCCACTCCCATTCCAAAGCCCCGTATCAACAGCCAAATAACCGCCCCCGAGCTCCGCGTCATCGGAGAGGACGGAACCAACCTCGGCGTCATGCCCCGCGGAGAGGCGCTTAAGCTTGCCCGCCCCGAGGAAGGCCTCGATCTCATCGAGATCTCCGCAAATGCCAATCCCCCCGTCGTACGCCTTATGAGCTACGACAAGTTCCGCTATGAGGAGGATAAGCGCCTCAAAAAGGAACGGCTCGCCCAGAAAGGGACGGCCATGAAGACGGTGCAGATCAGCGCCCGCGCCGCGGAGAACGACCTCATGGTCCGCGTCCGCCAGGTGGAGAAATTCTTCGCCCAAGGGCACCCCGTGGAGGTGACGATGCGCCTCCGCGGCCGCGAGAAGCGCAACAAGGACTGGGCAATGCAGAAACTCCTCGAATTCCTCAAGCTTCTGCCCATGGAATACAAGAAGCTCAACGAACCCCGCTTCCTCGGCAACGGCCCCGCCGTGCAGATCGCGAAAAAGTAGCCCGTTCCGGCTATACTTGACAATATAGGCACTTTTGTGCTATTATATATACGTCATCCCAAAGGAGGGGTTATGACTATGTTGTCGACGCCGGATTCAGTTGTTCTTTTTGCGGTGTGCCTGCTGGTATTGGCACTCCGCAGACCTCGAGTGCTCGCGGTCTGTCCCGCGGCCGCAGGCGCGGCCATGTTCGGGGTGATGCTCTACGGCATCACCCATGCAGCGGTGCTGGCCAATGAAGGCCAGCAGATCCTCGCCCAGCTCCGCTAGGCGAGGCCACAATCCAATCGAGGCAGGGACCACCGCCGTCCCTGCCTCTTCCCATATCATGGGGGGGCGTGGATCCCGGCAGTTGCAAAGTTTTCCCCGATGTGATACCCTCTTACCTATTGAGCAGGAGATACCCCTCACCGGGGGATTTTTCAAGGAAACCCATACGAATCCCATGCCTTCCAAAAGCCTTTCCAAACGGATAAAGATCACGAAGAACGGAAAGATCGTGCGCCGCTCCATGGGCATCGATCATTTCAAGACGCGCAAGAGCACCAAGACGAACCGCAATTCCCGGAAGAACGCTTCGCTCAATTTCCCTCTCAAGAAGCTTCTCAACTATTAATATAACCGCATACCGCCATGCCGAGAGTCAAAAGGGGTACCATTGCCAATAAGCGCCGCGCCAAAGTCCTCAAGAGGACCAAGGGGTTCCGCTGGGGCCGCAAGTCGAAGGAGCGCTATGCGAAAGAGGCGCTTCTCCACGCCGGAGCCCACGCGTTCCGCGGACGCAAGGAGAAGAAGCGCACCTACCGCCAGCTCTGGAACGTGAAGATCAATGCGGTGATCCGGGAGGAGGGCATGAGCTACAGCAAGTTCATCGCCGCGCTCAAAAAGGCGAACGTCGCCCTCGACCGCAAGATCCTCGCCGACCTCGCCGAGCACGAACCCGAAGCGTTCAAGAAGGTGGTCGCTGCAGCCAAGAAATAGCAGATATAAAAAAGGCCTTCGGGCCTTTTTTGTTTGTTCCTTTATTTCCTTGCGGAACCTTCCTTTTGCGCGTCACGGTGGGATGATGCGGGCGTCCCTTGGCGGCGTTCGGCGGTGCGATGCGGCGAAGGCGCTTGCTGCGGCGATTGCGGCTTCCGCCGCGGACGCAGAAAATCGTTCGCCTGCTTCAGCACCTTCTTCGTGTCCACGTACTTCTTCCCTATCACGTTCATCGCATCGTGGTAGAGGAACCATCCGTACCCGCTGTGCTCCCTCGGGCGGATGATGATCTCCGCTTTGTGCGTCTCGGCAAGGAAAAGGATCACGGTGTCGTAGATCCCCTGCGCACCGATTTTGAAATAGAAGCGTTCGTAGGCCCTGAAGTTCGGCGCGATCCGCAGCTCGTTCTTCTTGATGCCCGTCTCTTCCTCGAGCTCCCGCAGTGCGGTATCGATGCTCCGCTCGCCCGGTTCGAAGTGCCCCTTCGGGAAGTTCCAGTAATTCCCCCTGCGATACAAAAGGAGGAACTTCACCCCGTCGCTCGTCTTCCGATAGACGACGAACCCCGCCACCACCTGCTTTTTCGTGGGGATTTTCCGCGGTTCAGCGGGCTCTTTGGGCAATGTCATGGGGTAATTCTACCATACCC
Organism: bacterium; assembly: GCA_021777495.1. Lineage (GTDB taxonomy): Bacteria > Patescibacteriota > Minisyncoccia > UBA6257 > 2-01-FULL-56-20 > JAKAGE01. Next base: position 3,309 of record JAJYDL010000001.1, read on the forward strand.
CGCACTCCTGCGCGGTACCTTTTCATATTTTTACATATATGGTATAATGTTTACCAGGAGGGTTCACCGATGGAAGTGTTTGCGATTGTGTTGGCGATTGGGATTCTGTTCTTTCTCTTGGAAACGGCACCGGTGTCGCTTGATGAGATCAAGCTGATGGCCGCAAGCGCAGAGGATTTTTCGGTGTTTCGGCTGCCCGCCGCTCCGGGAGATCCGCGCGCCATTTTCCGGGTATCCGGATATTCATCCCTCGGGCTCTACCATTGCACGTATGCGGCAATGATCATAGAGACCCCGGAAGGATACGTGGTCTCCGAAGAGATCACGGCGAACGTCGGGCTCTTCAGGACTCGTGCGCTCCGCGGCGATTTTCTGAACGATCGCCTCATGCGCTGGGGACGCCATGCACGGTATAAAGACGTTCCCCTTGTCCCCGATGAAGAAGCCGCAATGCTGCTTAAAAATCTGCTATCGATGGCGAGAACCCTGGTCGCCCGCACCCAGGGAGTAACATCCATCATCGCCCCGTCACAGATTCGCCCGTGACGGGGCTTTTTTACCATCCTGCGCTTTTTTTGAGGCGCGCGCGCATCTTCGCGAGCGGCCGGGCGTTCACCACGTCATCCCTCGATGCCCATCCGCGCCGCGCCTGCGCGATGCCGTATTCGAGATAGGGAAAGTGGGCGATGGCATGCGCGTCGGAATCGATGGAAAGCTGCACGCCGGCTTCCACGCACTTGCGGATATATTCATCCCTGAGATCCGTGCGGTCCGGATAGGCGTCGATCTCGAGCACGGTGCCGGTGCGTTTTGCCGCCGCGATCACCGCATCCATATCGAGATCGATCGGCGGGCGCCGGTCGATGATGCGGCACGTGGGATGGAAGAGGATGTCCACATAGGGATTCTCCATCGCACGGATCACCCGCGCCGTCTGGTCCTTGCGGGAAAGCCCGAAGAACGAGTGCACCGATACTCCCACGACGTCCAGCTTCGCAAGCACCTCGTCGGGGAGATCGAGCGACCCGTCCTTCAGGATATCGCACTCCGTCCCTTTGAGAACCGTCATCTTCCCCGCAAGCCGCGCATTCACCGCATCGATCTCCTTCCATTGCTTCCGTATCCGCACCTCGTCGAGGCCGTGCGTCATCGCAAGCCGCTTCGTATGGTCGGTGACCGCGATATAGGCGAGTCCCTGCGCCATAGCCGCCTTCGCCATTGCCTCGATCGATGCCGTACCGTCGGTCCAGTCGGTCTGCACCTGGAGGTCCCCTTTGAGGTCCCCGTATTCGATGAGCTTCGGGAGTCTGTGCGCAAGCGCCGCCTGCACCTCCCCCGCATTCTCGCGGAGCTCCGGCGCGGGCCAGTCCATGCCGAGGCGGGCGTAGATCTCCCGTTCATCGTCCCCGGCAATGCGGACCTCCTTCCCTCCGGGGCCCACTTTGAAAAGCCCGTACTCATTGAGCTTCAATCCTTTCTTTACCGCAATCTGGCGTATCGCCACGTTGTGGTCCTTCGATCCCGTGAAATAATTGAGCGCCGCGCCGTAGGATTCCTTCGGAACCACCCGTAAGTCCACGTTGATGCCCGGACGTATCTTTATGGACGACTTCGTCGCGCCGTGCGCGATGACGGAGAGCGTCCCCGGCATTGCGACGAACGCCTCCATGACGGTCCCCGGATCGGACGAGATCGCAAGAATATCGATATCGCCGACGGTCTCTTTGCGCCGGCGCGCCGAACCCGCGGCGATCGCGCGTTCCACGCCCGGCACGGCGGCGAGCATCGCCTCGATCTCCCGCACCTTCGGCATGATGTGCCCCAGCATGAACCGCTGACCGGCCCCTTTTGCGAATCCGATCCCCTTCAAGATCTTCTCCTCGCTCTTTTTTCCGAATCCCGCGAGCGCCGCGATCTTCCCCGCCTTCGCCGCGGCTTCGAGCTCCTTCAGGTTGCGGATGCCGAGCTCCCTATAGAGCCGCTCCACGGATTTCGGTCCGAGCCCTTCCACCCGGGAAAGCTCGTCGAGGCGCACCGGCGTCTCTTTCTTGAGCGACTCGTAATACGCGAGCCTGCCCGTCTTCAAAATCTCTTCGATATGCTCCGCGATCGATGCCCCCACGCCCGGGATCTCCCGCAACGCCTTCACGCCCCCTTTCGCATAGAGGTCGGACGCCTCCTCCTCGAGGCCCGCCACCGCCTCCGCGGCCTTCTCGTAGGCCCGCGGTTTGAAGGCCACCTTCTGCATCGCGAGATATTCCCCGATCTGGCGGAGCATCTCCGCAATGTCCCGGTTCGTGGATGCCGTCGGTCTTAAAGCCATACCTCCATTCTACCGCATTGCGCTATTTCTCCGCATTATATAACGCCATTTTTATCACTGCTCCGGCACGAAGTCGAACACACCGTCCGCATACACGAGCTTCACGCGGTTCCCCTTCAGCACCTTCTTACCGAGGATCGCCCGGGAAAGCGGGGCGCGCACCTTTTCGTCGATCACCCTGCGGAGCGGACGCGCACCATACGCGGGATCGTATCCGAGCTTCGCGATCTCCCGGAGCGCCTCGGGATCGAAATCGAGATAGATCCCCTTCTCCTTCATGGTATCCACGAGCTCCGCGAGATTCATCGCCACGATCTTCATGAGGTCGTCCGGCCCGAGATTCTTGAACACGATGATCTTCGAAAAGCGGTTGAGGAGCTCCGGCTTGTAGACGTCCGTAAGCCGCGCCTTCACGTATTCCGCGATCTGATCCATCGATTGGCCCTGCGAGAGCGCCTCGTTCACGATGTCCGAATGGGCGTTCGAGGTCGCAATGACGATCGTGTTCGTGAAGTCCACGACCCGGTTCAGGCTGTCCGTGAGGCGTCCGTCATCGAGCACCTGCAGGAAGAGATCGAGAATATCCGGATACGCCTTCTCGAACTCGTCGAGAAGGATGAGGCTATACGGCTTCGCGAGGACCGCATCGGTGAGCGCACCGCGCACCGCGCCGTCGGACGATCCTATGAAGCGCGCGTAGCTCGCCTTGTCCTGGTACTCCGTCATGTCGAAGCGGACCATCATCCGCTCCGAACCGAACTGGATGTCGGCGAGGATCTTCGCGAGCTCCGTTTTTCCAACACCGGTCGGCCCTACGAAAAGGAAGCTTGCGATCGGCCCCCCTTTGCGCACAAGGCCCGATCGGTATTCCCGTATGGCGTCCGCCACCGCGTTCACCGCCTCATCCTGGCCCACCAGCCGCTCGTGCACAAGCTCCTCCATATGAAGCAGCTTCTCCGCCTCGTCCTCGTCCGCTTCGTGCATCGGCACGTTCACCATTCCTTCGGCGACCGCGGTGATCCTCTCCGGACCGAGCGCCTTTTCTCCGCGCCGCTCCGCATCCACGAGCGCGCTCTTCACAAGCTCCTCGGCGCTCGAGGGAAGATACTTGTCGCGGAGATACCGCTTCGCGAGCGCAACGGCGCGCTTGATCGCTCCGAAACTTATCTCGATATCCGTCTCGTCCTCGAGCAGTACGCTTTCGTACGTAAGGACCCGCTCCGCCTCCTCTTCCGTGATCTCCGCCACGGGAATCTTCTCGAATATCGCGACAAAATCGCTGCGGGGCTCGATGAGCTGCTTGAACTCGCGGGGATAGGTCGACCCGATGACCGGGAACCGGTTCTCCATGATGACGGGCATGAGCGCATCGGCCGCCGAAAGGTACGAAGCCCCCGACGTGCGCACAAGATTGTGGATATCGGGGATATGGAGGATGACGTTCCCCGCGTCCTCGATCTCCTCCACGATGGCCTTGATCCGCGCCTCGAGCTCCTCCGGCGGTGCGCCGGCCGCAAGGCTCGCAAGATGAAGTTCCACCAGGCGGCGGTCGAAGAGCCCGCTCGGGACATTGTCCTTCACGAGCGCGAGAGCGAGGTGATGCACGATCGATTCCTTCCCGATACCGGGCTCGCCTATGAGGATCGCATTCGGATTGAGCGGCCGCGCGAGCGTTTCAATGAGACGGCCGTACTCCGCGCCGTGCCCCACGAGGAATCCCGCCTGCCCGCCCCTCGCCATGTCGGTAAGGTCGACGGCATAACGGTCGAGCGTGGGCGTCGGGCGCGCGGTCCATGCCCGGTTCATGATCCGATGCTTCGCCATCCGGTGCGTACCGATACCGAAGCCGCCCAACACCCGCGGAAGGCGCCGGAGGAATCCCCGTTTCGTAAGGGATCCGAAGAGGAGCGCGCGCTCGAGATCGCCGGATTCGATGGAAAACTCCCGAAAGAGCATCTCCATTCCTTCGCCCCCCGTTTTGGCAAGCGCCGAAAAAACATCCGCAGGCTGGATGAACTCATGGCCCGCCCGGACCGCCTGCGCAAACGCCGCCGCAAGGATCGCTTCGACGGCCTTCTCGGCCTCCTCGCGTCCCGGACGTGCATTTCCGCTCTTCTCGAGGATCGCTTCGAGCTTTTCTTTGAAATCGCGGGTCTTTACGTCGAGGCGGCGCAACCCCTCCGCGATCACCGGCGATTCGAGGAGGCGATGCGCGAGTTCCGCGGAGAAATCCTTCCTCGTAATGATGCTTCTGTCGAGCGCACGCTCGATGGCGCCGAATGCCGCGGGCGACGTGACCTTCGCAAGGTCGATCCTTCCCTCTCCGAACGAAATCTCGGAGATGGGCACATCCCCCTGCCCCCGATGCACGAGAAGATCCGCCGCAACGATCAGAAGGAATATGCCGATCCACACGAGGAAATGGATCTTCGAGAAAATAAAGGTGAAGATCGCCGCCGCAAGCACGAGGTACGACACCCGGCCCACCACCCGCACGATCATGCGTCCGCCCACCGTCATCCTGAGGCGCGGATCGTCGAGATAGAGCGATGAGGGATCAAAAGGTCTTTGCCGCATAGTAAAGGATAAGGAACGGGACCGCGATCCATATCGCATAGGCGATAAAGAAACATCCTGCGATCGCGAAATCGACGACCGCCCCGAGCGCAAGGCGGCCCGTCCTGAATATCACCCCGAGGATGCGCCCCACGATCGTGTAGTCCTTATAGAGCGGTTCGAAGAAATGCCGCACCGTCACCCGGAGCGCAAAGGAGCGATCCGCGGCCGCGAGCGCCGCCATAAGCCTCCGCCCGAACGCCGCCGACCCGTCGATATACCAATGATGGAAAAACGCGTAGATCCGGTAAAAGAAGCGCCCGAAAAGATAGGTCAGACTGAAATCCATACCATAATCATATCAGAAAAGCCCCGACGGAGCCCCGGCCGTTCCTTTGCCGCCCTTCTTCGGTCCGCCGAACGGCGGTGCGGTCACCTTCGGCATCACGGCAGGGGGCGGTTCCGCGGCCATTCGCCCCGAAAGCACGTCGGGGATCTTCCCGAAATCCTCCCTCAAGACCTTCATCATCTCCGCCGAGCGCAGCGCCGCCGCCGGATGATAGACGGGGAACACCGTTCTCCCGCCCACGAGAAGCGCGCGGCCATGGTCCCTCGTCATCTTCGCGTCGGGAAGGAAATAGTTCATGGCGAAGCGTCCGAGCGTCACGATAAGCTTCGGCCCGATGGCGTCGATCTGCCTTGTAAGGTAGGGCTTATACGCCGCGATCTCCCCGGGGAGCGGGTCGCGATTCTCCGGAGGACGCCGCTTCACGATGTTCGTGATGTAGACGTCTTCGCGCTTCCATCCGAGCCCGCGGATCATGTCATCGAGAAGCCGTCCTCCTCGCCCGACGAAGGGGCGCTTGAGGCGATCTTCGTTCGCACCGGGCGCTTCGCCGATGAACATCACCGCGCACTCCACGTTCCCCTCGCCGAAGACGAGGTTCGCGGGCCGGAGCGGAAGCGCCGCGTCCACCTCCATCTCCTGTTCGATCTCCGCAAGCGCCGCATGCGTGTCCATGGCTCCATTATATAAGGAGGAGGACCCGGCCGCGAGCGGGCCGCTAGCGCGGCCTTTTGATCACCTCGATCACCTTGCCATTCACGAAGAAATCGTCGTCGGCGCCGACATAGATGGGCGCGAAGTCCTCCGTCGAATCCGAGGTGAGCACCACCTGATTGTGGGCGGCATCTTTATGGAATCGTTTTACGTTCGCCGCGCCGTCGATCACGGAAAGGATGACGTCGCCCTCCGCCGGAACGCAATCGCCCCCATCCACGATGAGATAGTCGCCGTTATCGATCGTCTCCCCGTGCACCTTCGCCTGGTTCATGGAAAACCCGTCCGCACGCACCGCGAAAAGCCCTTTATTACTCGCGCGATGCACGAGTGAATTCGATACGCGCAGATAGCCCGCCACATTCTCCTCCGCAAGCACCTCTGCGGGACCGCAGTTCGCCACACCCACGATCGGGATCTGGAGAAGGCGCTTCCCGTGCTCAAGGAACCCGTCGATCCAGCCGTCCTTCGGTTTCTCGATGGTGCCCCTCACCCTATCGATCCGCAACAGCCCCTTTTTTTCCAGCTGCTGCAGATGATGCTTTATCTTCTGCGCCGAACGATCTCCTACAAGCTCCCCTATCTCCCGCAGGGAAAGGTTCGAAATGTTCCGATTCTTCGCAAGGCGCAGGAGCTTTTCCTGTATCGGATGCAGTTTTTGGGTTTCCATTTTTTTTGGTGTTGTCCGTATTATACCATGCCATTCTGGACAATTGTCAACTATTCTTGACACTTGACAATCCCCCGGAGCGGGCGTACCATGGAAGGGTAGACAGCAAAAGGGCATTTCCTCGCGAAAAGGTCGCACAATCATCACTCACCCATCATTATGAAAACCGTCCGCATGGGCAACAACTTCATCACGTTCCTTTCCTTCAAGAGAATCCCTTCGGGCACACGGCGCGGGTTCGGCTTTTTCTTCCTCTAATCCCCGCCATGCCATCAGATTTCCGATAAATCCCGCCGCACCGCCGGCGGGATTTTATTCTCCGCACCCCCGCTGCACCCTGCATTCTAGTTTGAATTGCAACGACCATTGAACACCTCTCGCGGAGTGCGGTAGCCGTGCCGCTTTCTTGGCCTGTCATTGAGCAGTCGGACGGCGCGGTCAATATCAGATTGTTTCACGGTAGCAAATTCCATCCCTTTCGGAAAGAACTGGCGCAAGAGTCCGTTCCAGTTCTCGTTCGATCCGCGCTCCCAGGAGTGGTAGGGGGTCGCGCGATATACTTTCATGCCGGTTTCCTCTTCAAGAAGGAGATCATAGTCCCCAAACTCGGCGCCGTTGTCGCGGGTCATCGTGCGGCGTTTCTTTTGGGGAATTTTTTTGAATCTTCTGCGGATAATCGCATGCACGTTTTCCGCAGTGACGATCTCCACCTTGTCCGCCGCACCGAACCCGCTCACACGGTCCACGTGCGTGAGCATCCGCTGCTTTTTCGTCCGGTCGATGATAGTGTCTCCCTCCCAGTCGCCGATACGGGTACGCGCGAGGACGATCGCGGGGCGCTCCTCGATCTTCCTGATTTTCATTGCTTCCCGCTTTGCTGCGCGGGCCTTCGTGCCCCGCTTCCTCCGGTAGTTTCCTTTTTCATAACGGAGATATTTCCCAAGATCGGGCCGGTCCTCGTAGAGGAACCGGTAGATGCTTTCATGGGAAATGACGGTCTTCTTCGCAATGCGCTTCAACCGTCCTGCGATCTGTTCCGGCGACCAGCAGTGTTCGATCCGGTCCACGATGTAGCGCCGCAATGAAGGATCGTTCCTGATTTTCTGCGAAGTAGCTTTGGAACCCTTCCTTCGTCCCTGCGCTTTCCGATGGGCGGATGCTCCGCGGTAGATGCCATCATCATCCTTGTTCCGTGTGATCTCGCGGCTCACCGCGCCCGGATCTTTTCCAAGCCGTTTTGCGATGACCGCCTGTGTTTTCCCGGCCCACAGGAGCTGGGCGAGTGCAATCCGGTCGTCATGAGTGAACTGGGCATGCGGCATCTCGGTGTGTATGGGTTTATATGGGTATCGATGTACCGATATTTTCCCCGAAAGAGATGTTGCAATTCAAGATTGAATTTGCGCACGGTGAATTGCATTATTTCTTATATATGATATAATATGCCCAGTGCATCGATCCGTCCCCGGAGGAAGGTCGGAAGATCGTCCCTCATCGATGCAAGAAAGGAGGAGTATGGGTTCGCACTCATATTCACCGATGGCGTACGTCCGGAGGGCGTTCGCTATCGCATACGGCGGGATCCGCAGGATCCGCAGAGAAATACCTCTCCGGATACACTGGAAGCTGCGGATGGGGACGCCGTTCCCTACGTGCCGCAAGGAACGAAGGACGGCATTCCTGTACGCCACGCGCGTCCTGAAAAGCGTTGCGAATGCGTACGTGGGGTCGCCCGATCCCCTGATGCGGGACGTCGCCCTCGCTATGTACCGCAAGGAGCTTGCGCTCTTCCGGGACGTGCGGCTCCGTTTTAAAAAGCGGTGGGACGATCCCCGTGCGTTCCTCCAATCGCTCCGGGCCGGAGCACGGGCGAGCACACCGATGAAAGCGTGCCGCTGAACCATTCGGCCTTTGCCCTGCATATCTGCGGGGCTTTTCTTATAATAGGCGCGTTTCTGAATGATAATTGCGCCTTTTGCCTGAATATTGACAAATATATTATTATATGTAATAATTTTCCCTAGGTCCTTGAGACCCCATTCCACCGCCCCAAGGGGCAGAAAGCGAGGGCTGAGATGCAGCCCATTTTCATAGCATGTACCGCAGGAGTAATGGACGGGAAGGCACGCTGCCGCAACGAACGCGGCAAGTGCTCCGTTCACGCCCGGCCAGAGTACTGGAGCCCCGCGCCGACGCCGACAGCAATTATACTGAAGGTCAACGTCAATGAGCGGTGGGAGCGCCGCCTGTTGGCCGCCGGCATCACGATCCAAACACGCACGTACGATCGTGCACTCCAGCTCGAGGAACGCCGCGTGGCGTCCGCCTCCGCGCTCGGACGGAATGCATATTCCGTTCGGGAGTTGTCAGGGCGTGACAGTCACCACACCCCGGAATCAGCCGACACGGGATGTCCCGTGTTCGGGAAGGCCGGACTTTCAGAAATGAAAGTCTCAGTGAAGGACCTTGTCGACGAGTTCTTCGCCGCAGGATTTGTGCTCACGGGAGCGCATCTTCTGCGGCGAGAGCACAAGCCGCCGGTGCGGCTGGTGCTCGAATTCTCCCGGCCATCGTCAAAGCCGGAGCTTGTCCGTTTTCCTTGGAGTACCGTTCACGAGCTCCTCGCGACGACATTCGACCAGATTGACGTCTGGGCGAACGAAACTGCGGCCGACGGTAAAACGGTGCACACCGTGAACTGCGGCCGGCGCGCGGACGGGGCCGCGCCCAAACTCCGTCTGCGGTATGCAGGCGGAATGTGGGAGGTCCAAGAGGTTGCAGTTTCTTAAGCTTCTATCAAGGGCCGTCATTGCGCATGCAATGCCGGCCCTTCACTTTTTATATATTCCTTTATTTATCCGCCGCGGCGGCGCCTCGGATGCTCGCGCGTATCCGCCTTATCCGTCTTACTCCCCTCCCTCACCCGCATCAATATCCGCCTGGCGCCGCTCGAGCACCGTCCTGAACCGCGCGAGCACGGGCGCAAGCGTACCATCCCCGAGGATCGCCTTCGGATCGACGCTCTCCATGGAAATGCCCGGCACCGCAGGAAGTCCCGATGCGAGGGAGAACATATTCATAAGGAAGCTTGTGGCATACGATCCCTTCGGAAGGAAGAACGATACCGCCCCCACATTCCCTTCGAACGATGCCTTGCGGACATCCACGCTCTGCAGCGTCACGCACCGCCGCGATTCCACCCTCACGAACGGGAAATCCCTCCAGGAACGCGCGGGGAGCGAAACGGCGTCCCTCTCCAGATATTCCGCATAGGGCCTCCAGTCCGCCTTGTCGAACGAGGTGAGGAACGGCAGCTCGAGCGGCACCTCGCCGGAGCGGATGAGCGCCGAAAGTTTTTCATTGAAGAGGAGGCTGTCGTATGCATAGAACCAAAGCCGCACCTGGTCCGGCACTTCGTGCAGCGCACCGAGAAAGTCGTCCGGCCTCTCGATGAGGCGCGCCATGAACGTCCGCTCTATCCCGAAATGATACGGGAACCGGTCGAGCATCTCCCGGATCGCTCCCCAGTCGCCCCATCGCTCTTCCGCATCCTTCCGGATCGCCGCGAAGTACGGCAGCTCTCGCGGAGCGCGGTGCGTGACGAACATCTTCACGACCTCGCCGTATTTCCCCTGCACGAGAAGGCGGCCGAGTTCGTGCGCGATGAGCCTCGGCGTGCCGAAGCGCTGAAGATAGAAAAAGTTCCAGAACCCCTCCTCCTTCGCGATCGCAAGCTGCTCTTCCACGAAGGCCTTCGCCGTCCCCGAGAGCGGCTCCGCGAACCTGAGCGCGATCGTGAACTCGTTCCCTTTGAGATCCCCGTTCGCCACAACCCCCTTCCCCCTTCGGATATCCCGCAGAAAAAAATTCTCCTCGTTCACGCGCGAAAGCGCGCCTCCGTCCGCAAGCCCCCGGATGCTGATCGCCTGCGCCGTAAGCGCAAGCCGGTCCTTCACGCCCGCGAACCCGATGTTCCTGCCCTCGATCCCCAGCGCATGCGCAAGCCGGTCCTTCGCTTCGAGGGTGGATACTCCCACCTTCACAAGGTCCGCATAGTACGTATTCCCCTCCGCCTCCTCGGCCGGTACGGCAGCCGCATCTTCCTTCGCCGCCGCGGCACGCACCTTTCCCTCGCGGTCCATCTCCTCCACGATGAAGTCCTGCGGCATCAGTTTCAGGTACGCCACCGGCCTTCCCTCCGGCAGGCCGCCGATGCCCACCGCACGAAGCACCTCATCGTCATCGATCATCGGCGGCCGTACGAAAAGCTCCGGCGCGTTCCTTCGCTCCGTTTCAAAGAGCGCCCGTTCGCGCTCACGCTCCTCGTCCGTGATCCTCAGCATCAAGGGAATTATCGCACAATGCGTTATTTCTCAAAAATAAAAAGATGGTGGATGTCGCGGATGGTCGGCTGATCGTAGCCGAGATCCTCGGATTTTGTGACCCGCCATCCGTGCGCCTTGAATCGCTCCTCCCATCCGCTCGGCGTTTCGTAGGTTCCGGGGACCGGAACGTCGGCATTATGGAAAAGGCGGTTGTACAAATAATCGTTTGCGAACGTCCGCTCGGCGTCTTTCTTTATCTCTTCCTCATTATCGCCCGTCGGCACGGTTTCGATGACGACGAGCTTCTTTGCCGTGATCCTTGAAAGCTCTTCGAGGATCATCCCGTTGTTCCTCTCGTGATGCGCAACGTTCGTCATGAGCGCGGCCTCGTATGCGCCGTCGGCTGCATCGACGCGCGTGCCGTCAAGGATCTTCACGGGAACCGTCACGCCGGGCGCCTTATAGTCCCGTACGTCGCCGCCCTCTACGTCGAGGTGCAGTTCGGTATCGTCATGCAGGCGCTGCGCGACCTGGCCGTCGCCCGTGCCGTAATCGAAAACTTTTCCTTTGACGCCGGCGAAATGGGGGCGCACCTGCGACGCGATCAGTTCCGCGCGGCCCTTCAGTTTCTCGTGGAGAACGTCCACGAGATTCTTCTTTTTGCCTTCCCCGTCCTCTATATAGATTGCATTGAACCGCTCGAGTATTTTCGCCTCGATCGAATCAAGCCGTCCTTCGCCGGAGAGCGCCGCGATCACTTCGCCGCACAGTTCCTGCGCGGCGGCATCGTCCAGGCCCAGCTGCTTGAATGTGTACGCGAAATCATCTTCGATCTTCTCTTTGGTTTCGGGGTCGCCGAACGCCTCGATGAGGCGCTCCTTCATGGTATTCAATTCCTCCGCCTTCTCCGGGGCAACATCCGCTTCATTTGAGGGGATGCGGTCGGGATTATAGGTATCCATAAGGGGTGATATGCCTAGTATAACAGCCCGCATCTTTCACTGCACGCATAATGCTCTGTGCTCTCGGCAGGAATCGCCCGCGAGTCCCGCACTCGCCGCCGCTCGTGCGGGCTCTGGGCACCGCCTCACCGATTTTCGCTGCTGCGAAAATCGGCTCCGGCGTTCGATTCCCTCCATAAGCTAAAACAAAAAGAGACCTTTTCGGATCTCTTTTTGTTTCTGTGCTCTCGGCAGGAATCGAACCTGCATCTTCTCCTTCGGAGGGAGATGTTCTATCCATTGGACTACGAGAGCGCCGTACGGGCTTCTCTGCGGCATGCCGCACGCCCCACGCCGCTTACTAATGTACTACAAACGAGGCGATCTCGTAAACCGCGGCGGCCACGAAGACCGCGGCGGCAAGATCGAGAAACACCTTTTCGATGCGCCCCAAGGACAAGGCCCGGCGGCCCACGGAAATGATGAGGAGGTATTGCACCGCGAGGAATACGCCGCCCACAATACCCACGACGACGAGGAAATCCCTGAGCCCGAACCCGATGAGCGCCGGGGGGACGAACATGATGACCGCGCGGACGAATCCCTTGTTCCAGCCGAGGTCTTTTTCAAGCGAATTCCGGATCTCGCGCGAAATGGGGATATATGCCGTCCCCACCGCGATGAGCCCCATGAGCGCTCCCACCTCGCGCTCCCAGAGCGGCCATCCCGCGAGGCCCGATGCGGTGTCCGGCGTGACCACGGGAGCGGACCCGAGAATGCCCGCGGAAAAAAGCGCGTAGAGGAGCGCCGCAAAGAACGTGCCCTGTGCAAGCGCCGCCCACGGGATGCGCTCCTTCGATGACGAAGGCCTCGGGGCCGGCATTCCCGTACGCTCCGCCTCCTCCGCCGCAGCCGCGCGCCGCGCCTCATAGACGGTCTCTATCCCCGTCCATCCCGCAAGGGAAAAAAGCACCGCGCCGAACGGAAGGAACAGATAGTGCGGGTCCCATGGCGGTGCGCCCGCAAAGAGCGCGCCTCCCGACAGGATCCCGGGGAATGCCGCGGAGAACATCGCGATCACCGCCGCCGCGGTGGCGGTGATACCCGCGAGCTCGAGCTCCCGCGCGTAACGGTTCGTAAGAAAGAGCGGGACGGAAATGAGCGCCCAGAACGCCACGAACGCGAACCGCCACGACACCCCGGGAAACGCGAGGCGCACGAACTCCGCGCCGAGGAGCAGATAGGCGAGGAGCGTAAGAAGCAGGCCGCCGACGATCGCGGCGAGCGCGGTCCAGAACCCTTCCCGGCCGAAATACGTCCGCGCAAGGCCCACAAGCCTTTTCTTTTCCTCCTCCTTCTCGAGCGTTTCAAGATAGACGCGGTGCGCGAGCACCACGATCGCTCCGAGCACCGCGAAGTAGCAGAGCGCCACGAACCATCCCGCGCGCATGAACACGTAGGGAAGGGCGAATATCCCATCCCCCACCGTTGCGGCCGTCACAAGGGCCGCCATCTCGAGCCGCTTCATCGAGGCCATTGGCGCATCCCCCGTTATCCGTTCGCGCGCCGCGCGAACAGCTTCGCTTCGTCCACCAATATATCCTTCTCGTCCTGGCGCACGCGGGCAAGCACTTTTCTCACGAGGGATTCCGGATCGGGATCGAACGTCACTTTGCCCATGCCGCGATGCGCGATCTTCAGGATCTTCTCGATCTCATCGCTCTCTCCGCCGCTTCCGGTGAGCACCCCCTGGGGCTTCTGGTCCTCGAACGCGATCGTGAACTCATTCAGGGTTCCCACCCGTCCGAACACCGTGATCACCGCATCCGAGGAACGGATAAGAAGAAGGTTCCTGCCGGAATAATCGAATCCCGTATAGATGATGAGGTCGTGATACTCGACGGGAAGGCGATAGGTCTTCACGTGCGCGATCTTCGATACCGCGGGAGAAAGGCCGATCACGATGCCGCCCGCCTCCTTTGCCCCTTTTGCGGCCCAGTACGGCACGCCGGTCGTCGCGCCCGTCACGAGCACCGCCCCCTGCTTCGCCACCTGACGCCCCACCTCCATCGCCTTTTCAATCGTTCCCGGAGGCGCATAGGTCGTATCCGCCGCGCCCGAGATGCACACCTTGAACTTGAGATGCGCCTTTCCGAGCTCCGAAAGCGGTTTCTTTTTCTTTACCGCACCCCTCCCTTCTTTTCCGCTTCCGCTTTTCGCATTTGCCATCGTTATAAGGGTAATTTTTTTATTTGCGCTTTTTTATGATCGGCTTCGCTATTCGTGCCGTAGTGCCATCGCCCCCTGCGGACCGGATCAAAGCACCACTTCTTCCCCGGGCGCGGGCACCTCCGCGGCAACCCCGAACCGTTCGGTGATCTTCCCCGCGAGCGCCGCGGACGAGGGTCCCTCGCCCTGCACCACGAACGCCTTTTTGAGGTGCGGCATGCCGCCCACCCAGTCGAGGAGATGCGGCTGATCGGCATGGGCGGAATAACCGGGAATGTCCACCCGCTTTGCCCGCACCGGGATCGTCTCGCCGAAAATCCTCACCTCCTCCGCTCCCGCGAGAAGCTGCCGGCCCATCGATCCCTCGGCCTGATAGCCGACGAACACGATCGTGCTGTTCGGATCCGGAAGATAGCGCATTTCGTGATGGAGGATGCGGCCGCCGTTCGACATGCCCGATCCCGCAATGATGATCTTGGGCGGTTTCACGTCGTTTATCTCCTTCGATTGTTCGGTCGTGAGCGTGAGCCGGAGGCCCGGGAAATTGAGGATGTCGTCGCCCGTGCGGGCGATGGCCTGTTCAAGCGCGTCATTGAAATAATCCTCGTGCTTCTTGTAGACCGCCGTCAGCCTGATCGCAAGCGGGCTGTCGATGAACACGGGCACGCGGGGGATCTCGTTCGCCCGGAACATCTGGTGGAGCTGGAAGAGGAGGTCCTGCGTGCGCTCCATTGCGAACGCCGGGATCATGAGCGTACCTCCCGCGCGAACGGTCTCGATGATCGCGTTCCGGAGGAGCTCCTGCCGGCGGCCGACATCCTCATGCACCCGGTCGCCGTAGGTCGATTCCACGAGGCAATACTCCGCGTCCGGCACCGTCTCCGTCGGCCTGATGATCGGCGCGGGAGAGTTCCCGAGATCGCCCGAGAACGCGATCGTCTTCCCTTCCGCTTCGGCGCGCACATGCACGATCGCCGAACCGAGGATATGCCCCGCATCGTAGAGCTCCACGGTGAACGCCGGCTTCTCCCCCGATCCGCCCACCGTCACCTTCTCGTGATAGCGTACTCCCTTCCACTGCCGCATCACCTCCCCTATCTCCACGTTGTTGTAAAGCGGCGGCCGTCCCTCGCGCTTCGCCTCGTCCTTCAGGAGATGTTCCGAATCGATGAGCATGAGCTCCGCGAAATCCTCGGTGGCCGTCGTCGCGTAGATCGGCCCCCGGTATCCCGCCTTCACAAGGGACGGCAGCCGTCCGATGTGGTCCAAATGGGAATGCGTGATGAACACCGCCGCGATCTCCTTCACGTCGTACGGAAACGGCTCGAAGTTCTCCCGCTCGGCATAGTGGCTTCCCTGATGGAGGCCGCAGTCGATCATTATCTTCGTACCTTCCGATTCAAGCACGTAATTCGCGCCGGTCGCCTCGCCGCAGCCTCCGTAAAAGGTGAGTTTCATATGGAAATTATACCACGGACGGCGCATCCGCAGGGCCGGGCCGCAGGCGCATCCCTCGCGCCGCCTTCAGCCTCTCTTCAGGAGTTCCTCCCTCCCCATGATGCTCCCCATGTCCGTCATGCGGTCGAGGAACACCTTCCCCTCGAGATGGTCGTACTCGTGCTGGATGATGCGCGCAAGGAGGCCTTCCGCGCGAAGGACGAACTTTTTCCCATCGAGTCCCCGGGCGGATACCGTCACCGCGTGGGCGCGGCGCACGATCCCGAAAAGCCCCGCATAGGCGACGCTCCCGCATCCCTCGTAATCCGCAACGCGCCTTTTCGACACCTTAAGGATCTTCGGATTGACGAAGACCCTTACGGGATCCGCACCGCCCCGCCGCCGCGTATCCGTCGTACGGATCTCCGTGACGAAGATCCTCGTATTGATGCCTATCTGGGGCGCCGCCATCCCCACAAGGCCGTGATGCCGCATGGAATCCACAAGATCGCGCGCGATTTTTTTCGTGGAGGCCGCCGCGACCGACGCCACCGGTGCGGACTTCGTCCGTATCGCGGGATCGCCTATCTGCACCGCACGTTTCACCGCCATCGCTATTCGTGTTCGTTACCGGTCCTGCGCGGCCCGTTCCTTTATCGCCCTTTCGAACATCTCCCGTTCGCTCCACGGCACCTTGGCGCCGCCGCGGATATGGATCCACTCCTCGCTCCCCTTCCCCGTCCCGATCACCACGTCGCCTTCGCGCGCCATCGCGAACGCGGCGCGCACCGCCTCGGTGCGGTCCATCACGCTTCGCACGCGCGCGGCCTTCCCGGGATCGGCCTCCCGTATCCCTTTCTCGATTTCGCCGAGGATCTCCGCGGGGTCTTCATCGTACGGATCTTCGTCCGTCAGTATGATCTCGTCGCACCATCGCGCCGCGGCGGCGCCCATCGCGGGGCGCTTCCATCTATCCCTGCCGCCGCCCGCGGCACCGAGAAGCGCGATGAGGCGCGGATGCGGATGCTCGGGCGTCGGCTTCGGCTTCACGGCGCGATACGCCGCTTCGAGCGAATCGGGGGTGTGGGCGTAATCCACGACGCCGGTGTAGCCGCCCTCCCGCACGAACTCCATGCGCCCCGGCACGCCGTTGAAATTGAGGATGGCGCGCTCGATCGCGGCATCATCCACGCCGAGGCGGCGCCCGATCGCCGCCGCGACGGCGATGTGCTCCTTATTGAAATCGCTCAACAAAAATCCGTCTGGCACCTTTCCTTCCGATGCGCGGCGCGCGGCCTCGATCTGCGGCAGGCAATCTTTTATAAATTCGTCGTCCTTCGAATACCGCGCGGGCGCGGATGCGAGCGCATCGAAAAAGAAACCGAACTCGCGGTCGTCGCGGTTCAAAAAGACCTCGCCTCCTCCATTGACGACGTACCGCAGGAAGGAAAGCTTTGCGGCGCGATAATTCTCGTACGAGCCGTGCGCTTCGATATGCTCGGGGTGGAGATTCGTGAGCACGCCCATGTCCCATTTGACGAAGCGGTGCCGATGCGCGGCGATGCCCTGGGACGTCACCTCGATGAGCGCGTATTCGCATTTCGCGCGGACCGCATTCCTCAGGAATCGCTGGATATAGGCCCTTCCCGGCATCGAATTCCCCGTCCGGTTCTTTTCGCTCGCCTCCGCCGTCTTCGCGCGCAGCGAGGAAAGCAGCGCGGTCCTCTTCCCTGCGGCCTCAAGGATCGCGTTGATAAGTTCGAGGGTCGTCGTCTTCCCTTTCGTGCCCGTCACGCCGATCGTGAATATCTTCCTGCTCGGATTGCGGTATGCCGCGGCGCCGGTCCACGCCCATACGAAATGGTATGCGGACACGGCCCCGGGAAGGCCGTAGAACCACTTTGCGAACCGCGATCGTTTGATGTTCATACGATTAGTATTCCCGCACGCCCCGCGTTCCGGTCGGAGCAATACGCGGAAGGGCGTCAGCGTTTTGCATTCGATCCAAGGAGCCGGAGCGCCGCCTTCAGCCGATCTTCGGTCCCCTTCACTTCGGCGCCCACTTTCGCGATCGCCGCGCGCGCTTCCTCGCGCCGGTATCCCAGGCTTGCAAGCGCCTCGATGAGATCCGAATCGGTCTCCATCCTCTCCACCACCGCGCCCGAACGGACGGATTCCACCTTCGCCTTGAGCTCGAGGATCACCCTCTCGGCCGTCTTTCTCCCTATGCCTGCCGCGCGGGTAAGAAGATCGGGGCGGTTCTCTTTGATGGCCGCCGCAAGCTCTTCAAGAGGTCCCGTGTCGAGGATCGCGAGCGCCGATTTGGGACCCACGCCCGACACGCCGATGAGCATTCCGAAAAACTCGAGCTCGTCCTGCGATGCGAAGCCGTAAAGGTCCAGCGCATCCTCCTTCACGTGGAGATGGGAAAAGAGCCTGACGGACGCCTCGACGCCCGCCGCCGGGAGCGCCGCGCGCGTCCCTTTGCTCACATAAAGCCGCAATCCCACGCCGCCCGCTTCCACCACCACGAAATTCTCCTCCTTGAGCGCAAGCACTCCCGAAACGCTGTAGATCATAAGGATATTATATAAGCCCCGGGGCTTCCGGTATATCCCTTGCAAAAATCCCCGTTTCCTCTATAATAGTTCCCATGCCGATAACCAGTTCAGCAAAGAAGGCTCTCCGCCAGAATACCACCCGCCGGAAGCGGAATGAGGCAAGAAAGGAGACGTATAAAAAAGCGGTGAAGGAATACCGCAAGCTCATCGTGGCCAAGAAGTTCGATGATGCCGCAAAAGCGTTTCCCGCGGTCTTCAAGGCGCTCGATAAGGCGGCCAAGACCAAGGTGATCGAGAAGAACAAGGCAAGCCGCCTCAAATCGCGCCTCGCTCAGCTCACGAGCAGGTCCACCAAAGCCTCCTCGTAGTCTACCTTCCCCGATTTCACCGCCAGGTCATACTCCGCCATGTGCGGAGTTTTTTCTTGCCACTGCGCGGCAAGGATGTTGAATATCTTCGCCGGAGGATCCGCGAGGGCGAGCATCGATTCGAGCGCATAAAGGCGGTTCCTGAGATCGTAACTCTTGAGGCCGTTCATGAGCGCCCAATAATTGGGGGCGGTCTCGAGCCCCAATCCCCCGAGGTCGTCCTTCCCGATCGCGCCGCCGCGCCCGTCGGCGAGCGCCACGATCTTCTCGAGCTCCGTCACAAGGCCCCACGTATTCCCGTGAAACACATTCGCGAGAAACTGCGCCGCGGGAGGGGCGAGATCCACGCCGCGCTCCTTCGCCTCACTCTTCACGAACGCGGCCCACTCCGCCCCTTCGAGTATCCTGAACTCCTGGGCAAGCGCGGGCTTCTCGAGCAGGAACGCGAGGGCCTTCACCGGCTTTTCCCGTTCCGCAATGAGCACCGTAGCGTCCTTCGTCTCGAGGAACGGCCCGAGGAACCTCGCGAACTGCTTCGCCTCGAGCTCGAACGCATTCGCGAGCACCGCAAGCCTCGGCGCATCGAAGAGCGACCGCGCCGCAAGGAATCGCGCCGCTTCCTCGGGCGCCGCCTTGTTTTCAAAATCAAATTCCGCGAGGCCGATATTCGATCTCTTTTTCACGAACTCATCCACGACCGCACGCCGCTTCGCGGTGCGCCGATAGTCGTCCGGTCCGTACAGGAACACGATCATACTGTAAGAATAGGGGGTTTATCCACAAAATCAAATTGCCGCTGCGGTGGCGCGGATTTATCATAAATAGCAGAGAGGAGTCCCCCATGATCCCCTATACCCCCATCCCGGAAGAGATCCGTTCGGCCACCTTGCGCGACGTGTTCGCGTTGCACAACACCGCGCTCAATATCAGGCAGCATTTCCAGTTCGATAAAAGCTTTCAGAAGGTCGGCGCATGGATCAATCTCGGCTGTCCCAGGGCAAAATGGAACGAGATGAAGAAGGATCTCCAGCACATCGCAGGCCGCCTGCGGAGCTTCGGCAATCTTTCCGAAAAAGAACGCGCCGCCATGCAGCGGCTCTTCGAGGAATCGATCAAACCCGAGCCCGATTTCCGGCGCATCCGGATATGCTGGTCCTACGTCGACATCTAGTTCCGCCCGCATCAAAAAACCGGCGATCGCCCACCCCTGTGACGATCGCCTTTTTCTTTCCCTATTTTTCCTTACGTCCGGCCTCCGCAGCGCCGATGAATTCCCGGAAGAGCGGACTTGGGCGCATAGGCCTCGATTTGAGCTCCGGGTGGAACTGCGTTCCCACGAAGAAGGGGTGTTCTTTTTTCGGAAGCTCCAGCACCTCCATCAGCCTCCGGGACGGGGACCGGCCGGAGAACACGGCGCCCGCGCGCTCGAGGCGCGCCACGAAGAGCGGATTCACCTCGAAACGATGCCTGTGGCGTTCGCTGATCTTCACCGTGCCGTAGGCCCGTTCGGCGATCGTGCCTTTTTTGAGGATCGCGGGATAGGCGCCGAGGCGCATCGTCGCGCCATATTTCTTCTCGGCCATAAGCTTCTTCTGCTCCGGCAGGATGTCGATGACGGGATGCTTCGTGCGGGGATCGATCTCCGTCGTGTTCGCATCCTTCCATCCGAGCACGTTCCGCGCGAACTCTATCGTGGCGAGCTGCATGCCGTAGCAAAGACCGAGATAGGGCATCTTCCTTTCGCGGCAATAGCGTATCGCCGCAAGCTTGCCTTCCACGCCCCGCGCGCCGAACCCCCCGGGTACGATCACGCCGTCGTACGCACCAAGCCCCTCAAGGTTCTCCGCGGCGACGGCCTCCGCCTTCGCAATGCTTTCCTTGGATGCGCCGCTCCCGATGCGCGGCTCGAAATCCTCCGAATCGATCCAGTGGATCCTCGGCTTCACCCCCCAATATGCCGCCGCATGCCGGACGGCTTCGATGACGGAAAGGTAGGAATCGGCGAGCACGAACCTGCCGCTCGAAAAATATTTCCCGACAATGCCGATGTCCACGGACCGCGTGGCGCCGTCCATGCGCTCGGTGAGCGCACGCCACTCCTTGAGGTCCCGTTTTGCGGCTTTAAGCCCCAGTTTTCCGAGAATGAGGTCGCCGAGGCGGTCCTTCTCGAAATTCAGGGGGATGTCATAGATGTCCGCCACGTCGGGCGCGGAGATGACGTCCTCCTCGCTCACGTTGCAGTTGAACGCGATCTTCTCCTTGCGCTTCGCGTCGATCGGATATTTCGCGCGCGCGAGGATGAAGTCGGGCTGAAGCCCCACCGCATTCAGCGCCCGGACCGCGTGCTGCGTCGGTTTGGTCTTCAGCTCGTTGTCGTCGTTCATGATCGGAAGATGGCTCACGAGGATCAGCACGACGTCCTTCGGCGATTTGATCTTCAGCATGCGCACGGCCTCGAGGAAAAGGATGTTCTCGTACTCTCCCGCAGTGCCTCCGATCTCCGTGATCGCGATCCGGGCCTTCGCGAGCTCCGCCGCCTTGCGGATCCGGTCGATCACCTCCATGGGGATGTACGGCACCACGCTCACCGAGCGCCCGCCGTAGCCCATGCTGCGCTCCCGCTCGATCACCGTCTTGTAGACGCTTCCCGTCGTCATATAATTCGCCCCCGAAAGATCCCTGTCGAGGAAACGTTCGTAGTTCCCCATGTCCTGGTCGCACTCCGTACCATCGTCCAAAACAAAAACCTCACCGTGTTCGGTGGGGTTCATGGTACCCGCGTCGACGTTGACGTACGGATCGATCTTGAGGGACGTGACCTCGATCCCGCGGGACTGCAGGATCTTCGCGATGGACGACGACGCCACCCCCTTGCCGACGCCCGACATCACTCCTCCCACTACGAAGATGAATTTCTGATCCGTGGAGGCCATAACGCCTCTCAGTATACACGAGCATTTTCCGGACGACAAATCCTACACGAGGTCCGCCATTCCCATCTCGTGCTTCGGCACGAGTGCGGGGTCCGTCGGAATGGCGAACGAGATCGTCGTGCCGCGGCCGAGCTCCGATTCCGCCCAGATCTGCCCGCCGTGCGCCGCAACGATGCCTTTCGCGATATAAAGTCCGAGGCCGGAACCTTCCGTTTGCGCTTTTACCGCATTTCCTGCGCGGTAGAACTTTGTGAAAAGCTTCTTCAGATCCTCCTGCGGGATACCGATGCCCGTATCCCGCACGCTGACCACGAGATACGGCTTCCCCTGGAGGCGGTCCACCTTCACCGTCACCTCGCCGTTCTCCACGTTATAGCGAATGGCGTTCTCGAGGATGTTTGTGAGCGCAAGGGAAAGCTGCTTCGGATCGATCATCACCCTGGGAAGCTCCTCGGACGGGCGGTCAAGGTAGATTTTCACCCCTGCCTTGCGGGCCGCAGGAAGGACGCCTGCCAACACCCCGTTCACGTACTGCACGAGATCCGTATTTTCGAACGCATAACCCACCTGGCCGTCCTCCATCTTTGCGATGCCGAGAAGGTCCTCGATGCGGGTAAGGAGATTCTGGCTCGCCGCCGCCGCGGTCGCCGCGATCATTTTTTCCGTTTCGGTGAGCTCCTGCGCCCGGGAAAGCGCCTGAAGCGCCCAATTGATGTCCGTCGCCGGGCCGCGCAGCTGATGCGACGCCACGGTGATGAAATCGCTCTTCGCGCGAAGCGCGGCGATCTGCGGCGTACGATCCCTCACGATCTTCACGAACGCATGCGTACGACCCGCGGCGTCGGACACCGGCTCCGTCGATATCCGCAGTTCGAGCTCCGGATCCGCAAGCGATACGTCCGCCACCTGGGGAAGCTCGCCCTCCCCGCTCCTCGGCATCACCCTCGGCGCGAGCGAAGGGAAGACCACCTGTGCAAGCGTCTTCCATCCGCCTTCGCCCTCGGCATCGCGCGGAGAGAGCACGTGGCCCATCGCGTCGGCGGCGGTGATCCCGAAAAGTTTTTCCGCGACATGATTGAAATAGGTGATGCGGAAATCGGTCCCGTAGATGATGAGGGCGTCCTCGATCGCCCCAAGGAGGCTCCTCAGCTCGCCGTCGCCGCTCTCTACCTCCGCAAGAGGCGTGGCGCTCCTTTCGCGCATCCGCAGCGCCGTGATCGCGATGACCGCCATCGCAATAAGACTCGCTCCCTCGGCGGCCGCAAAAGGCAACGGCATCCTCGCCGCCGCCGCCACCCCCGCACCCGCCGCCGCCGCAAGAATGATGAGCCCGGCGGGAAGGATCCCGGGCGGCAACGCCCCTCTTTTAGATGTTTGCTTTATGGTATCCAATATACTGATTATACTCCAAACGCCCCCTTTCAAAACAGGGTTTTTTGCCCCTCGGGATTGTTCCGTTTCCCCGTTCCACCCCCCCGCTTCCCCTCCGACCCTCCCTCTCTTTCCCGCACCGGCGCCGCGTCGCCTTCGTAGATCCTTTTAAGGAGCGTTGCGAATCCCATGGTGATAAAATAATCCTCTATCTTCGGGTCCCGCAGGCCCGGGCACGGCGCAAGATCTTCCAATGCCGGCATCTCAAGCGGCACGTGGCGTTCGAGTATGACGAGGGACCGCGACCGCTCCGCCTCCTTTCTGAACGGCCCGATTTTCTTCTCCGCCTTCGGGTCCTCATTCATGTGCGCGAAGATCCCCTCGACCGACCCGTATTTTGCAAGAAGCTCCGCTGCGGTCTTCGGCCCCACCCCGGGCACGCCTTTGATGTTGTCCGATGCGTCGCCGACGAGTGCCTTGTAATCCACCATCTGTGCGGGCGTCACGCCGAACCGCTCCTTCACTGCCGCTTCGTCGTATATCGTCGTATCGCTCACGCCCTTGTTGAACGTCCTCACGGCGATCCGTCCATCCTCCACGAGCTGGAACGTATCCCTATCGCCCGTAAGGATGACAACCATCACGTTCTCTTCCCGTTTGAATCGCTCCGCGAACGTCGCAATGAGGTCGTCCGCCTCGTATCCGGGCATCTCGAAGGTTCGTATGCCGAACACGGGGAAAAGCTTGTGCGCTTCGACGATCTGCGCAACAAGGTCGTCGGGCGCCGGCGGCCGCTGGGCTTTGTATTCCGCATACGCCTTCTCGCGGAACGTCGGCTCGGGCCTGTCGAAAAGCGCCGCCGCATAGTCCGGCCTCCCGTCGCGCCAGAGCTTCATGAGAATGCTCGCAATGCCGTAGATCGCGCCGCTCGGCTTCCCGTCCGGCGTCGTGAACGGCGGCAACGCATGGAATGACCGGTGGATTATCGAATTCGCATCGATGAGCAGGAGCTGTTTCATGTACGTCTTCCCTCTCTTATTGCAATGGTCCGCGACCCCTCCTCTTTCCCGTACCCGAATTTTATCCATGCGGCGCGGCGCGGTATCGCCTCCTTTATCCGCTCGCCCCACTCGACGAGAACGATGTTTTTCGGATCCCCAAGAAGCGCTTCAAATCCCAGCACGGGGAGATGCGATGCGTCCTTCAGGCGATACGCGTCCATATGGAACACGCTCTTCCGCGCCGCGCGCGCGGCATACCGCCGCATGATCACGAACGTGGGGCTCGGTGCCCGGCGGCGGACGCCCAGTCCCCGCAGGAACCCCTGCACGAACGTCGTCTTTCCCGCACCAAGCTCTCCGGAAAGCACCACAACGGCGGCGCCCTTATTGCCGGGGGTCGCCTTCAGAAATCCTTTCGAGAACGCCTCGCCGAGGCGCTTCGTCTCCTCCGAAGAGGAGGTGCGATACGTATTCGTTCTTTTTGACCGCATATATGAATATGATCATCACGACCGCGCCGAGCCCGAGCGCCGAGATCACGGCAAATACGGGTCCCGGTCCCGGAGGCCCCACGGGGACGCCCGCTTCGTAGCGGGCCGGAGCGGCAACGCTCCCGAACGCCGCGTTCGCGGAACCCGGCGTGGGATCCGTAAACACGAACATCCCCGTCGCGGCTCCTTCCTCGATGCGCGAAAAGCTTTTTCCTTCCGGCGCGGCGCCGTGAAACGCAGCCCTATCGACGGATGACCCGTCCGGACCATATAACAATACTGCCCCGTCCGTATTTTTGAAAGACGGGGCTCCCTCGCCGCGGGTCACCACGAGATAGCCTCTTCCCGGAACGGTCCTTCCTCCGAGCGAAAACGCCTTTGTCCGCAACGGAACGATCGCTTCCCCCCGTTCCGGCGTCGTGGTTCCCGTACCCGTACCGATCGACCACCCGTCGAGGGGTATCGCGACAGCAGTGTCGTTGAAAAGTTCCGCAAACTCTCCCGCGGCGTCGGGACCCGCGGGATTGGGCAGCCATTCGTTGATGAGAACCACCGCTCCATCCTACTCCGTTCCGATCAATAAAAGCCGAAGAAGGCGTCCGCGTCAGAATACCCGCAGGAGAAGCTGTATGAGCACGAGACCGATGACGCCGAGGATGGCGACATAGGAGAACACGGATGCGTTCGGGTATCCGCTCTTGGGAACGGTCGTCGTGGGCGTGTACTCCTCGAGCCGTTCGTTCCCCGCGGCGTCGAACGCGCGCACCGCGATCGTATCGGTGAGCGATTGATCGGTGAGGAGATAGGGGCTGATCGCCCGCTTCCAATCCCACTGGTCCTCCGGAAGCTTGAGATCGGAGGGCGGGATCTCGGCAATCTCGTAGTGATCGATGCCCGTCTGCTTGTCCACGGTCGAAAACGTGGCAAACCATTGATTATTGAAAAGCGAAGGGTCGCGATAGACGCCGATTGCGAAGGGCTCGGGCGGAACAGTATCGTCTTCGAGCGCCTTCTGCCAGGTATCCACCGGCGCAAATTGTCCCTGGAGTATCTCCGCATATTTCGCGCCGGCGGTCGTAAGAGGCGCGATCGTTCCCTCGCCGTCGTTCAGCGTCGCCTGAGTGCCCGGAAGAAATGCGAGCAGTGCGCTCTCGGGAGCCGTCGAGGAGCCCGCGGCGGTCGATGTGGCGAAGCGGAAATAGATCGTCGCGAGCTTGTTGCTGAGCGAGGGATCTCCGGGGACGCGCCCGCAATATCCTCCGGGAAGCCCTCCCACGAACGAGATGATGCCGTACTGCGAATAGATCGTGGGGTTCTTGACCCACATGGAGAATATGGAATCTCCGTCGCTTACGGCGACCGCCTGGAGGACGTCCGCGGGATATGCGATATCCACTTCGGCCGCATTGATGCATTGCGACGGGCCCGTATCGAGGCGGACGTCCACCGGGAACGTGACTCCCGGCGGATATTTGCCCGTTGCCGGATTGATATAGATCTGCGCCGCATGCGCAAAGAGAGGCATGATGCCCGCATATACCATGGCTCCAAGAACGACCCCGACCCTCTTCTTCATACCTAAAAGTATATCACACGAGGCGGCATTATCCCGTCCAGTAATACAGAAGAATGCTCAGGTCCGGGAGGTCCACTATGCCGTCGCCGTTCAGGTCCGCGGTGGGGTTGCTTGTCCCCCAGTAATAGAGGAGTATCGAGAAATCCGCAAGGTTCACCTTGCCGTCGCCGTTCAGGTCCGCAAGCAGCTTCTTGCTCGGCGTACCGCTGCCCACATAGAAGGGTACTGCCTGGCTTATCGTGCTCCGCAATAACGCGCCGTTCTCCGTGGTGATGAAATCCGCATCCACCGTATGATAGGCGTCGTTCTGGAGCACCGAAGTGTCCACGGGCACCGCCCATCCTCCCATGGAATTCGTGGTTGTCGTCACTATAATGTTCCCGCCCGAATGCACGTGCACTTCGATCGTTGACGAAGGCACGGATTCTCCCGACACCGTCACCGTTCCCCCTTTTGCCACCTGGCGTTTGTCGATGGATATCGTCGGGGGCAGAAGTTCGCCGGAAATCGTGGTCGCGGCGTCCGCGGTGACGGTGAAGGTCGTCGTGAGCGCGATGGACTTGAGGCCCGTCGCATCCTGCGCCCAGATGCCGAAGGTATATACCCCGGGAGAGATGTTCGTCGTCGAGAAATAAAAATTCGCGTTGGAATCCGCCTGTACGACCCCGATCGTCTGGCCGTCCTGGAGGATGTTCACGCTTGCGCCCGGATACGCCTGCCCCTGAATGATCACGGTCGTCGGATTCGGTGCGGTGTAGCTCCCCGGAGAATAGCCGAACGAAGGCGCCGGCGCGGGACCCGGTCCCGGCAGCGGTGCGAGCGACGTGATCTGGCATGTCGCGGAGCATCCCGATCCCGCCACCCCGTTCATCGCGCCCGCATCGCACTGCTCTCCGTACTGGGGCTGGAGGATCCCGTCGCCGCAGTACGGGGCCCATGCCCGGCACCCGGGCATGCACTGGCGGTTGGCCGATGATGTGGAATACTGCCCCGTGTTCGTTCCCGTATCGCACACCTCGGTGGGAGCCTGCACGATCCCGTCCCCGCATACGCTGATCGTCACCGTGGTCGTCGCATAGCTTTGCGCCCGCACCGGCGCCGCCGGGGATGCAAACAGGAACAGTGCCGCCGCGGCTGCGGCGACGGAAAAGATGATTATGGTACGCAGGAATACCCGGCGGATCATATGCGTATATTATGCTCTCGGCGCGCGCGGAGGGGGCGGCGTCGGAACGCCCTTCCTTCTTCCGCGCCGGCGGAACAACCCCCGGATGCCCACATACATCGCCCAAAGCATGAGCAGTATCCCCGCAAGGACCGCAAAGGTAATAAGCTTCTCCTGCCATGGCAATACGAGGAAGTTGTAGGGGACATATCCCGGGATGCTTCCGGGTGGCAGCACGCTCAGATCGAGCGTACCCTGTCCGATGAGATCGCTGTCATCGCGTCCGTAGATCTGATAGAAAACCTTGTACGTACCCTGGGGCAGATAGGTGGGCATCTCCGCGGTCACGGTCTTCGTCTGGAACGGGTCGACGCTCGCAAGCCAGTTGGTATTCTGCTCCACCTCGAGCACCTTCTGGGTAAGGTAGTCGCTGTACGTGAACACCACTCTGTAAGGACTCCCTGAAATGTTCCCATCGTTCTCGATATCCATATTAAAGAGAACCTTGCCCGGGAAATGCATCCAAAGCCATGTGAATCCCTGCTCCGCGTTCGTCATCGATACTCGCCGCACCTTGAAATCCACATTCTTCTGGTTTATCACGCGGAGGTTCACGTCGATCTGCGCGCCGATCGTAAGGCCGACGGTCCCCGCTGCGGGACCGTTCATGGGAGAGACGACTACCTGGATATTCCCCTGGTACTGTCCGAGCTTCGCATCGCTCGGCACATTCACGCTCACGATCATCGGCATCTCCTGCGTGCCGGACGGCATCGCGAACTGCGTGCCCTTGTCGATGGAAATCCAGCCGTCCGCCCCCGGAACATTCACCGTCACCTTTGCGGTGAGGTCCTGATCCGGCGTTCCGCGCACAAGGAGGATCTTCTGTTCGTAGTGCGAACCCGGCGCAAGCGCGTCATTCGTCACGTAGGGAGGAGTGATGCCGAATCCTTCGGCGTTCACGCGATGCACGCCGAATGAAAAGCCGGCGCACACAAGAAGCGCCGCCGCCGCTATAAAGTTCATCTTCCTCATTGGTCCGTGAAAAAAGGAACCCCGTAAAACGTTTCAATCATTATACCACAGCCGCAACGGGACCGCGCCGGAACCTACCAGTACTGCGCGGGGCTCTTCACGCCAACGAACGTGTTCTGTCCGGTGTACGCACCCGAAAGCTGGATGGTGCTCGGCACCGCGATACCCCAGAAGGTGGATCCCGTGCTCGGCGATGATGTTGCGATCGACTTGGGAATATGGATCGGCACAAGCGTGCCCGGATTCGTAAGGAGCGCGGCACCCGAACCGTAGGCGACGGACGACGTCGCGTACTGTATCTGCCCCACGGGAATGGTCGATGTGGTCGAAACGGCGCAGCTCGGATAGGTGGTACACATATTCGCACCGTACAGGGTTTCATTAAGACCGACGTTTCCCGTCGATGCAAGGATCGTGGACGTAGCAAGCGTCGGCGTGCTCGACCCCGGGCTCAATCCTCCGAAGTTGATGGCGGGCGTATCGAGCTGTGCCGCAAGGAAGCTTGCGACCTCGTTGCCGGTTGCGGCTTCCGTGAGAGGGCTCGATGAGCCGTTGTGGTTCGTCGCCTGCGCGCTCACGAGCCAGTTCTGGTTGTAATACTGCGTGTCGCTCGCGGTCGTGCCGTCCGTGGGATCCGCGACATACCACAGCGGGAAATAGCAGGTCCACGTTGCGCTGATGGAGCTCGAGCCGTTGCACGATCCCGTGTCCTGCGTGCAGGTGACGGGCCACGTGGACGACCCCACCGCATTCGGATAGCAGTTATCGGGATTGTAATTCGGCCCCGTCTGGCACGATGCCTGGCCGATACCCGAACGATACACGTTGATGATGGCGGAAGTGATCTCCTGTCCCCCGGAAATCGTCTGACAACTATTGTCGTCCGAAACCGTGAACTTTACCGCAAACCCGTTCGTCTGTCCTCCCGGCACCGTAAGCGCGAGCGGATTCGTGGTTCCGTCGTTATTCAAAAGGCTGATGCTTGAAGAAGCGATCGTAGGCGCGACGTTGTTTATCGCGTACGTGGAGGTCGCCCCTTCCGCCCCGCCCGACGCGGGAAGCCCGTGCTGGTCCACGACATACCCATAGGAAGAATAGGTTCCGTCGGGACGCGGCAACGGGGTCGTGTATGAGCAGGTGGGATTGAGGGTTGTCGTCGCGGAAGTGCAGTACGTCCCCGCAGGACCGCAGGCCGAACCCGTAAAGTCGTTCGCCTTGCAGACGAAGAGCTGGATGGTATCGGTGGCCCCCGTGAATGTGTCGCTGTCCGATGCGACCGCCGTCCAGCTGATGTTCGTCCCGGGATTCACCGGACCGGTATTCGACAGGGAAGTGAACGCGGGGGGATGGTTGACCACGAAGGGCGACCCCGTCGTATAGGTCGCGTTGCACTTTGCTCCTCCAAAGTTGTTGTCGCAGATCCACGCATACCACGAATCGAACTGCGGATCGCTGCTCGAGGCGGTATAGGTCGTGGTTGCGGTACCCGTACTCGGCGTGACGGCGGATACGCCCCACTGATTGACGGTGCCTCCGCCGCATGTGGGCGGCCCTCCCGCCGTACCGGGAGTCGGCGTGCTCGTGGACTTACAAAGGAGGAGGTAATAGCTGTCGTTATTGGGGTCGGTTGCCACGGCGTACCACGTCACCTTACTCCCCACGTTCGTCGGCGCGGTGGTGGTGGACACCGGATTCTCGTATGCGTTCGTCGTCCAGTTCGGCGGCGTGTTGAGCACCGTCACCGTCGTCGTTGCCGTGCTTTGTGCGAAGGTAAAGCGGGCATGATAGAGAGCGCCTGTCGCCCAGAAGTTCACGATGATGGCGGCGGCGGCCATAAAGATGCCCGAAAGGATCACGGCCACGGTCACGCGGCCACGCACATCCCGGACCTGTTCCTTCCACCATGCGATCCAACGTACGATCATGTAGGGATTTTTATTCATTATATCCCATGTTGTCCACAGAAAAAGGCGGGGTTATCCACACCCTATGCAAATCCTTCCTTTTCCGTCCGGGAATCCCCCTTTATTTGTATCTGATGGCCTCGAGCGGACTTATGGATGAAGCCCTGCGCGCCGGGAAAATCCCCGTAATGAAGCCTACGATCGCCGAGAAAAGCGTGATAAACCCGAGGAATGTGAGGGGAAAGGCGAAAAGCGCCACCGCAGCGCCGCCGAAGTGCGTTGCCAATAGATTCAATAGATAATTGATGATGAGACCTCCGGCGATGCCTATGGCCATCCCCGTCATGCCCCCCAGGAACCCGACCACGACCGCCTCCGCGAGGAAAAGGAACTGGATATCGCGGGGCGAACCGCCGATCGTACGCATGACGCCGATCTCCCCCGTGCGCTCAAGGAGCGTCACCGTCATGGTATTCACCATGCCGATCGCCGACACGATGAGCGCGATGCCGCCGAACCCTGCAAGGACCCATTGGACGCCGGTGAAGATCTGATTCGCCTGATCCACCGTCTTCGAGAGCGCCGACACCACATACCCATCCTTCACGATGGCGGCCTGGACGCCGCCGAGATTGCCGCTCGCGTTCACGCGCACCTGGACCTTGTCGTATTGCGGGATCCCCACCTGCGAGGAAAGCGTGGCAAGGGGAATCATCGCATAGATGGAGGCGCTGTCGTTCGTCACCCCCGTCACGGTGAAGTTCCCGTTCAGGGGCACCTGCTCGCTCTGCCCCCCGCCCTGCGCCTGCGTCACGATCCGGAACGATACCGGCTTCCCGATGATCGCCTTCGGATCGCTCACGCCGAAAAGCTGCAGCGCGGCGCTCGAAAGGATGACGTCGTTCGCATCCGAAGGCTGGTCGCTGAACTGGCTTCCTGCCGCCATGGAAATGCCCGCGTATTTGAAATACGACGCCTGCGCCCCCTCGAGGTCCGTGTTCGCCGAAAGGCCGTTGTAGGTGATGAGCGACTGGAAGGTCGCGAGCGGCGATACGTCCTGGACGTTCGGGATCGCCTTGAACTTCGCAAGCGCGTTGTCGTCGAGCGTCACGGCGCTCGTTGCCGGCGGCGTAACGGTGAGGCTGAGGAGCGTATCGCCGAACACGATCTTCTCGAGCAGGATGTTCTGAAGGCCGAAACCGAGACCTACGAGCATCACGACCGCGGCGGTACCCACGCCCATGCCGAGGATCGTAAGCCATGTCCTTGCGGGATTGGTCTTGAACATCCTCGTGGAAAGCTTCAATGAATCGGCGACTCTCATGGTAATAGTATAGAACGGTTCAGAGATACATGCCCTGCCCGATGAGCTTCTCGAGATACCAGCTCACGTGCCGCGCGGTATCGGGATCGAGGCCCATGCCGTCGCCCTCAAAAGGAGACTTGAGGCGGCGACGGAAATCCTCGGACTGGATGAATCCCCGGATGCGGAACTTGAGGAGCTCATCCATGCGCGCAATGCGCTCCGGCGGGATGCGGAACCCGCACTCCCGCATGAGATCCTCGCGCACCTCGGCGATGCGGTCCCCCTGGCGCAGCGAGGCCACTTTTGCGGTGAAGTTATCCCGGTATGCGCGGATGTCCCGCGCCTCTTTGAGCACGATATTCAGCTTTTCTTCGAACATTTCCGCACGATGACGATCGATCTCCGGACCTCCTTCGTCCACGGACCTCGTAAGCCTGTCCACAAACCCTTCATCCGTGAGCTTTCCGTCGATGAACATCCCGACCGTCCGTTCCAGCTGTTCGATCTGGTCGAAACCGATGTCCTGGGTGAGGAAATTCACGACGCTCTTCACCCGCAGCTCCTCCGGCGACGCATACGGATAGATGCGCGCAAGCTTCTCGATCTCGGAAAGGATCGACGTCCCGGGGTCCACCTGCTTGATCTGTTTCTTCTCCGGGTTCACCACCTCGCGCTCCACGCCGCCGTCTTTCATGTGATAGACGCGGTGCGCATAGGGCAGCAGCTTCGCGTCATGGGTGACGAGGATGACCGTCTTCTGCTGCTTCATGTTGATCTCCTCGAGCATGCCCATCACCTGGTCCGCCGACACGCTGTCGAGGTTGCCGACCGGTTCGTCGGCGAAAAGGATCTCCGGGTCGTTGATGAGCGAGCGCGCAACGGCGACGCGCTGCTGCTGGCCTCCCGAAAGATCCGTCGAGCGCTTGTGCGCCTGCTGATCCACGCCGAACTGTTTGAGCAGCTTCATTGCCCGCGCATACCGCTCCGCGGGCGGCACGTTTGCGAAGATGAGCGGGAGCGCGACGTTGTCGATCACGCTGAGCGACGGAATGAGGTTGAACGACTGGAAGATGATGCCCACCGTCTCCCTTTGGAACCGCACCATATCCTTCACGCCGTACTTATAGGGATTCTCCCCCTTCACGAGGATCTCCCCGGACGACGGCGGAAGAATGCCGAGCAGGCTGTAGAGCAGCGTCGATTTCCCGCAGCCCGAAGGGCCGAACAGGATGATATATTCCTTGGGATAGATCTCCAGGGTCTCCCCGCGCAGGGCATTGTATTCGTTCGACTTGCCCTGATTGTAGATGACTTTGATGTTATTTACCTTGATGATCGGCTCGAGCATGGTGGTTCTCTTATTTTTTGGCGCCCCCCGAGAAGTTTCCGAGCCATCCGAACGTTCCCTGGAAGTTCTGCAGGATGATGTCCACGATGCTTTTCTGCTGCTGCGGCGTGAGGAGCACGTAATCCTCCGAGCTTGTCGTATTCCCGTCCACGTCGGTACAGGTAACCCAATATTTATAGACCGTCGCGGGAGAGAATGTCGTGACGACCTCCACGTGCTTCGTGACGGGGACCGTCTCCGCCGTCGTCGTCACGACATCCGCGCCGGCCCCGCTCGAATACGAAAGGAAGCACGTCGCGGGCTCGTCGGTCGCCCACGAGATGACCGTCTGCACGGTGGTATCCTGTCCGGGGTAGAGCGTGGAATCGTTGCTCACCTGCGAGATCACCGGAGGATAGAGGTTCTTCGTCGTCACAAAATAAACGGGGTCGCTCTTCACCGTATCCCCCGCCTGGTTCTGGGCGACAATGACGGCCGAATAGCGCGTCTGATAGACGAGCCCCGAGATCTGGAGAATGTGCGTCGTGAGGTACGATGGGTCGCCGATCGAAAGCGATTTATTGGTCGCCATGTCGGTGTACACGATCTCCCCCGCCGACGGCATGGGCGTGCCCCAGCTTATCGTGACATCATGCTCGCCGACCGTCACCACGTGAGGATTGATGATCTGCGGCAGAACGGATTTCGTCGTGAAGGTGAGATCCGGGCTTTCTCCCGGCGCGCCGATCCCTCCCGCGCGCGAGGACACCATGTAGTGATATTCCGTGGAAGGCGAAAGTCCATAGATCGTCACCGTGTGCGTCTTCCCCTGCCCGTTCTGGTCCGTTTCCTGCCGCGGATAAGGGTTCGCGCTCGAAGGGTTGTACTCCGCGGCAGAAGCAATGAACACGGTGCCATCCGCGCTCTGGTCGGTGTTCCAGGTCACCGTCACGTTGTCCGTGCCGATCGTGAGCTGGGGCACGCCCAGAATGTTCGGCGGCCCGATGTTCGCTTTGGCCTGCTGGTTCAGCGCCCCCGCAATCGCCTCGAGTGCCTGGGTGCTCGTGATCTGCTGGATGATCGAGAGCGCCTTTGCCGAAAGCTGCTGCTGCTGCGGATTCGTGATGCTCGAGAGGGTCGAAAGATCGACGGTGCTCGAGGTCGTGAATGTATAATCGCCGGAGACGTGCTGGTTGCCGTTCGCGTCGGTGGAACGGATGCGGAAATAGTACGTCGTCCCCGGATCGAGGTTCGGAATGACGACCGAGTGCTGGGTGCCGAGGGGCCCCTGATTTCTTATACCGCAGTAGTTCGTGTCCTGGCTGAAATTCACGAAACTGTCGGTGTTGGAGTCCGTGGTCCACGTGACCGTAGTCGAGGTCGCAGTCACGCCCGCAACGGCCACGTTCGAGATGTTCGGCGACGTGTCCGCGAGCGCCCGCACGACGACCGCCGCGGACACAGCCGCGGCGCCCGCAAGGACCCCTATGGCGAACAGCGAGCGCGCGTTCATGTTGTTATGATACCACACGCCGCGGCGGCGTTCCGCGCCGCACCCATCCCTCCTTCGCTCTTTACGGCCACGGCAACGGGAGCTTCACGCCGACAAACGAATTCATTCCCGTATATGTGGTCGCCATCTGTCCCGCGGGGATCGCGATGCCCCAATAGAACGTGGAGCTTTCCACCGTGGTCGTGGATACGGGCTTCGGAAGATCGATCGCCACCGTCGATCCCGGGTTCGGGAGCAGCGCCGTCCCCGACGCATAGGATATCGCGGAGGTCGCGAAATGCTGCTGTCCCACGGGAATGCTGAACGAGCTGTTCACCATGTTTGTGCCATAAAGATCCACGTTCATCGCAACGTTCCCCATCGACTGGATCACCGCCGTAGGGCCGAGGCTTGCGGTACTCGAGCCCTGCGTCAGATTGCCGTAATTTATCGTCGAGGTCGTTTCGAACGCGAGAAGCGAAAGCAGCGGCACGCCCGTCGAAGAGGCCGTGCCCGTGGCGCCCGCGGAGTCCACGGCGAGCATCGAGGCCGACCAGGAATCCCCCGCCCATGGCGTCGATGCGTCCGTCGGCTGGGCGAAATACCAGACGTGGAAACTGCAGGTTACGTTGCAGGATGTTCCCGCACAGCCGCTGAACGAACAGTCGCTCGGCGCACCTTGATAGCAATCGTTCGGATCGGGTGTGCATGCCGGCCCGAGGCTCGTGCGATAGAGCGTGCTCGTCACCGTCTGGATGTCGGTAAACCCGTTACCGTCGCTCACCGTTGCCGTGGCCGTGATGAGCGTCGTCGTCCCCTCGATAAGGGCGATGCTCTGCCCCCCATTCAGGCTGACGGGGCCTATCGTCGGAGGAACATTTCCGATGGTGACTTCCGGATATGCGGCATAGGACGCAAACGGCGTACCGTTTGATTCCACGGCCCGGAAGCAGAACGTGGATCCTCCGGGCGCGCTGTTGTCGATGAGCGCGAAGTCCCACTTCCCGTCCTCTCCCGGAAGGATCGCGCCCTGCGAGTTCGTGAAGGTGTTCGCCTCCACATAGGTCTGATTCACGATGGTGTTTGTTCCGTCGACGGGATCGGTCGACGTAGGTACGAGCGGATCCCCGTTCGCGGGGGTCGGGTTGTTATAGAACTCGATATACCCCGTCGAGGTCGCCACATCGGCGTACGCCCCCGTCGGTGCCGCGCATGTTCCCGTTCCCATGTCGGCCATCTGCAATTTAAATGAGCGATTTCCCGCGGCGAGCTGGTTCGTCGCCACATTGACGAGCATGCGGAGGCGGAAAGGCGCCGTAAGCGATGCGAGCACCGTCGACGCGTTCTGCAATGCGAGCGGAGGCCCCACGCTCGCGCTGTCCGTATTCGAAAACCATCGGAATGCGTTCTGGCTGAACGTGATCTGCGCTTTGAAGCTCACGATCTGCCCTATCCATGCACCGGACGCCGCCGCGGTGCCGACGGTCGAATAGGTCCCCGTTGCGTTCACCACCCGGTCCGCGCCGCTGTAGGTTGCGCGCGAACCGTGACTGCCGTTCGCGTTCGAAAAATCGTTTTCTTTGGTAAAGGAGTTGCTCCACGAAGAAAATGTTGTTTGCGCAATGATCGTGGTGGCCGCGAAAAGCAGTTCGTCCGGCTGGACCGTCGTGATTGCCGCTCCGTTCGTCGCCGTACCCGTACCCGCTGTCGATGTCGCTTGATCAAGG
Organism: bacterium; assembly: GCA_021777495.1. GTDB lineage: Bacteria > Patescibacteriota > Minisyncoccia > UBA6257 > 2-01-FULL-56-20 > JAKAGE01. The sequence continues at coordinate 39,107 of JAJYDL010000001.1, forward strand.
GGGTTTACTGCCGATAATCCGCTGTATTCATAAATATGGAGGCCCAACTGCAGCGAAGATGCCGTAGTCACGGTAACCGCGGTAGGCTCGCCGGTTCCCGCCACCTTATAAAATATCGCCTGGCTCGGAGTTCCTGCGACGTTGAGCGCCACCGACCATCCGGACGGCACATTGATCCCGGTATTTCCGCCTGCGCCAAGTACGGCAATGAGGAGGTCGCCCGCGGTAGGCGTCGTCCCGAATGTCGCGGTCACGGTGTTCGCGCCGCCTCCCGCGCTCGTATTGCTCGCCGTCTGGATGAGCGTCGTCGTGGCGCGCGCGAAGGGCCACAGTACGAACACGCGGCTCACCGCGAGCCATGCGAGGAGCAGGCCGGCAAGGACTATGCCGAAAGAATAGATGCGGCGCATCATGGTGTCATTTTACCACGCTTGCGCACGCGCCCGTCCCCTCTTCCTATTTCACCACAAGATTGAACTGGCAGAAATTGGGAAGGATTTTTCCGTCGGCTTGCCGCTCTTTATATATGACGATCACCCCGTAGGAACCCGGCACCGTCGAGGGTGCCACGGTAAGACCGATCGTATCGATCCCGGGAGGTCCTCCCGGAACGATGGTTCCGGTCACGCCCGCGGGCAACGATCCGAGGGCCGTTTCGTAAAGCGGCGCGGTTATGGGCGCCGGGGGAGGAGGAGGCGCCGGGGGAGGATACGCCCTCCCCGAAGAGGCCGCCGATGAGCTTGGCAGAACTTCCGGCGGCGCCTGCACCACCATGGAAAGGACATACGATGCGCTTCCGCCGGGATATGCCGCGTTCGAGAACGGGGTAACCGAGCACTTCTGCTGCGCCGAGGGATCGAACACGCTCTGAAGCGCGTCCGCGGGCGCCGACGAGGATACGGAGGCGGACGACGAGCTTTGCGCGAACACCGTGCTTGTCGCGGCAGTCTGGGCGGTGTTCGGATCTATCGTCCCATTCGGCGCATCGGCGTAATCCACCTCGACCCCCAAAGCATCGAGATACACCTTCGGGGAATCCGTGGCATTCAGTCCGACGAGCGCCACCTGAAGATGTTGGAGTTCCTGCCATGAATAGATCGGAATAGGATAGCGCGCCGTCTGCCAATTTCCCGCGTTCACATCCGCGACCGGCTGCCACGTGACGCCATCCGTCGAATACATGATGGCGAGGAAATCTCCCGGAGCTCCCGGCGGGAGGGTGATATTCTGAAATGCCGAGGTGTTCATGGTGATCGGCGCGGGCACGGTCGTCGTCGAAGGAACTCCTTCCGTAAGCGAAGATGTGGCGACGGTGGTGGTTGCTCCGTTCGTGAATATTCCCGTTGCGGTCGCCGTCGTCGTTGCGGCGGGCATTAACGCAGGCGAACGCGATGATGACGAAGCAATCTGCGCGGCAGGGACGGACGACGCATTCTCCGCAAACGCGATCGGGAAAATATTGAAAAGCCAGGAGGTTCCGGACGAAGATGCTGTTGCGGGGGCGGGGGCGGGAGTGGGAGTGGGCGTTGGCGCGGGGGCGCTTGTTGGAGTAGCGGTATTCGTGCCTGCGGAAGGAGCGGTCGAGACCGGAGCGGGAGCGGCGGTTTGGGACATATCGGTGCTTGCGGAAGCAGGAGCGGAAGTCGAGGAAGAAGATACCACGACCGGGGCGGGAGTCGGAGCGGACGCGGACGTCGCCGTCGTACCGCTCGTCGTGGATGCCTGGCGCGGCGACTCCGTCGACGTCGACGTCGACGACGTGGGAGCGCGCTCCATGATCGTTGCTTCCGTCGAGCTTGCGGCGAAGGAACTGCTCGTACCGGAACCCTCGGCCGTCCCCGTCGCCGCGGATGATGCCTGAGTGGAGGTCGCGGTGGAGGTCGCGATAGGAACGGCCGCCGCCGAACCTCCTCCCCCGACGGAAGGAACGGGTGCAACGGCCGCATACCAGGAAAGGACGAGCGTCGCGGACCGGAACTGCTTCGCTTCAAGATCCGCGATGTTCGTCTGTCCCGAGAAATTGCCGCAGAACATCTGCGCACCGCCCGTCGAGAATACCGCGGAATTGAGGGGGGTGAATGCCGATGCGGGCGAACCGGGCGGAACGCTCGGCGCGCCGAGCGCGTTCTGCACGTTGTCCCACGAGCCGAGACACGACGAAGGATAGAAGTCGGCGGTGCTTGCGAACCCTATCATGAAAGAATACGCGAACCCGCCCGCCGCCAAAACCCCGCACATCGCAAGAAACCACGCCTTATTCCTTTTCACGAATGCGCGGATGCTCCGCGCGCTTATCTCGAACTGGACGCGGTACGTCCGTTCGCGGAGCATCACCGTCCCGCCCCGGGAGCGTGCGCGTATATCCGTAATCTTTTTCCGCTTCATCGCTTCTCTTCCTCCCCCTCGTTCAGCGCGCGATCGACGTCGTCGATCTCCTTCGCGATGGTCGATTCGGAGATCGCAAGCGCGTTCCTCATTGCATCGAGCACGTTTTCCGGCTCGAGTTTTATCTCCCCCTGCGCCGCCGCGGCTCCCCCCTCCATATGATTGATCTGATCGTCCACCTCCTCGCGCAGCGCCTCGAACACCGCCTTCGTCTTCTGGCGCACATCTTCGTTCTCCCGCCTCGCAAGCGAGACGTGGATGTCGTTTATCTTCTTCTTATAGAAGCCGTACGTCACAAGCCCGCCGATGAGCGAAAGGAGCAGGACGATGATGATCCATCCGAACCGGTCGAGGAACGGCGCCGCAAGGATGTCCATCGGCGCCGCCGCGGTCGTGCTTGCGAACGCGCCCTGCGTCGTGACCATCGATACGACGAGCGTGTATTTCCCTCCGGGAAGGCCGCCCTCCAGCGCATAGAGCCAGTGCCCCGTCGCGTCCGCCACCATCTTCCCCTCGGACACCGTCTTTCCGGTCGAATCATCGATATCAAGCGTCACGTTCGCGCCGCTGTCCGCGACGCCTTCGATCACGATGGGAGATTGCTCGACCGCCGCCGCCGGGAAGTTCGTGATCTCCGGGCTTCCGATGCCCGATATCTGGAACTGGCCGTCGGCCTCCGTACTGTTGCCCGCCTTGTCGACCGCGAAGATCGCGACCGTGTGCTTGCCCGGCAGGAGCGGCGGGGCGGTATAGACCCCGCTCTGCAGATCGGACAGCGCGATCGTCGTCGATGCGCCTCCGTCGAACACCGATTCGTAATGGTCCACGCCCGAAACCGTATCCGTCGCGTTGAACGCGATCGTCGTCCTCCCGGAGATCCCGGCGCCCGGCGTGATCGTAAGCGTGAACGGCAGCGGGGGCGTGAGGTCGATCTGCACCGGCATGGTCATGGGGTCGCTCCAATCGCCGAGCGCATCCTCGAAGCGCACGTGGAAATACCATACGCCCTCCCCGATGTTTGAATATTGCTTGCTCGAAATGAGCCCTTCCGAAGTCCTTTTCGGATATGTATTGGGATTCTTGTCGAATGCCGTGCTCACTCCCGCAATGTCGGGCGTCAGCTTCCATGAAAATGAAGGGTTCGGGTTGCTGTACCACTTCGTGGGATCGGGATGCGTCGGCGAGGCGATCGTCACCGAGGGCGTGAACGAAGAAGGCGTGCTCGCGGGCTGGGATGCCTGCACCGACGATCCGCCGCCTCCCTGATTCGCCGAAGAAGCGGCCTGGTTCGCGGACGAAGGCGCCGGCGGCGCGGATGCCGTGAGGGTGAACGTGGCACCCGTCGTCCCCCCGAGAGCGCTCGTCCCCTGGCCATCCGCCGCAAGCGCGTCCGCGGATGCGAACTGGAGCGCCGCGCTCCCCGTCTTGAGGACTTTGAACGTGACGTCGAACACATCGCCGGCGTCCCCGGTGTAGGCGCTGTTGCTCCCCCCGCTGAAGTTCACCGTGCCGTCCGTGTTCGAGAACGAAGGGTCGCTCACCCAGAGATTGAATACCGAATTCCCCTTCGAGACGCTTTCCGCGGCGAGCAGCGTGGGATCGAACGTGATCTTGCCGTCGGCGGCATTCACCCCCACGCCCCCTCCGCTCGCAAGCATGACGCTCACGGTGAACGTCTGTCCGACGGCATACGAACCGCTCGCCGGCGAGATGGATAACGACGCTCCGCCCGCGGCATTCGCCTGCGGCGGCGGAACGAGGAACGCCGCCGCAAGGAACGCGGCGGCGCATATGCTACTTGCCAGCCTGATCCCTGGGTGTTTCATCCGAAATTTCTTTAACCGAAAGCTTCTTTCCCTCTCCCGGACGTTTCGCGGGCAATACGATGCGGAGCACGCCCCGTTCAAGGGATGCGTCCGCCTCTCCGGCGTCGAACGGCGCGGGGAGATATACTTTCCGATACCACCTCTTCCACTTCGTCTCCTGTTTCACGTACCTTCCTTTTTCGTCCCGGTCGCCGTCCTTCGCTTCGGAAAGCGGAGGCGGCGCAGGGCGTTTCTGTTCCGCTTGGATCGTAAGCGTGTTCTCCTCCTCGCTCATCACGATCTCAAGACCGTCCCTTGCGACACCGGGCAGCTGCGCCACAATGACCATCCGCGCATCGGATTGAAAGAGGTCGATATCGAGAGGCTCCATCCCGTCGGGCGGGACGTTGTCCGCCGGGTCCACCGCGATGGACACCGGAGGGGTTCCGGGGCGCTGCGATTGATCGACGCGCTCGCCGGTCGCCTTGAACGACGCCGTCCTCGAGGTCGCGGATGGCGCCGGCGCGGCGGGAACCGCATCGGGATTCACTTCGTTCAATTTGCTTTCGAGCTTCTGGTAGAACGAGAGCATATTATATCTAAGTATAGCACACCCTCCCGCCGCTTTTTCATCCCGTCCAGTTATACAGCATGATACTGAGGTCGGGGAGATCGATGACGCCGTCGCCGTTCAGGTCCCCCGGGGGCCATGCCTCCCCCCAGTGGAAGAGAAGAATGGAAAAGTCCACGAGATTCACTTTGCCGTCGCCGTTCAGGTCCCCCCTCCCTCTCGGTTTGGGGGCGGTGCCCACGCCAAGATAGGACACGCTCGAAAACGGACTCTCCGTATATGCGGGAAGGGACGATCTCGCTTTGATCTGATAGGTGTCGGTCGGGAATCCCGCGGTCGCAAGGCCGTAGGACCATGCCCCCGCCGCATCCGCGGTCGTGGTCGCCGTCACGGGAGCCTGCGCGCCGCTTTGGCTCGTCACCACGATCTCCACCGTGGAGGATGGCTCGGCGACGCCCGATATCGTTGCGGTGCCGCCGATATTCACCGTACTTGTGGTAAAAGAGATCCCCGGCGGGAGCAGGATATTCGTGATCCGGTTCGTCGTCCCGGAAATGAGCGTGATCGTTGCCGTATATGAGGCGATCGCGGCGCCGCCCGCGCCGTTCTCGACGAGCGTGAACGAATAGGTTCCCTCCGGCAACGGCGGAATGGTGACCGAAAAATTTCCCATACTGTCCGCGATCGTGGAAGCGCTCGGCAGCGAAACGCCGTCCTCAAGCACCGAGATGTTCACGTTCGGAAGCGCGACGCCCGAAATGGAAAGGGCCGGCTCCGAGGGGCCTGCGGGATACGGCGCACCACCTCCTCCCCCGCCGCCACCTCCGCCGCCTCCGGAATAGGATTGACCCGGCGTTCCGCCGCCCAGCCCGGTGCCCGTCGGATCTCCGGCGGCGAAAGAAATGACGTAATCGCTCGCATCCACGTTCCCCGTGAAGTCCTCGCAGCGCACATAGAACGTGTAGGTGGTCCCTTTGGTGATGCCCGTGATCGTCGTGTATTGAAATGTCCCCGTGTAATCGCTCGTGAATGTTCCCGTCATCGCGCCATAACTCACCCCGGAGGATGTCGCATATCGGCAGGTGGAATACGTATTGGTATCGAACGAAACGACCACGCCGAGCACGTTCGAAGGGATCGTTCCCGTCGGCAGGGCATTCGAAAGGACGGGCGGCGTGTTGCTGTATTGGTTCACGTCAACGCCGACCGCGGGGAGGATCGCCACCATCGCCGCACCGTAATCGATCGCGGCGCCTGCCGCCGTGTCCGTGTTGAGGAATATCCGGTAGGATGCCGTCGACGACGGATTGGTTATCTCATACCCCCCCGCCATCCCGAGAACCACCTTCACGTACGCCCCCGCGGGGATCGCATTCCCCGACGGCATCGTAAGCATGATCGGCCCCGTTCCCGGCACGATGGACGCGCCCACATTCGATGCGTTCGCGGAAGGCCCCACCGTCCACGGCACGAATCCCCCGGTCGGCGATGATGTGGAGACCGCAAATGAAATATCCGTATAGTTAAAGGAGGGATTGAGCGAGAACGCATCGTTTTCGAACGCAACAATTGCGGATCCCGATGCGGGAATGCCGCCGGGCACCCCGAACACAATCGTGTGGGTCGTCGGCCATGAAGGACGCGAATCCCCGATCGTATCGCTCACGGGGGACATGACCGCGGCGCGGACAAACGAAGGAAAGGCGAACGCGCAGATCCATGCCGCCGCCGAAAACACCAGAAATCGTTTCACCTTATTATGGTATCACGCCGCGGTCGGCGTTTCCTTCCCCTGCTCAGGGCCTCCCCTCCATTCCCCGCGCTCGCGGCGCGCGCCAAGATGGAAACTGAGCCCCGCGAAAAACGCGAGGACCCCTATCACAACCATGAAATACCACGGTATCGCCGCGGGCGATGCGGATCCTCCCGTCGTCGTCGCGGATGCAAGCGCGGCCCTCTGCGCCGCAAGGTCGGCGGCCTCCATATCGAGCTGGGTCTTCTCCTGGCTCAACTGCGCATTCAAAGTATTGTAGGGATTCGGCGCGACGCCCACGACCACGCCCACCTGCGCGAGCATGCTCTTCGCCGGAGCAAATCCTTCCGGCATGCGCGCGATCATAAATATGCTTCCGGCGACGACCGTTGCGGCCGCCGCCATGAGCATCGTTCCCATCCTTCCTTTTGGCATGTTCATGCCGGGAAAACCGCTATCCGAAGAAGAAGAACAGGATCATCAGGAATATGACCGCGAATACCACCGTCGCCACGAGTATGAAGATGAGGCGCGAGAACGGAAGCCTCCCTTCGGCGAGAAGACGCTCCTCGGCGGAGACCGATGCCGCGGCACCCTGACGTCCGTCGGTCATTGCCGCGATCTTCTTTCTTACATACGCCCGCACGCCCCAGATGAAGCCGAACACGACAAGCAGGAGGATGATGAGGAGCGCGAGGATCGGCACGATGGGGATGATCCAGAACGAGGTTTCCTGGGACACCGTCTTTTGGGCATTGTCTCCGTAGGTGAGCGACATCACCGCATCGAACCGTCCCATCATGAACCCTCCGCTCGTCCAATTCACCGTGAACGTCCGGTCCTGGCCCGGGAAAATGGCATCGTTAGAATCGTTCATGATGACCGTCCCCACCTTCTGCCCGAACATGTTCGTAATATCGATCGGGCCGCGCGGGCGAAGCAAAACGTTTCCGGTGTCGGCGACGTCCGCCCCGAACGTCACGTTCGCGTTCTGATAGAGGCCCTTGTCCGTCGAGAACGAGCGGATCTCCGCCGTCTCATTCGCCTGTCCCGCAATCCTGAAGTCGAGAAGCGAGCCGACCTGGTAGCCGATGCCGGTTCCCGTGAACTCCGGACGCGTTGCGCCGTAGGTCACGAAAATGGCGCCATAGTGGCCGCCGGGGGCGGCAGTCGAGGGGACGTTCACGGTGAAGGGCACCGTCACGGATCCTCCCGCAGGAATGGTGATGGTGGGATTCTGCACGCTTACCCACGAACTTATCCCGTATTCGGGAACCGAGGAACTGGTGAATTCCGGCTCTCCGCCGCTATTAAGGCCCGATATGTCCTTCACGCTCACGGTGTAGGTGCGCGACACGGCATCCGGATTCGTGACGGTGATCGAGGTGGAGAACTTATCGCCGGGATTCACGATCTGCTGGAAGATCGCGGGCTGAACTTTGACTCCCGTCGCGTCGGCGCCCGGAGTCCCGGGGGCGGACTGCGCAAATGCAATTCCTCCGATAAGGACCGCGGCGGCCATGCCGGCGAGGACCGCTCCCCATGCCTTTTTCTTCATTACATGCATCGTATCATGCCCCGACGCGCCCTTTCAAGCCGGATGGCTTAGAAGGTCGGCGTTGCAACGTAGATCAGGTTGTTCGTGTAGTCGTTCGCGGCAGGCTGCAGCGTACCGATCTCGATGCGGTAGGCGACCTTCGCGGTGCCCACGTTCTGCGTCGTGCCGTCGGCGGGACCGTTCCATGCGAACACGGTGAGCGTGGATGTCGGATTGATGCTTCCGGCGTAGAGCGGCGTGCTCGTGCCGAAGCTCGGTGCGCCCACGAGAGAACTGCTTGCGTCATCGCTTGTCACGCCGAGATGGCCGTATGTCGCAGGCTGGTTGATGATGTTGCTCGGCGCAGCCCACGGACTCGGCGTGGACGTGGCGTTGCCGTTATCGAAAAGATGGATGGTGTTCCCCGTCTGGCTCGTAAGGTCCTGGTCCTCGTGGACCGTCACCGCAAAGCCGTTCGCGGCGTTCGTCGTCACATACAACTGCTGTCCAAGCTCGGCGTGGGTGTTCGGCGAGATGATGCCGAAGGGAACCGTGGTAGAAGTGGATGCCCCCGTCGTCGTCGCGCCGTTCCCGAGCGTCGTGGATGTCGCAAGCCCCGCCACCGTGAAGGTGAAGGTTGTGGCGACCGCAGCCGTCACATTGACCCCGTTCACGATCGCGACACGGGTTGCCGCGGAATTCGCCCCCGCCGCAACGTTTATCACATAGGATCCGGTGCTCGTCGGGTTCGTGATCGTATTATTCAAAACCTTAAGGGTGACCGTTCCTGCGGGGATGGTCGCACCGCCGCAGACGGTGAATACGAGCGAATTCGTGGTGGTTGCCAGGCTTACGTTGGTACCTCCGTTGCTGCAGGTATATCCGGCAATGGTCATTCCCGTGGAGGTAACATCCGCAATCACTACTCCTCCTACGTTGCCGAATGCACTCGTCGTGGGATCGAATGTATAGGTGATCGTCTGACCGCTTACGGTACTCGTCGAATCGGTGAACGCTATTGTGTGGTTCGCCGCAAACCCCGGGCGGGAATCGGACAATGTGTCGCTCACTGAGGTAAGGCTCACCGCGTGGGCCGTGCTTATGAAGCGAAGCATCGTGCTCCACGAAACGAGGCTTACGATCAAGCCTGCCGCGACCGCGATTACGACATCACGTTTTATCATCGTCCTTTTGCTGAACATGGGATACTCTTTATTGAAAGAGGGGTTTGCTTTTTTATTCGACTTGTATTCATTCTATCACAACAGGTTGTCCCCATTACAAGGGGTACTTATCCACAGGCACTGAAGAGCGTGCACACTCCGCCCGCGATCACTTCTTTCTGAGATCGACCGTCCCCTCCGGACCGCTCCGCGGGGCGTGAGGATGAGGAGGCTCGTGCGGCGGTTTCGGCCCCGGAGAACCATACCGTCCCATTTCCCGTTCGAGCATCTTTTTCACGTAACGCCGGAGAAGTATCACGAATCCGCCGATCACAAGAAGCGCGATCGCACCGTCTTCCGCGAGCATTCCCACCGGCAACACCCAGAACGTGAGCGTCTGGGACACGCTCTTCGTTCCGTCCGTGCCGTACGCAAGAGTGACGACCGCAGTAAAACGCCCTATATCCCACAAATTTCCCGGTCCCTGCCATTCCTCGCTGAACTTGCGGCTGCTCGAAGGCAGCACGTACCCGAACGTCTGCTCCTGATTCACCGGAACCGTCCCCTCCTCCTTTCCAAACGCGTTATAGATCTGGATCTCCCCTACCGGACGCACGTGAACGTTGCCCGTGTTCGCAAACACGAGATTGAAGTTCACGTCGGGTCTTTGATAGAACCCTTTGTCCGTGGAAAATTCCTGGATGTTCCCGGATTCTTTTATATCCCCCGATACCGTGACGAATATAAGCGCCGAGATGAAGCTCGATATGCCGATATGGGACCCCGCCGGAGCGCCGGATTCCCCCGGCGGCTGCGTACCGATCAGGATGCCGGCGTAATGCCCTCCGGGGGATGCGTCCTTCGGCACGGCTATCGAGAACGGAATGTCCGCCGCGCTTCCCGGCGGCACCACCGCGGTGGAAGACCCGAGCGTTATCCAGTTCGCGAGAGCGTCGGAATCTCCCGCGATCGCCGAAAGATTTTTGAATGTGCCGTGGCCCTCCTGATCGGAGGGCGCAAACCCCATCACCGTCGCCACCACGGGAAGCGGTGCGGCGTTCGTGTTCACCACGCGGATAGAGCTCGCCCACGCATCGCCGGGCGACGCATTGAGCGTGAAGAACGGCGGCGTGATGGTGAGCGACGTCGCATCGGCCGACTGCGCGTCCGCGCGGGACACGAAGCACGGCGCTCCCGCCGCGAGCGCGATAAGGACGAACATCGCGCCCGCCGCGGCGCGGCGCATCCCTCCGAACATCATCGTGCGTGCGCCGTTATTCATGGTGGTGGGGATGCTTAAGGTCTATCACCTGTTTGTTCTTGAGGAGATGTTCGATGAGCTGGCGTCGACGATGATGCCGTTTCGCGTATTCGCGATGCAAGAACGATGCGGCCACGATCACCACAATGAGCAGCGTGATGAAGATTGCGAGCAGCTCCTTCCATGGAAGGATCCAGAAGATCGCCGTATCCGCAAGTTGCGCGTCCTGGGCCCCATAGGCCGCTTCGAGCCCTACTTTATATTCCCCCATACCGCCCGCTCCGTTCCATGAAGCGGTGAAGTTCTTGGTGTCTCCCGGTGCGATGGAGATTCCCTCCGGATTCACGGGCACCGATCCGAGGTCGTGTCCGATGCGGTCGTAGAATATCACGTCCCCGCCCGGGTCCGAGGGTACATCGCCCGTATTCTTGATGGCGTAGTCCACCACGACCGGGAACCCCGCGGACACCCTCTTTTCCGGACCGAAACTCACAAGCTGAAGCTCTTCTTTAAGGTCGGATATGACCGTGAAGTTCACAAGCGCCTGGGGCGCTCCGTCGAGATGCTGCTCGGCTTCGGCCCTCGTCCCTCCTTCCACGAACGCCACGACGGCATGATAATCGCCCGCCGTCGCATAGGGATTGATCGTCACGCTCATCGGAATTGTCTTCGTCTCTCCGGGAGCGAAGATCATCGCCCCGCGCGAAATCCCTATCCAATCGGCCAGGAACGCCGGCCGGTCCGAGCTCGCGGGATCCGTAAAGGGCTGCGTTCCGCTCGCCGTGAGTTCGTACACCGACGCGAAAACATTGAGCTGTCTGCCGCTCGTGTTCGTGACCGTGAGCGTGTAATTGAACATGTCGTCCGGGACCCCGCTCGTGTCGATCACCGCGGGCGCGACCGTAAGGTCCGCGGCATGCGCGACAGGCGCGGCGCGCATCCACGCCGCGGCGGAAAACGCCATGATGGCGGCGAGGAGCAGGATCGGATGTGATATGCGCTTCATCATATTCGTTGCGTCATTAGAATACCGGGGTCGCGATATAGATCACGTTGTCGTTATAGTTGCCGTTCACCTGCGTCGGGCCCGCCTGTACGCGGTATACGACATTGATCGTGCTCGTGGCGGGCCCTCCCGAATAGCCGATCTCCGCCGGCGTCGACGTGAGCGCCGCATACGAATCATCCGCGGCGAACCGCGTCGATCCGCCCGAAAGCACGGGGCTCCCGGGATGATATCCGTAACAGGCGGTGGAAGTCGCGGTGCAGGCCGATGACCATGGCAGCGGACTTCCGTTCGTCGCATCCACTCCCGGCAAGACATAACCGCGCCCGTTCATAAGCGGCGCATCCTGAAGTGCGTAGAGTTCGAATCCGTTCGGCGCGTCGGTCGAGATGAGGAGCTGCTGCGCCGCCATCGAACTCGTGGCGATCGTGAGCGTGCCGAACGAGATCCCGGCGGGCGTGGACGATGCGGTCGTCACAATGCCGTCGGTCGAAGTGCCCTGCGGCATGCCGCTTACCGTGAAGGTGAGGAGCGCGCCCTCTACCGCAAGGCTCGGATACGACGAAGTGCCGTAGAGCGCCACGGGCGATCCGGTCCCGTTGTTCACGAGACGGAAGAAATAGGTGGCGTTCGTCGTTGCGCCGTTCCCCACGATCGTGAATTCGTATTCGGTGACGGCTCCCGCCTGCTGCGTGAAGGTGGACGAGCTTATCCCCGACGTGTTGTGCGTGCCGCATCCCGGTCCCACGCCGCTCGTACAGGCGCTCGAATCCGAAAGTACCGCAGTGGAGATCACCGCATTGTCCGTGCCCCCCGTCGATGTGGCATAGCACCACTGCGACGAAGAGGTGCAGCTCCCCACCTCCGCCACGGATCCCACCCCGGACGAAAAATTGCTGTAGGTGGAATATTGAAGGGCGAACTTCACATTGCTCCCGGAAACATTGTTCGTCTCGGCCACCGCCACCCGGAGCTTGATAGTGCTCCCGTTCTCCACCGTCGAGGGCGCGACGTTCTCCCCCGCAAGCGGGATCACCGGCGTTTCATCGTTCGCGTCGCTGTAAAATCTCCAGTTCGCCGACTCCGGATTGAACGGCGCCGTTGTCACTGCGGGATAATACACATACGAGTCGAGCGGCGTGCCGTCGCTCTTCGCCATGCGGAAGCAATATGATGCCGAGGAGCTCGTACTGTTGTACTGAAGCACCCAGTCGTATTCGATGTTGTCTCCGATAAGCGATCGGTAAGGGTTCGCCGCGGACGGGTTTGCGTCCGCATATACGCCGTCGCGATTCGACACGGAAAGCAGCAGGGTGGTGAGCGGCGTGCCGTTCGTAACGCCCGCATTCGCATACCCGTTCCACGGTCCCGCGCCGCCGATCGCGCCCACATCGCTCCATGACGAAATCGCGCTGCACGATGTCGTCATCACCCCGTACTGCAGTTTGAACGCCTGCGTCGACGTGGGAAGGACCGCGCCGCCGAGCGTCACCGCCATGCGGAGACGAAGCACGCTCCCGGACGTCGGCGGCGAGTCGGCCGCGGTGATCGCCATGTTCTCCCCGAGCGTCGACGTGCCCGCGGGCCACGCCGCGGTCGGCGTGAGCGCATTCGTATTCACATACCAGCGGTAATAGTTCTCGGCGAAGGTGGAACTTGCCGCCACCACGTTGATCTGGGGATAGACCGAGTAGGTGCCGATCGACGCCCCGTTGTTGGTCGCACGGAAATAATATGTCTGCCCGAATGTTGCGCCTTCCGTCGCCTGGATGTTCCACTCGAGCTCCGTGAATTGATTCGTATTGATCGCGATCACGGGCGAAGGGGTCGTACTTTCCAGCATGAAGCCGCTCACGAACGTTGCCGCCGCCGGAGTAAGAAGGCTGTGTGTCGGATCGAGATCCGCGAAATATCCCGAAGGGCACTCGCGGAACGCCGCGGCGATCGTGGAGCAGGTGGGATCGACGGGCACCGGCGTCCATGGCCCCGCGGTGGATGTCGCATATTCCAACCGGAACGCGGCGCTCGCGGCGGTGTTCCCGTTGTTCGAAAATTCCATGCGCAAGCGCACGCTCGTGTCTTCGGTCGTGCTCGTCGGCGTCGTTTCGGCGGCGCGCCAGGTCGCCGAAGGGACCGTGTCCACCTCCGGATAATTCACATACCCGTCGAGCGAGGCGCCCGCTCCGGTCATCATGCGGAAACAATACGCCGCGCCCGACGGCGCATCGTTGTCCTGCACCACGAAATCCCATTCTCCCGTGCCGTTCGCGGGAATGGGGTTCGGGTTCGCCGGCGAGGGATTCTGCTCTATGTACGATTCGGGGACGGTGGAACTCGAGAGGAGCGTCGCGGTGAGCGTCGTGCCGTCGGTCGTGCTTGCGTTGCTGTAGCCGCGCCACGGCGCGGAAGATCCGAAGGCGCCCACATCCGCAAAGTTCGCCGAAGGAACCGCGCTGCACGATGCCGCGGTTCCCTTCGGGGCATACTGCAGTTTGAATGATTGCGTGGAGCTCGGAAGCGCCGCGCCGCCCACCTCGATATTCATCACAACCCTCACGACCTCCCCTGAAACGGTCCCTGTCGCAGCCGCATCCTGCGCAGCGAGCGAAGACGTCGGCTGGACCGCATTGATATTTTTATATATCTGGAAATCCTGCTGGGTAAGGGTTGCGGAAGGCATGGTGGTGAACCCTCCGAGTCCCACCCCCGCCGCGGGGCTCACGGTCCCCGCGCCCACCGTGACGTCGGTCGAGGGGTTCGCGATCGTAAGCTCGAAGGTCTGGCCTGCGGGAGAGGACGAGGCGATGTTCACCTGGGCGTAGATGCAGACGTTCGCGGTGCCCACGGGCATCGTGCCCGTCACGGTCGCCTGTTCCGATGCGTTGAAGGATCCCCCCGTCGCGTTGAAGAGGGTCGCTCCTGCGGGGATGCTCGAGGTGGCGCAGGTGGTCGCCGCCTGATAGTAGAGGGAAAGGTTCCCGAGATAGGCGTTCGCGTTCAGGGTGCCCGATGCGGTCACCATGATGCTCGTGATATTCGTCGTGCCGGAATCCCTCGCCATCGTGAATGCGCCGCCGGTATAGAAGGCGGTCGCGGGGACGGTCGTCGTCGCGAACTGGGATCCCGTCGCTCCCACGGTGACCGATGCGGGGGTATACGTGATGACGATGATGCCCTGGGTGCCGGCGGCGCCGGCGCCGCCGCTCGTACCGTTTTTACCTTCCCCTCCTCCGCCGCCTCCGCCGGATCCGTACGTGCCTCCCGTCTGTCCCGGATTTCCGTTCGCATGTAATGCGCCGCCGGTGCCGCCTCCGCCGCCTCCGCCGGATCCGTACGTGCCCCATTCCGTACCGGCGCTTCCCGCGGTATCCGCCGCGCCGCCCGCGCCGCCGAACGTGGCATCGCCCTGTCCGCCGACCTGGCCCGACGCGGTGCCGCCGGCAGCACCGGGACTTCCCGCCGCACACGTCGCGGCGCCGCATCCCGCCGCGCCGCCCGCGCCGCCTCCATTGCCTCCGTTATTTCCCCCTCCCGCGGTTCCCGCGGCGCCGGCTCCTCCGCTCATGGTCACGGTTCCTTTTCCGCTTGCCGCCGCACCGCCCGTACCGTTCGTGGAACCGGATCCTCCGGTACCTCCTTTTGCGCCCACGATCACGGCGGTGCCGGTGATGGATGCGCAGTTCGAGGTGCTGTTGCAGAGGTAGGTGTCGCCTCCCGTCGTGCCTGCGGCTCCTCCCGTGCCAAGGGTAAGCGATACCACCGTGCCGGGGGTGAGGGATGCGTTCAGGATCTTGGCGTATGCGCCGCCTCCGCCTCCGCCTCCGCCGGCACCCGCGCTTGCGGTAGTGCCCGCCGCGCCGCCGCCGCCTCCGCCAATCACCTCGATCGTGTTCGACGCGCTATTCCAGTCCGCGGGCACGGTCCATGTGGTGGAGGCGGTGCTCGTGATGAAGATCGTGCTCTGCGCCGCAAGGATCCTTTTCGGCGGCTGTCCGAAGAACGCGGCGGACCACACGAGCGCGAACACGAGCGCCCCGAGCGCCGAAGGGATGGCCGCTTTTCTCGCCGCACGCTTCATAACGGGAACAAGGTCCCTTATGGTGCGCCTTTTCGGCGGGATGCGCTTCTCGTTGTGTCGCCTCGGAAATTTCATAATCGTCATTCGCCGCCGTCATTGTTCCTCCATCGATAATCGACCTGGAAAAGAGGCGGCACCACCCAAATCTCGGGGAAATTGTTGTATTGATCGAGTGCCGTTCCGCCGCTCTTCACCGCACGGAAACAATATCCCGCACCGGATGCCGCACCGTTGTTATAAATCACGAAATCCCATTCTCCCGCGCCGTTCGCGGGAATGGGGTTCGGGTTCGCCGGCGAGGGATTCTGCTCTACGTACGATTCGGGGACGGTGGAACTCGAGAGGAGCGTCGCGGTGAGCGTCGTGCCGTCGGTCGTGCTTGCGTTGCTGTAGCCCGTCCAAATCGTCGATGATCCGATGGGCCCCACGTCCGCGAAGTTTCCCGAGGGAACGCTCGCGCACGACGCGTACCCCCCCTCCGCCGCATACTGCAGTTTGAATGCCTGCGACGATGTCGCAAGAGATCCTCCGGAGGAAATGATATTGAGCACTACCCGGATGGGCGTGCTCTGCGCGATCGCGGTGGCGGATGCGTCCTCCGGAGCGAGCGGCGCCACCGGCTGCACCGCATTCACATTGGCATAGATGCGGTAGTCCTTCTCTATGAAAAAGGACGAGGGAGCCTGGAGCGTCGTCGATCCCGAGAGCGTCACGGCGGTCGAAGGAGCCACCGTCCCCGCGCTTGCGATCACCTCGGTCGATGGGTTCGCGATCCCCATGTTGATGGTCTGGTTCGCGGTAGCGCCCGACCCTACGCTCACCTGCACATAAAGACATACCGTGGAAGTGCCCACGGGCATCGTGCCCGTCACGGTCGCCTGTTCCGATGCGTTGAAGGATCCCCCCGTCGCGTTGAAGAGGGTCGCTCCTGCGGGGATGCTCGAGGTGGCGCAGGTGGATTGCTGGTCATAGAACAGTTCGAGGTTGCTCAGGTTGGCATTCGCATTCACCGTCCCGTTCTGGGTGATCATGATCTGGGTCACCGTCGTGGATCCGTTGTTCCGCGCAAGCGCGAATGCTCCTCCCGTATAAAATGTGGTGTTCGGTATGCTTGTCGTCGCGAACTGCGATCCGGTGGCGCTCACGGTGATGACCGGCTGCTGCACCGCGGTGGCGCCCGGTATCGCCACCCCCGCCGCGGGGCTCACGGTCCCCGCGCCCACCGTGACGTCGGTCGAGGGGTTCGCGATCGTAAGCTCGAAGGTCTGGCCTGCGGGAGAGGACGAGGCGATGTTCACCTGGGCG
>JAJYDL010000038.1 GCA_021777495.1 bacterium
CCAGACGGTGTTTGTATGGGGATCAAAAGCGATGTCGCCCAATTGAGTTCCTATGGTGACCGTTGATGAGACGAAAGTGGTGTCGTTGATCCATTTGGCGTATGTTCCGCGGCTGGTTACCCACATGGTGTTTGTATGGGGGTCGAATGTAATCATGCCTCCCGCCATAGCTGGAGAGGTAATTTGCCTTGTTGAAATCGTATACGTTGCGCTTGGGAATGTCGGCGAGAGGGCAAGGTCGGTTCCCTTGATGAAGTCGCTCGTGGTCGCGAGGGGCTGGTCTTTCGTCGATGCCGGATGGCCGGCCACCACATACCCGCCGGTTCCGTTGGTGATGTATTCAAAGTATTCGCCGCTCGCTGCGGTATTCACCGGATCTACGGGCAATGCCGACATGGTGCTCCCGGCGGGGGTATTGGAGAAATTGATCGGGATCCATCCGGCGCCGTTGGTTTTCATGTAGTTCGATGGCGACGAACAATGATAGGGCGTGCCGATCACCGGAAGGCCGAGGTCGGAGCAATTGGAGGAGGTATCCGGGACGGAAACATAAATGACGGATGAGCTTCCCATGTACATCGTGTTCGGATTTTCCAGTGCGGTCGAGTAATAGAGCGAAATTGCCTTGTCGAGCGTACTGAGCCCCGCGATGCGGTTGCCGTCCTGTCCCTGCACGATAAGCTGCCCTGGGTTCAGGAGGGAGACCACCGCAATCGCCATTACGATGACGATGCCGACCGCGATGAGGATCTCCAGCATGGTGAATCCTTTGGTGTGTCTCATATCCTTATTATAACAGAATTGCCATCCGAAAAGATTGTGGGTATGTCAAGCATCCTCCGATTGCCTTGTTTTCCTCGCCTTTTTTGATTTCGGCGGATGTTCTTTCCACTCTTTGAACGCGGCATCGAGCTCGTCCTGCGTTCCGGGTTTCTTGTTCATCACGAATGTGCAGTCGGGGAAGCGCGTGCAGGCATAGAACGGTTTGCCGCGGCCGCGGGATTTCTTGAGCACGATGTCGCCGGGTTTTTCGGCGCGTTCGGGCGTCGCGAGGCAGTTCGGGCACATGAACCCCGTCTTGTCCCAGATCTTTGCAATGCCTTTGCATTTCGGATAGTCGCTGCAGCCGAGGAAGAATCCGAAGCGGCCGCGCGTCACCTTCATCGGTTTCCCGCAGATCGGACAGCGCTCGTCCTTCGTCTTCTCTTCGAGCGCTTTGATCTGCGCGGCCTCTTCGGGCATGGGGAGCGTCACTTTGACGCCCGGTTCGGGGCAGGCGAGGAACTTGCCCATGCGGCCGAACTTGATGATCATCGGCTTGCCGCAATGGGGGCAGGGGGTTTCGGAGATCTCCACTTTCTTTTCGACGGTTGCCTCTTTTTCCGTGAGCTTTTTTTTGAACGGAACGTAAAACTCCCGGCAGACGTCGGTCCACTCGATCTTTCCCTCCGCGATGCCGTCGAACTCCTCTTCGATGTGCGAGGTGAATTTGATGTCCACGATCTCCGGGAAATTATCCACGAGCAGGTCGTTCACGAGGATGCCGATCTCGGTCGGCTGGTATTTCTTGTCCGTTTTCTCCACATAGCCGCGTTCCTGGATGGTCGAGAGGGTGGGCGCATACGTGGAGGGGCGGCCGACGCCTTCCGCTTCGAGCGCTTTTACGAGCGTCGCATCGGTATAGCGGGCGGGGGGTTCCGTGAAGTGCTGGATGGCCGAGGGATTCTCCTCCGGCGCCGCGGCGGGCGCGAGCGTGAGCGTCATATCCTTTTCAAGCTTCGGGAGGGTTCCCTCGATCTCGCCCTCGGCGTCCTCGTCGTGCCCCTCGGTATATGCGCGGATGAACCCGTCGAAGACGACGGTCTGTCCGTTCGCCCGGAACGTTTCGCGGCGGGGCGTCGACGCTTCGATGTCGACGGCGGTCTGTTCGAGGAGGGCTTCTTTCATCTGCGAAGCGATCGTACGCTTCCAGATAAGGTCGTAAAGGCGGATCTCGCCGCGGTCCTTCAGCCGTGCCGCCGCGCCGGAGACCGCCGCGAGGTTCGTCGGACGGATCGCCTCGTGCGCTTCCTGGGCGCCTTTGCTGCGGTTCGCGTAATAGCGCGGCGCCGCGAGCTGGTATGCCCCGCCGAACTCTTCGCCGATCACCGCGTGCGCCTGGGCGAGCGCGGACTGCGCAAGGTTCACGCTGTCGGTGCGCATGTAGGTGATATGCCCGTTCTCATAGAGATGCTGCGCGATGACCATCGTCTGCTTCGCGCTGAAGCCGAGCTTTCGCGCCGCTTCCTGTTGGAGCGTGGAGGTGGTGAACGGCGGCGCCGGGTTGCGGCGCACCTCCTTGGTGCCGATCTCCGTGATCCGGTATCCGGCATCGTTGAGCCCCTCTATTATATGCCGTGCATCCTGGGCGTTTGTGATCCCCATTTTTCCCAGTGCTTTTCCGTTGACGGAGTTCAAAACGGCAGGGAAGGAGGATTTTGCTTTCTGTGGAAGAAAATCCGCCTCGATCGTCCAATATTCCTCCTTATTGAATGCCTGGATGGCGCGCTCGCGTTCGACGACGAGCCGCACGGCGACGCTTTGTACGCGCCCTGCGGAAAGCCCGTAACGGATCTTGCGCCAGAGGAACGGGGAGAGCTCATAGCCGACGAGCCGGTCGACCACGCGCCGCGCCTGCTGGGCGTTGACGAGCGCGGCGTCGAGCGCGCGCGGATGGTCGAGCGCTTCGAGAATGGCGCCTTTGGTGATCTCGTGGAACGCGATGCGTTCGTAGGGACGCGCGGTCTTTTTCCCGTCGAGCTCGAGCGCGGCAACAAGGTGCCACGCGATCGCCTCCCCTTCGCGGTCCTCGTCGGTTGCGAGGATCACCTTGTCCGCTTTCCTGGCGAGCGCGCGCAAATGCGCGACGACCGGTTCGGCTTTCT
>JAJYDL010000039.1 GCA_021777495.1 bacterium
TATCTTCATCCCGTTTCTCTATTTGGGATTATACGGCCTGGCCTATCTCTATACCCGGAAAAAATTTCCATAAGCCTTGGGTGACCCCCTCGCGTTGAAGCGAACGATTTAACCGGCTGCACCCGAGGGGGCAGCCGGTTTTATTTTGCCCGTTTTTCTTTTGGCTTGTGTTCTGGTGTGCTTGCCCGCGCGTTCCCATCTATCCTGAATAATGTGGGGGTAGCGGGCATGGTGAACAGGCTGGAGGAAATGAAGGATATCGAGCCGGTGTTCGAGGCGATCGTGAAGCACCTGCCGCCTCCGCAAAAACCGGAGGCCGGCATGGAGAATGTCCTGCAGATGCTTACGGTGAATCTCGCGAACGATAATTATAAAGGCAAGATCGCCATCGGGCGCATCTATTCGGGCACGCTCAGGAAGGCGATGAACGTCGCGCACATCACGCGCAAGGGCGAAGTGAAGAAGGCCTCGGTCACGTCCGTCATGGTGTTCGACGGCCTCGGCCGAGTGGACGTCGAGTCCGCGGGTGCGGGCGAGATCGTCGCGATCGCGGGCATTCCGGACATCTCGATCGGCGAAACGATCGCGGACGTCGAGAATCCCGTCGCGCTTCCCACTATCCATATCGACGAGCCCACGATCAAGATGACATTCAGCGTGAACACGTCGCCGTTCCGCGGCAAGGAGGGAAAGTTCACGACGTCGCGCCAGATAAGCGACCGCCTCAATAAGGAGCTCGAGACCGATGTCGCCCTCGCGGTGACCGCGATGGACACCACCGACCGCTGGACCGTCGCCGGCCGCGGCGAACTGCACCTCGCTATTTTGATAGAGAAGATGCGCCGCGAAGGATTCGAGATCGAGGTCTCGAAGCCGCAGGTCATCTATAAGGAGGAGCACGGCAAAAAGACCGAACCGGTCGAGCTCGTATCCGTGGAAGTGCCCGAACAGTATTCCGGCACCGTGATCGAGATGCTCGGCAAGCGGCTCGGCATCATGCGCAACATGCGCGTGGACGACAAAGGCAACGCCTTCATGGAGTTCGAAACGCCGACGCGCGGGTTGATCGGCCTCCGCAACCGCTTCCTTACGGCGACGAAGGGGACGGGCATCATGAACAGCATCTTCCTCGGCTACCAGCCGTACCGCGGCGATATCACCGCGATCCCGCACGGCTCGATCGTGGCGACCCAGCAGGGCGTGTCGAACAACTACGGCCTCGTGACGGCGCAGGGGCGCGGCAAGCTCTTCATCAGCGCCGGCGTGCCGGTATACGAAGGCATGGTCGTCGGCGAGAACGCCAAGGAAGGCGATATCCTCGTCCACGTGGCGCGCGAGAAGCAGCTCACGAACTTCCGCGCGAAGAACGAAGGCCTCGCGGATTTCCTCGAGGTGCCGGTCACGATGTCGCTCGAGGACGCGCTCGATTACATCGACGACGAGGAGCTCGTGGAGATCACGCCCCAGAACATCCGCATCCGCAAAAAGTATCTTACGGAGAACGAACGGAAGAAGGCGGGCAGGACGGCGGCATCGGCCGAGTAGGGGAGGAAGGTCCGGATCGCGGACGCGGACAGGAAAAGAAAAAGGCCGGACGGCAGCATGCGCTGCGGTCCGGCCGGCTTTTTGATCAGTCCTTCAGGACGAGTCCGCTTTGGGTGAACATGCGTTCGATCGCTTTCAGCGTTTCGCGCCCCGCATTCCTGCTGCCGAGGATTTTTTTCCGCGACATGGTCTGAAGGAAGTGGTGCATGGTGGGAATGCCTTTGGAAAGCATCCGTATCTTCGTGAGGACGAAGCGGGCGGTGACGCCGGCCTCGTGCATGCGCTCCGGGGTGAAGTAATCCTCGGGTTTCATGCGATAGAGCTTCGGGTTCTCGTTTCCCGAATGCACGATGAGGATGCATTCGATGAATTCGCCCGGTGCGAGCATGTTCCTCCGTTTTGCACGCGACTCCGTGAGATGGGCCCAATTCTCCTCCTCGGCCCTGAGGAATAAGGTCAGTTCGGATGACGGCACGCCGAACCTCCTGTGCGCGGTTGCGCTCACCCTATGGTAATAGAAAAGAAGGAATAGTCAATTATTGCGCATCGTGCGGGCGTATCGCATTCCTTGCGGACAGGGGACTCCCATGGGAGAATGGAATCATGGAAAACGGCGGGAAAGGGGAGGTCGCGATATTCGCCGGGGGGTGCTTCTGGTGCACCGAAGCCGTGTTCGGGAACCTGCGGGGCGTTTCGTCCGTGATGCCGGGCTATGCCGGCGGGACGGCGCAGAACCCCACCTACGAAGAGGTATGCACCGGAACGACGGGCCACGCGGAGGCCATCCGCATCGAATTCGATCCTTCGCGGATATCGTTCCGCGATCTGCTTACGGTATTCTTCGCGACGCACGATCCGACGACGCGCAATCGGCAGGGGGACGACATCGGGACGCAGTACCGCTCGGCGATATTCGCGACGACCGCCGCCCAGCGCGACGAGGCGCTGAAGTTCATCGGGGATCTCGGGGCGTCCGATCCCGGCGGGAGGCCTATCGTCACGGAGGTCGTGCCGTGGGACGGAACGTTCTATGACGCGGAAGAATATCACCGGGAGTATTATAGGAAAAATCCCGATGCCGGCTATTGTCGGTTGATCATCGAGCCGAAAGTGGAGAAATTGCAGGCGCAATTCGCCCGATTATTGAAGGAAAAATCAAAATCATGAAATCCGACGAAGAACTGAAGAGGGAGAACCCTTCGCTGTATGCGGCGGCGCGGGAAGGCGCGACGGAGGCGCCGTTCACGGGGAGGTATGTGGATGAGCATGCGAAGGGGATGTACAAATGCGCGGTGTGCGGTACGGAGCTTTTTTCATCCGGCACGAAGTTCGAGTCCGGGAGCGGGTGGCCGAGCTTCACCGAACCCGCGAAT
>JAJYDL010000020.1 GCA_021777495.1 bacterium
CAACTTTACGCGACCTTACCCGTAAGACTTTATGCGGGCATGCTAATTGCTCAGGTAAGCTTTTGGAAACCACTGGGCAATATTGAGCTCTATAATGGGAAATATCAAAAGAGTACGGGGCCCCGGCCGTCGATGACATATAAGGATTTTAAATAACAGATTCTAGTAGGCTGCGCAGTGTTAGAGATGTATTTTGTTATATTTGAAATAGGTTCCAACATCGTCCACCAGCCCGCGCAGCGTCTTAAAGTGTCAATAGCGATCCGGGCCTTGACACGTCTGTTACAATGGAATTGATGGATCACCGTGAACATAACCGCTCAATGAAAAGATGGCCGCGAGCGCGACGCTGCATTGCCTTGCGGGATGCGCGATCGGTTAAGAGTCGTGTTGCTTGGGTATCATCCTTTTCATAGGGACCTTAATCTATTATGAAGATCGCGATCACCGGAGGCGCCGGTTTTGTCGGTATGAGATTGGCTGGGTTATTGGCGAGCAGGGGGAATGAAGTGCTTATCCTCGACCGTAACCTGCCGCATGCCACGCCCCACGGCGTTATTGCCGTCCGCACCGATCTCGTGCATGATCTGCCTCTCGAACAATATCTTGCATGTAATGCAGTCATTCATCTTGCCGGGGTCAATATTTTTGGCAGATGGACCGATGCCTATAAGAAACTCATCGCGAGCAGCCGGATAGAGACCGCGCAGGCGCTCATCGGTGCAGTGAAGGATGCGGGCCGGGGCCCCACGGTCTTTGTAAGCGCATCCGCGGTAGGGTATTACGGCGACGGAGGAGAGGAAGAGCTTATCGAATCATCGCCAAACGGGACGGATTTTCTTGCGAAGGTCTGCCGAGAATGGGAAGCGGTCGCCGCGAGCGCAGCTGCCGCCGGAATGCGCACGGTTTCCGTGCGCACGGGTATTGTGCTCGGTCCCGGCGGAGGGATGCTTGCAAAGCTCATCCCGATATTCAAAGTGGGCATGGGTGGTCCGATGGGGAACGGGCGGCAGTGGTTTTCTTGGATCTCGCTCGAGGATCTGTTGCACGTCTATGAAGTGGTGGCTACCGACAGCCGCTATTCGGGGCCGGTGAATGCCGTATCGCCGGAGCCGGTGCGCAATCGCGATTTTGCACGGGCGCTCGGAAAGGCCCTCCATAGGCCGTCGATCATACCCGTTCCCGGATTCGCCCTCAGGATCGTCCTCGGCGAGCTCGGTAGCGTGGTGCTTATGAGCCAGAAGGTCATGCCTCGCGCATTGCTGAAGAACGGCTTCGTTTTTACCAAGCCTGCGATCGAAGCGGCAATCAGCGAGAGCATTTGAGGCGTGCGGACAGGGATGTCGCCGCCGCCGTATGTGCTATACTCCAGATATCATGGATATCGAATATGAGGCGAAGTTCCTGGGCATCGATAAGGATGACATGCGCCGCCGTCTTACGGCCGCGGGCGGAACGTGCGTAAAACCCGAATTTCTCCAGAAACGCATTCCGTTCGATCTTCCCGGGGACCGGAAATCGAAGGATGCCTGGGTGCGTGTGCGCGATGAGGCCGGACGGATCACGCTGAGCCTCAAGATCGTCGACGGCGACCGCATTGAGGACCAGCGGGAGATCATGCTCACGGTGGACAATTTCGACAATGCCGTGGCGTTCCTCGATGCGATCGGCTGCGTGCGCAAATCGTACCAGGAAACGAAGCGTGAACTGTGGCATCTGGATGGCGTGGAAATCATGATGGACGAATGGCCCTTCCTCGATCCCTTCATCGAAGTGGAAGGACCTTCGGAGTCCGCCGTGCGCGCCGCTGCGGAGAAGCTCGGGTTCAGGTGGGAGGATGCCGTTTTCGGTGCGGCAGGAAAACTTTACTTCATGAAATACGGGGTGTATCCCGATACGGTAAATCGCATCACGAAGATCGTGTTCGATATGGAGAACCCGTTCGAGAATTTGAAGAACTCTTAACGCGGCGCTTTGCGCACCCGATCCTTTGCCGGACGAATTTCCGGAACATCATGCCAAGATCTCTTACTATCGCGGTCATTTGCGGCGGACCATCCTCCGAGCATGGCGTTTCGTTGAAGACCGCGAAGATGGTCCTCGGGCATCTCGACCGGACGCGTTATGCGGCGATACTCGTCACCATCGGGAAGGACGGCGCATGGAAGTTCGGGTCCGCGAAGCCTGTCGGCATCGGCGCGGCGCTCACGCGGCTTGCGTCGTTCGATTTCGCGTTCATCGCGATGCACGGCGTGTTCGGAGAGGACGGCAGGATGCAGGCGCTTCTCGAATGGGTCGGTATTCCCTATTCCGGGTCCGGCGTCACAAGTTCCGCCATGGCCATGGACAAGGGGATCGCGAACGGGATCTATCGGGCGGCGGGCATGCGCGTGCCGCGCTACGGCGTCTTCGAAAGAGACTCGCGGGAGGAAGGTTATCGCCGGGCTCTCCCTGCGGTCGTGAAGCCGATTAACGGAGGATCGAGCGTCGGCGTTTCCATTGCGAGGACGCGCGGGGAGCTTCGCAAAGGGATCGATCGCGTTCTCCGGAATAGCACGCGGGTCATGGTCCAGCGGTTCGTCAAAGGACGGGAGTTCACGTGCGGCGTGCTTGAGGACGGGAAGGGGACAGCGTTCGCGCTGCCGCCGACAGAGATCGTCCCGCGCGCGTCGGCATTCTTCGATTACCGCGCGAAATACGCGGCCGGCGGCAGCGAGGAGATCACGCCCGCGGTGCTGCCGCGCGCGATGACGAAGACGATGCAGGCAATGGCGCTCACCGCGCACCATGCGCTCGGGTGCCGCGGCATGTCGCGGTCCGATTTCATCCTTCGGGGACGGACCTTTTTCATCCTGGAGACCAACACCATTCCCGGCATGACGGAGACGAGCCTTCTTCCCCAGGCTGCGCGCGCGGCAGGCATCGATTTTTCCGCGATGCTCGATCTTATTATTGCCGCGGGCATGAGGAGAAGGTAATTCCATAAATTCTCTCTCTTTCTCTCCCCTTTTTTGCATTTGCTACAATAAATTTATGCCTTCCCGCAGAGCCTTCACCCTCATCGAGCTCCTCGTCGTGATCGCCATCATCGCGATCCTTGCGGTCGTCGTGGTCCTCGTCCTCAATCCCGCCCAATTGCTTGCACAATCAAGGGATGCGAACCGGGTCTCCGATATGGCGACGCTCACGAGCGCGATCAATCTCTATATCTCGGATCAGGCCGCCTCGCCGAGTTATTCGCTCGGAACATCGTCGACCGTCTATGTTTCCATTCCCGACCCATTGGCTTCGGGACCGTCGGGGGACCAGTGCCAGGGGCTCGGCCTTCCCGTTCTCCCTCCGGGATATGCGTATCATTGCGCCGCGTCGAGCACCTATCGGATGACGGATGGTACCGGATGGATCCCCATCAATTTCAAAGGGGTTACTTCGGGATCTCCGATCGGTTCGCTTCCCGTCGATCCCGTGAATGTCACCTCGAGCGATCTCTATTATACCTATGCAACGGACGGCGCCGGAGGCTATAAACTCACCGCGTTTTTCGAGTCGCAGAAGGACGCGCCGCTCATGGCGAACGACGGAGGGGTCGATCCCACGATCTATGAGAAAGGGTCCGATATGGCGCTTATCGACGGGAGAGGACTCATCGGATATTGGCCGCTCGATGACGGGAACGGGATATCCGCCGCCGACCTGTCGGGAGGGGGGAACAGCGGGACGCTGAGCGGCACGCAGGACTGGAACCCCGCAGGGAAGGTGGCCGGAGATTTCATATTCAATGGGAGCAGTTCCTTCAATATGGGAACGGCGCCGCTCTTTAACGTTTCGGGAAGCGTGACCATTGCGGGATGGATCAATGCAAGCTCCATCAATCCGAACGATGCCGACGACGAGATTCTTGGGAAGGTATATGCCTATCCTTCGCCTACGTCATATCGTATAAAGGGTTCCCAGGATTGCACCGGGGTCAATCTGGAGGATAACATCCTCTTCGGCGTAAGCGCCGACGGCACCACAATAATCGATCGCTGCAGCAATACGATAATCCAGACGGGCACGTGGTATTTCGTGACGGGCGTGTATGACGCATCCGTTCCTGCATTGCACGTATACGTGAACGGCGTTCTCGATGACGGCCCTCTGCACAATGGCACGACCGTCCCTTCTTCCATCTATGATGCATCGGGAACGCCGATGGTTATGGGGACGCTTTATGGCGATCCGAGCGGCGCCGAGAATTGGCACGGCCAGCTTGATGATATGCGCGTCTATGACCGTGCTCTCTCTGCCGCGGAGATCATGGAGTTGTATAACGCGGAGAAATAAAGAACATTTTTTCTCGGGTGCGTTTCTCTGTTCGCGGTTTGCTATCATTAACATATGCATTACAAAAGCCCGCATCGCAGGGCTTTCACCCTCATCGAGCTCCTCGTCGTGATCGCTATCATCGCCATCCTCGCGGTCGTCGTGGTGCTTGTGTTGAATCCCGCCCAGCTCCTTGCGCAAAGCCGTGATGCGAACCGGGTCCAGGACATGGCGACACTCAGTTCCGCCCTCAATCTGTACGGCACGGACCAGTCGGGCGCATCCGGGTATACCATGGGATCCTCCTCCGTCGTGTATGCCTCCCTCCCCGACGCCTCAAGCACCTCCTGCGCGGACCAAAGCCTCCCTCTCATGCCCTCGGGCGATGCCTGGGGATGCAGCACTCCTTCCGCATACCGCAGCGCCTCCTCCTCCGGCTGGATCCCCGTGGATTTCAAGGCGATCTCCTCGGGATCTCCTTTTGGATCCCTCCCCGTGGACCCCGTGAACACCTCTTCCTCCAGGCTTTTCTATACGTATACGACGAACGGCACCCAGTACGAGGTGACCGCCGCCATGGAGTCCGCAAAGTACCGCCTGGGAGGTTCCGGCGACGTCGTAACGGGTGACGGAGCCCCTCTTGCCACCGTCTATGCGAAGGGCACGAACCTTGCGCTTGAACCCCTCGATTACGGAGATCCCTCCCTCGTGGGCTATTGGCCGCTCGACGAAGGAGCGAACGCCGTGGCGTACGATGACTCGGGGAACAATGCGACGGGATCGTGGCAGGGGACCCAGGCCGGCACGAGCGGCTACTATTCCCCCGGTTTGAACCAGGCGTGGGCGGGGACGTTCGACGGAACGACGACGTACATCAATCTTCCCGCATCCCCGTTCGGTGCATATCCCGCAAGCGGCAATACCAATAATTATTCGCTGACGTTTACGACATGGTTCAAGACGGCATCGAGCGGTTCGATCTTGGGTCAATCCTCCAATACCCTTCCGCCAACCTCTCCTGGGGGTTTCGTTCCTGCTATCTATGTCGATACGTCGGGAAAGGTGAGGGCGAGCATGTTCTGGCATGGGTCTACCGGGAGTCAGATTGTAAGCGTGAATTCATATGCGGATAACAACTGGCACTCTCTGGCGGATAGTTATAATAATGGCGTCGAAACATTGTACATCGACGGTGTTTTGATCGGTTCGCAATCGATGACCGAGGATTCATATAACAACATCTATCAATATTTTTTGGGGACCGCTTATGCGGGATTGTGGCCATTAGATAATGGAGGATGGTTCTATTTCATAGGTCTTATCAATGATGTCCGCATATACGACCGTGCGCTCTCTCCTGCGGAGATCGCGGCATTGTACGGCGCGAAGAAGTAGGGGGACGTTCTTCGCATCGCCTCGTCCTGTCTCGTCCGGCTGTGCGCGATTTCTGGTATACTGACCTTATGTCCGAACAAGAACAGATGCCGCCTTCGGAAAATCCCGTGCCCGCCGTTCCGGTGATCGCCTCTGCCGAATCCGCGAATCCCGCACCCCCCGTGCGTATCGCCACCGTTCCCGCGGTCCCTCCCATATGCCCGCAGTGCCATCTCCCGGTATTGCCGGAGTATTATTTCTGTCCGAACTGCGGAGCGAACCTCCGTCTCCGGCCTCTTTCGATGACGATCGGCACCCAGGTGCTTCTCTATCTTTTCAGTGCGGCGCTCCCGTGGATCGCGTACGTTGCGATCACCAAATGGCCGGGACCGAAATATTTGCGCTCGGAAGATCCGCGGGCGCGGGCGATCGGGTGGATCGCGCTCGGCATCCTCGTTGTATCGTCGATCGTGGCGGTGTGGCTCACCACGATATGGATCAACCAGCAGATCAGTTCCGCAATGAATGCGGTGGGCAATATCGGAAGTTTTGGGAGCGGTCTTTGATACGGCATGAAACGCGGTACGGAATCGGCATACGTGATCGGCATCGATGAGGTGGGCCGCGGCGCGCTCGCGGGTCCGGTGGTCGTCGTCGCCGCGCTCGTTCCCGCGCGCCGCGCGGCATGGCTCGGTGCACGCGTCGTGCGGAACCTTGGTCCTCTTAGAGATTCCAAAAAAATGACCTCCGCGCGGCGCGAGGCATGGGCCGGGCATTTCCGGAGGAGCGGGGGAGCGGTCCGTTTCGCCGCCGCACGCGTTTCACCCCGCGGCATCGAGCGCATGAATATTTCGAATGCCGCGAACCGCGCGGCGTACCGGGCGGTCATGGCTCTTGCGAAGCGCTATGGCTTCGATCCCGCAGGCATGCGTATCCGCCTCGACGGAGGGCTGTTCCTCGGGGGACGCGCGCTCCAAGAGCGGTCCTTTCCGTACGCAAGGACCGTGGTGAAGGGGGACGAAACGATCCCGGCGGTCGCCGCCGCGTCGGTGATCGCAAAAGTGGCGAGGGATGGGTTCATGGAAAGGCTTGCGAAGCGCCATCCGGGATATGCATTCGAGGTTCACAAAGGATACGGTACGGCGGCACACCGTGCCGCGCTCGGGAAGTGGGGCCCCTGCGAGGCGCATCGATTGACTTTTCTGCGCCGAAAGCCTATGATAAACGGATAAATCAACCTTTTTACCATATCCCATGGGTGGCGTACCGATAAAACATCATACGAAAGGAAAGACCGGCCGCAGGCGTTCGCACCTTGCGATGAAGAAGCAGCGCCTCTTCGCGTGCAAGAATTGCGGGGCGCCCAAGCTCGCACACCGGGCCTGTCCGCAGTGCGGGAAGAAATAAGAGCACGGGGGGTTCGGAGCGGAGAAAGGGATCATGAATGTTCTTTCCTAAACGATAAATGGCAACACGGCATCTGATCAGGACGGTGATTCTCCAATCGCTTTACGAGTGGGATTTTTACAATAGGAAACGGGATATCACGGAGATCCTTGAGCGCAATATGCAGGAATTCGCGCCGGGCGTCGATGAGCCCGAGTTCGCGTGGAAGATCCTCCAGGGAGTCGCCGCGCATTTGAAGGACATCGACGATACCATCCGCCGCGCGGCGCCCGAATGGCCGCTCGACAAGATCGCGATCATCGATCGGAACATCCTCCGCATCGGACTCTACGAGCTTATGTATGCGGACCCCGAGGAGGTGCCGCCCAAGGTTGCGATCAACGAATCGATAGAGCTCGCCAAGAATTACGGCGGCCCGAACGCGGCCCGTTTCGTGAACGGGGTGCTCGGCACCATTTATCGGGATATGGCGGCGCGGCGCGCGGAAGCGAAACAGCAGGAAGCGGCGAAGCAATAGATATGGCATCCGATGAGCTCGAAAAGAATATCGGCGTAACATTCGGGAACAAAGACCTCCTTACGGAGGCGCTTACGCATCGGTCGTATCTCAACGAATATCCGAAGTGGCCGTTGCCGCACAACGAGCGGTTGGAGTATCTCGGCGATGCGGTGCTTGAGCTCTTCGTGAGCGAAGACCTTTTTGCGCGGTTTCCCCGCGATCCGGAAGGGCGGCTCACCGTGCTCCGCGCGGCGCTGGTGAACTATCAGATCCTCGCGAAGGTGGCCGAAGGGATCGGCTTGCAGAAGTTCATTATGATGTCGCGGGGCGAGCGGAAGGATACCGGGAAGGCGCGCGAGGTTATTCTGGCGAACGCCATGGAGGCGCTCATCGGCGCCATCTATCTCGACCGGGGCTTCGACGCCGCGAAGAAGTTCACCGAAAGGTTCGTCATGACGAACCTTGCGGAGGTGCTCGCCACGAAGAGCTACAAGGATGCGAAGAGCGAACTGCAGGAGGTGATCCAGGAGCGGCTGAGGCTCACGCCGACATACGACGTCATCACCGAAGAAGGGCCCGCCCACAGGCGCGTGTTCACGATGGGCGTCTATTTCGGGGACTCGCTCATCGCGACGGGCGAGGGTACTTCAAAGCAGGAAGCCGAGGCCGATGCGGCGAAGAACGCGCTCGGGAAATATCCAAGGCAGAAATAACACGCTCCGAACTTTCCGATACCAAGACCCCGCATCCCTCCCATGTCCCATTTCCTCAAGAGACTCGAATTGAACGGATTCAAATCATTTGCCGGAAGGACCGTGCTCGAGTTTCCCGCAGGCATCGTCGCGGTGGTCGGGCCGAACGGTTCCGGGAAGTCGAATATCGTGGATGCGATCCGGTGGCTCCTCGGCGAGCGCGACGCGAAGAACCTCCGCGGCGGCAAAGGAGAGGACCTGATTTTTGCGGGAACCCAGAAGCGGGCGCGAGTGGGCGTCGCGCAGGCGAGCCTCCATTTCGAGAACAAGAACAGGTTCTTTCCGGTGGACTTCGAGGAGGTGGTGGTCTCGCGCGAGATCCGCCGCGACGGCCAGAGCAAGTATTATCTCAACAAGTCGGAGATCCTCCTGAGGGACCTTATCGATTTCTTTGCGCGGGTGCGCCTCGGATCGCGGGGCCTCGTCGTCATCGGACAAGGGGACAGCGATATGTTCATACGGGCGACCCCTTCCGAGCGGCGCGAGATGATCGAGGAAATCCTCGGCCTCCGCGAATATCAGTTGAAAAAAGCCGATGCGGAGCGCAGGCTGAAGAACAGCAGGATCAACCTTGCCCAGGTGACGGCGCTCATCGAGGAGATCGAGCCGCATCTGCGCTCCCTGAAGCGCCAGACCGGGCGCTGGGAGCGCCGCGGTGCGCTCGAGGAAGAGCTTCGCGCGCTTGAGAACGCGTTCTTCGGATGGCAGCTTGCGGAACTTGCGGCAAAGAGCGCCGAAGTGGACGCGCGGACCGCGGTCCATGAACGGCAGTTCGAGGCGCTCGCCAAGGAGAAGGCCGCGGCGGCGACGCGGCAAGCGGCCGTCGAGGAGAGCCAGCCGGAAGAGAGGAAGCGTCTTGCCGTGGTGAAGGAAGAGATCGCGGGCCTCATGGAAGCGCGCAACCGCCTTCAGAAGGATCTCGGGAGGATCGAGGCCCAGGTGGAGATGGCCCGGCGCGCGCCGGCGGCGGGGAACGCATCGCGCGGCCACGAGCGGAAGACGGAGCATCTTCTCGATGTGATCAGAAAAGTAAAGGACGAACTTGAAGCGGCCCTCGACGAGGAGCCGCTCGGCGTCCTTGCGGCGGTCGAAAGCGCCCTCGAAGAGCTCAATTTCGCGATTGAAGAGGCGGGAGGCGCGCCGGACGAGGATGAAAAAAGCGATGCCGGCGCGGCAAAGGAGGCGGAAGTGCCGGAAGAGCTCCGCCGCGTGCTTGTCCGCGCATCGGAGGATGTTGCGGCGCTCGAAGGGAGGATCGCGGCGCTTCGCGAGACCGAGCGCGGCCTCGAGGCCGCGCAGGAAGGATTCTATGCCTCGTTCAAGGGAGCGGTGGGCGATGTCCAGCAAGCCCAGGCGAAGATCGATCTTTGGGAACGGACGAACAGGGAGCTTCTCCTCGAAAAGGAGCGGGTGGATCTCCGCAGGGAAGATGTGCTTCATCAGATAGGCCAGGCGGGAAGGCGCGCCGAAGAGTTCCGCGAAGCGGCACCGGGCGCTTTTTCCGGGGATTCCGCGGAAACGGAACGGCGCATGTTCCGCCTTCGGGGCGATCTCGCGAGCATCGGCGAGGTGGATGAGGCGCTCATGAAGGAGGCGAGCGACACCGAGGAGCGCCACACCTATCTCCTCCGCGAGTCGGAGGATCTTACGAAGGCGATCGCCGACCTCGAGACGCTCCTGCGGGAGCTCACCGAAAAGATCGCGGGCGAGTTCGAAAAATCGCTCGGGAAGATCAACGATGAATTCGACAAGTTCTTCGCACTCATGTTCGGAGGCGGTTCGGCGCGGCTGAAGGTGCCGAAACCGAAAGCGGCGCGGGATGAGGATGCGGAGGACGAAGGCGATGCCGCCGCGTCAGCCGCGGAAGGATCCCGGGAGGGGGAAGGTGCGGAGGAAGGAAGCGGGGAGGCCGAGAGGCCGCAGGGCATCGAGATCGACGTGAAGCTTCCGCGCAAGAAGATCTCCTCGCTCGATATGCTTTCCGGCGGCGAGCGGTCGCTCGTCGGCATCGCGGCGCTCTTTGCGATGGTGGCCGTGAGCCCGCCGCCGTTCCTCGTGCTCGACGAGATCGATGCGCCGCTCGACGAGCGCAACGCCCGCCGTTTCGGCGAAATGCTGAAGGAGTTCTCCAGGCACACCCAGTTCATCGTGGTCACCCATAACCGCGCCACGATGGAAGCGGCCGACATCCTTTACGGCATCACGCTCGCGGAAGACGGCTCCTCGAAGGTGGTGTCGCTGAAGCTTGAACCCGAGGCGGCGCAATAGGCTCCTTTACCTCTTCTGCGATTTCGTTTATCATTTCTTTCGAAGCGGTATTTGCGGCAAAAGGAAGCAATTTGGTCGGTCCGCTATGTTCCCGTTTCATGGGCCCATAGTAAAGTGGTATTACGCCGCATTCGCATTGCGGAGGCGGGAGTCCGATTCTCCCTGGGTCCACAGAAAGGTGGGCAGACCGAATTGATTTGGCGGCATCCCTATCCCTCCCGGAAGGCCGGTTTGCTATAATGAAAGAAAAAGGTCGAACGGCAATCTTTCGTTTTTCATATCACTATCATGCAAAGCTGGACGGATGTGGTGGTCGGCTCGTTTGCGACCCTTTGG
Source organism: bacterium (assembly GCA_021777495.1). GTDB lineage: Bacteria > Patescibacteriota > Minisyncoccia > UBA6257 > 2-01-FULL-56-20 > JAKAGE01. Next base: position 10,942 of record JAJYDL010000020.1, read on the forward strand.
ATGGGATTCATGGAGTATGTTCCGCGGATCATCGGGGCGCTCATCGTGCTCATCGTGGGACTCATCGTCGCCGCGGGACTCGATGCGCTCGTCGAGAAGATATTCGAGTCGATCAAGCTCGATATGTTCCTCGAGAAGGTCGGGCTGAAGCCGATCTTCGAGCGGGCGGGGCTTAAGCTCCGCGGGGCGTACTTCCTCGGGAAGCTCGTGTATTGGTTCGTGGTGCTCGGATTCCTTCTTGCGATATCCGATACGCTCGGCCTGTATGCGCTTTCCGGGTTCCTGACCTCGGTCGTGAATTACATACCGAACGTCATTGCGGCGGTCCTTATCCTCCTCGCGTCGCTCATGCTCGGGCATTTCCTGCGCCGCATCGTGACGGCGTCGGTGCTTTCCGCAAAACTTCACGCGGCGCACTTTCTCGGCACGCTCGTGTGGTGGATCGTGGTCGTCTTCGGATTCCTCGCCGCGCTTGCGCAGCTCAACATCGCGGCGGAGATCGTGCAGACGCTCATCACGGGCTTTATCGCGATGCTCGCCCTTGCGGGAGGGCTTGCGTTCGGCCTCGGGGGGAAAGACTATGCGGGCCATCTGCTGAACAGGCTAAAGGACCGCACGGAGCCCCACTAAAAAGGACGGTCGTATTCCGAAACGGTCCGGATCTTCCGGGCCGTTTTTTTTTATCCACAGATTTCCTTGCCGCACGGGAGCGGAAATTTATACACTGAAACAAGAGGATGGAGGGGATCTATGAGTGCCCAAATCATGCCCGTTGTGGAATCCTCGGCAGGTGGTCCGTTGCCGACGTCGCCAAGCATGTCGCATCCCGCGCCCCAAAAGGACAGGGAAGCGATACGGTGTCCCCATTGCAGGCTCATGCAGTTCATGACGCCGAAGAACCGGTGCCGACGGTGCCATGTGCCGCTGTACAGGATGGAGGATCTGAAGGTCCGTGAGGGTTCCGGGAATATTCCCGCGCAGGACCCCGAAGCGGCGTGGAAAAACCTCGGAAACATCGGCCATGTATTCCGGCTTTTCCGCGAGGAGCGCCACCTGAGCCAGGAGAAGGTCGCACGGCTCATGGACCTTCCCCGAACCTACATTTCCAAGATCGAGCAGAACAAGTCCCTGCCCACGCTGAGAAGCATCGAACGGCTTGCGGCGGCGCTCGGGATGTCCACTCGCGAACTGATGGAATACGCGTTCGATCGAAGGGCGTATTTCCTGCTCCATGAGCCGTGGCTCACAGGGGAGTTTCTCGAGAGCATACGCCGCGTGGATCGTGCGATGTGGCCGACGATCCTTTATTATGCCGGCCGGCCGTCGGAGATCGCTTCGGTCCTCACGAAGCATCTCTGCGGGGCGGCGTAGAAGTTTCCACCCATACCCCCGCGAACGCGGGGGATTTTCTCGCGTTTGACGAATGCGCGCCGTTGCGGTACCATAGAGTCACTTCCAGAGACCATAGGCGGCGCCGAAAAAGGCGCATAGGACCTATCGAGGAACGGCCGAAATTTCCCGCGCATCGCGCGGATGAGACGAAGGCCACGTTCAACGACGGCTTGGAAGGCCGTTTTTTGGTCGGTAAAAATGGCAAAGAAGGCCGAAAGGCAATACGTTAATCAACACGACAGCATGAAGACAAAAGCGCAGAAAGGTGAAGAGATGAAACGGGCGAAGGAGCTTCTCGACAAGAGCAGTTCGCTCATATTCGCCGACTTCACGAAGGTGAGCGCGGAGGACGTTCGGAAGCTCCGGAACGAGCTCAAGAAGTCCGGCGCGCGGTTCCTCGTGGTCAAGAAGCGCCTTCTCGGGCTCCTCTTGAAGGAAAAAGGGATGGACGCCGATCTCGGCAGGTTCAAGGTCTCGGTGGGCACCATCTTTTCCGACGGCGGCGTGGATCGCGCGGCGGGCCCCGCATACCGCTTCTTCTCGGGACTCGAAGTCCCCGAGGGCGGTGTGAAGGATATGTGGACGAGCAAACTCCTGGGAGGCTACGATCTCGGCGCGAACGCCCCGGTCGACGCCGCACAGGTGGTCCGCATCGGCCAGTTGCCCCCGCGGGAAGTGCTTCTCGCACAGCTGCTCGGCGTCATGGCGGGTCCGGTGCGCGCGTTCCTCTATATCCTGAGCGAAAAGGCGAAGCAGGGAGGAGCTCCGGCAGCGACGGCGGCCGTTGCGGCCGCGGAATCGCCGGCGGCGGAAGCCGCGGTAGCGGAGGCTCCCGCAGCGGAATCCTCTCAGGCGGAGGTTCCCGCGGCGCAGGCGGAACAGTAAAGGTCAAACACACACATACACTACAATGGCAAACACGAATTTCGATGATCTGATCTCCAAGATCGAATCGCTTACGGTTGTCGAGCTCGCGGACCTCGTGCACACGCTCGAGGAGAAGTTCGGCA
>JAJYDL010000040.1 GCA_021777495.1 bacterium
ATATTTCGCATACAAAGAGCTTTGGAGTTCGAGTGCGGGGTCTTCTGCCCCCGCTGCACCCGCCGTTCCTGCCGCAGGGCAGTCCGCCGCAGGATGATATTCCGGGACTGAAAACGCCGCGGATGGCCGCGGCGTTTTTTAATATCCTGCGTTCCTTTCTCCCCGGAGCATCATTCCTCCGTTTCCCCATCGGACCCTTTCGCGTCCGAATTCTCCCCGGAGCTCGCAACTTTCTCTTTGATCGCATCGAGAACCTTCTTGTCCTCTTTGAGCTTTGCGCGTGCCGCTTCGAACCCCACCCCGAGCCGCTCGCCTTCGAAACTAAGGCTCGACCCTGATTTTTTCACCACGCCTTTCGCGACGGCAGCGTTCAGCACATCGCCCTCATAGGATATCCCCTCATTGAAAAGGATATCGAATTCCGCGAATCTGAATGGAGGCGCCACTTTGTTCTTCACGACTTTCGCTTTCACGCGGTTGCCGACCACATTCTCCCCCCTCTTCACCTGGGCGATGCGGCGGATATCGATGCGAACCGATGCCGCGAAGGGGAGCGCGCGGCCGCCCGGCGTCGTCTCCGGATTGCCGAACATCACGCCTATCTTCATGCGGATCTGATTTATGAAAATGATCATCGTCTGCGTGTTCGCAGCGAGCGCGGTCAGCTTGCGGAGCGCCTGTCCCATCATGCGGGCCTGGCGGCCGACATGCTGCTCTCCGATCTCCCCTTCAAGCTCCGCTTGCGGGGTGAGCGCTGCCACGGAATCCACGACGACGACCGATATCATCCCTGAACGGACGAGGCTTTCAAGGATGTTGAGCGCTTCTTCGCCGCTATCCGGCTGCGAGATGAGGAGCTCGTTGACGTTCACGCCGAGCTTCTTCGCATATTCGGGGTCCATGGCGTGCTCCGCATCGATGAATGCGCACTTGCCTCCCTTCTTCTGCGCCTGGGCGACGACGTTCAGCGCGAGCGTGGTTTTTCCGCTCGATTCCGGACCGAAGATCTCGACGATCCTTCCGCGAGGAAGACCTCCCACGCCGAGTGCGAGATCGAGGGAGAATGATCCCGTTGAGACCACGGCGACGTCCACCTTGCTCACTTCGCCGAGCCGCATGATGGCCCCTTCGCCGAATTTTTCCTGGAGCGATGAAAGAAGGTTCTCGAAGTCCTTTTGAGATCCTGCGGAGCTTTGTTTCGGTTCCGCGTGTTTCATCCTCGGCGGTGCCGCCTTCGCTTTTTTGTATGGTGTCATGGGTTCATTATAACAGAACCCGGATAAAGAAACCCCTAAGAAAATAGGGCCGCATCAGGGATGCACGGGGCTTGATGAGGGGGCGATGCCCGTCTGAGGGCCGCCAGCGTTCGCGGGGGTGCCTGACGCAGTGGACGACGCGGAAAGGGAGGTCGTGCTGCCGAATGCGGGGGTCCCGGAGGCGGAGCCCGTCGTTTCATAGAAGACGTTTTCCGTGATGACGGCGGTGCCGCCAAGGAATTTCTTGGCCGATATTTTGAACGGATTGGGACCTGCGCCGAGGAGCACCGTCTCCTGCCATGAACCATCGGGGGCTACGGGTATCTCCTGGGTGTCGTTCAGATAGAGCGTATCGGCATTGGTCACCGTGCCCGAGAACGTGATCGTGTTCGAGGCTGTCGTATAAGGGTTGCCCGTAGGGAAGGTCACGGTGATGACCGGGGTTCCCAGGATGCGATGCGCCTGGAAGGCGAAGTAGATCGCGAGGATCACCACGACGACGATCGCCCAGATGTATTTCGGCGGAGTTTGCTTGATGAAGCGGTTGCGGGGAAGTATGTCCCCGGGACCGGAATAGTTCTTGACCGCACCGTCCCTTCGGAGGCGCTTCCACCATTCCTCGCCGTCAAAGCCGAGCTCGTCGCCGAGGCGCAAAAGGTAGCCCCTCAAATAAGGTGCAGAGGGGAGCGCTTCGAAATCCCCCCGCAGGAGGCTTTCGATGTGCATAGGCGCGATCCCCGTCACATCGGCGAGTTTTTTGAGCGAAACACCTCTTTCCTTTATCCGTTCGGAGAAGAATTGCTCGAATGAGGAAGTCTCCGTTTCCATGCCCTCATTCTAGGCTTTGACGGGGAAATAGTCCACCGCGGGGCCTATGAAAGCCTCTCTTCTATCTTTTCCACATCCACGTCGCGCGGCTTGGCGCCTTCGCCGGGGCCTATGTAACCGGCGGATTCCATGAGATCGAGCAGTCGCGCCGCGCGTGCGTATCCCACTTTCAAGCGGCGCTGGAGGAGCGATGCGGACGCCTTCTTCGCCTCCGCGACCGTCGCGAGCGCCTCGTCGAAGAGATCATCCTCCGCCTCATCGCCTTCCGCGCCGCCGCCGCCGTTCAGGAATGCGTCGAGGCCTTGCGGCACGATGGGCCCTGCTTTATCGATGTTCTCTTGTTCCGCATCCACCTCGGGCTTCCCGTTGCCTTCGGACGATCCATCCATCTGCGGGGTGTTATGCTCTTTGATGAAACTCACGACGGACTTGAGCTCTTCCTCAGTGATATAGGAACCCTGGATGCGTTTGGGTTTTGAAAGGTCTGCGGAAAGGAAGAGGAGATCGCCGTGTCCGAGAAGTTTCTCCGCGCCGGCGGTATCGAGGATGGTCCTCGAATCGATCTGCGATGCGACCTGCAGCGCCACGCGCGAAGGGATGTTCGCTT
>JAJYDL010000021.1 GCA_021777495.1 bacterium
TGCGCATCCATTCCGCCCTCAGGATGCCGCCGTTACGCTTTGCGGAACAATGCAAATTGATCGTCGAAAAAGTGTCCTAAATTTGGGGTCATTGACAGGGGGCCCGGTGAAGCACCTCTACCCTGCTATCGGGAAAGGTGGCGGCATAAAATTCCGCGGCTTTTTGCGCATCATCATCAAACCAGATGCAGACGGCGTTTTTCGGTTTCATGTTTTTTAAAATTGGACCATTTCAGTATAACAGGTCGAAGGGGGGCCGTCCTATTCCCGACTCCGCCGCGATACGCGCGCCCGGACCCGATTGAAGGCCATCATCCCCCGAAATGCTTTTTCATGAAGTAGGCCCGGGAGCTCCCCATATGCTCGGACTTCTTGGCAACCACGCTCCCGTGATGAAGCACGGCGATCCCGGGGTCATACCATACGGTCTTCCCCTTCCGACGAAGCCGCAGGCAGAGATCTTCCTCCTCTTTATAGAGGAAAAAGTGCTCGTCGAATCCCCCGATATCATCGAAATCGTCGGCTCCGATCAGAAACACCGCACCGGACACCCATGCGACCGGCAACGGCTCCCTTCTCTTCTTCCAATAACTTCTCCCGCGGCTTTCGGCGATCGCCGCAATGAAGCCTTTCAGTTCTCCGTGGTCCCATCGCTGGGTCCTCCCCGCATCCGTTACGAGACGCGGACCGAGGACGTCGGCAGAGTGCCGCTCGATGCTCTCCTTCAAACGAGCGAAAGTGCGCGGCTCGATGATCCTCGTGTCAGGATTGAGCAGCGCCAGATACCGTCCCGTCCGCTCCTTTGCAAGGATATTATGGCCGCCGCCGAATCCGAGATTCCTTTCGCTCTTCTTCACATCAATGTCCTTGCCGGGGAAGATCGATTTCATGTCAGAAATATCGTCTCCGGAGGCATTGTCGAGAATGGCGACGCGGAAAGTGATGCCGGGCGCATCTTCGAGATCGGCAAAAACCGACCCGAGACATTCGATGAGGTATGTTTTCGTCTTATAGTTCACTATCTGGATCCTCAGGTCGTCCATGATATCATTCTATATCCGAAGACCCGCCGAACAAATATCCAAGTGCGCCGAAGCGAATGATATTGGTATCTCAATGACACGTTCAGTTTGACATTCTGAACCAGAATAATTAATATATTTTCGAAAGGAGTTCACTATGCTCTTTAGCGACTTGAAGCCGGGCGATAGGTTCATCGAAGCCGGGCGGCCAAAAAGCGCGGGTCCTGCTCCGGTTCTTCTGAAACTTTCGATTTCGTGGATACCCGCGAGCACAAGGTATACCCCCGGCGATCAAGAGCTCGCAGAAGTTTCTGCGGCATGCATGGTCGCCAATCCGCTGAAGTATTGTCGACCCTGCCAAGCTGCCAGGATCGACACCGGATCACTGCTCCCCATCTCAGATTCTACGGAGGTCGTTAAGCTATAGCAGCAAACAATGCAAGGGCTTGGGTTAAATCCCCAAGCCCTTTTTCTTTGTGCGGGACAGCGGGCAAAATTCGAAACTCTCTAAATAAAAGGGGCGCATCATGAGACGCAGCCCCGCAATCCATAACTTTACTATGGTTTTTATGAAGTTATCCGCTTGCGTCCATAGAACAGTTCATCGAGAATAAATTCGGCCGTAAGCGTGCCGGCTGCCAATCTACGACTGAGAACATCGTAAGCGGCATCAACAGCGTTCAGATTGATAAGCGAGTTTGGCATCGCCGCCCTGACCATCGCCGGCATCAGCGATTCTTTGATCGCCATGAATATTTCCTCCTCTGCCGCAGTTCGCTCCGATTTCTGCTCGAACAGCGGAGATTTCTCGAGGCCGGTTGGTGCCGCTTGGAGTATGCGCTCGATTAAACGTGAAACACGAAATGGTTCAAGATCCAAAGAATCTGAGACAGCGTGTACAGCATAGACCGTCGTGTTTATTTGCATAAACACCTCCGCTCACATTGTTATAGCAGAATACAAAATGACATACAAATTTTTATGATTATCCGTTAAACGGAATCTGTGGCGGGAGAAGATGGCTAATAAGAATTGGGGAATCGGTTCGCTCGTCAAAAATGAAAACGCCTTTTCATTTTCGCCTCGCTGCCGATTCCCGAACCTACGATCCGAATCTTTCCCGAGAAGCAGAAACAGAAATACTCCCGAAAGGGAGTCACGGAGGCACGGAGGTGCCGAGTGCCTAGGTGCGAATTCAGCAGAATTCGACACCGTCCCTTTCGGGAGTATTTCTGTTTCTGTGCGCGGGAGAGGATTCGCCCGCGAGTCTCGCGCTCGCCGTCGCTCGCGCGAGCTCTGGGCACCGGCTCCCGAAAAATTTCTGCTGAAATTTTTCGGTCCGCCGTTCGAATCCTCTCGCAGAACGAGGCAAGAAAAAGACGCTCGCGAGGAGCGTCTTTTTCTTTGCTTGTGCGCGGGAGAGGATTCGAACCTCCAAGCCCTTGCGGGCGCTACCACCTCAAGGTAGTGCGTCTGCCAGTTTCGCCACCCGCGCATCGAATACAACTTCCCTATTGTAAAGAAAACCCCGACGATTTTCAAGCGGCCCCGTAAAGAAAAATCCCCGCGTATGCGGGGATCGTTCCGGCAGGCACCACTGCCTTCTACGCCATCTTGATCTCGATGTCCACGCCGGCAGGAAGATTCAGGTTCGAGAGAGACTCGATGATCTTCTGGCTCGGGTTGAGGATCTCGACGAGGCGCTTGTGGACGCGGAGCTCGAACTGCTCACGCGCATCCTTCTTCACGAAGGTGGCGCGATTCACGGTGTACCGCTTGATCTCCGTGGGGAGAGGGATCGGACCCGTCACCTTCGCGTCATTGCGTTCGGCCGCTTCGATGATCTGGCGCGCCGAGTTGTCGATCAGCTTGTGATCGTACGACTTGATGCGGAGGCGGAGCTTCTGTGCAACTTCTGTCTTTGCCATGGGAAGAAGTATAGCAAATCCTTAAAAACTGTCAAATCAAGCGTTAAACCTCTTGAAGGGTCTCGGAGAAAAGGCGCGGTGATATCAAAAGTAAATAAAAGAAGACCCTTCGAGGGGAATGCCGGAGCCCCGGAGGCGACGAAGATTATAAATAAGCAGGAATACAAAAACCCCTCGAAGGGAGTGCCGGAGCCGCGAAGGCGGCGAGGCCCTAGGTGCGCGGCCACCGGGCCGTGACACCGTCCCTGAGAGGGGTTTTTGTATTCCTGCTTACTTGCTGATCTTCGACACGACGCCGGCGCCGACCGTGTGGCCGCCTTCGCGGATGGCGAAACGCTGCTTCTCTTCGAGCGCCACCGGAGTGATGAGCTTCACGTTGAGTTTCACCGTGTCGCCCGGCATGACCATTTCCATGCCCTCGGGAAGAGTCACCTCGCCCGTCACGTCCGTGGTGCGGATGTAGAACTGCGGCTTATAACCCTTGAAGAACGGAGAGTGGCGGCCGCCCTCTTCCTTCGAGAGCACGTAGACCTCCGCTTCGAACTCCGAGTGCGGGGTCACCGTACCGGGCTTCGCAAGCACCTGTCCGCGTTCCACGTCCTCCTTCTTGAGACCGCGGAGCAAAGCGCCGATGTTGTCGCCGGCATGGCCCTCGTCGAGGAGCTTGTTGAACATTTCGATGCCGGTGACGACGGTCTTCGTGGTCGGGCGAAGGCCGACGATCTCGATTTCCTCGTTCACCTTCACCACGCCGCGCTCCACGCGGCCCGTGACCACCGTCCCGCGGCCTTCGATCGAGAAGATGTCCTCGACCGGCATGAGGAACGGCTTATCGAGCTCGCGGACCGGGTCCGGGAAGTAGGTATCCATCGCGTTCACGAGATCGAGGATCGGCTTCGCATCCTCGGAATCACCGGACGCCGCGTTGAGCGCCTTGAGCGCCGAACCGCGGATGACCGGGGCGTTGTCGCCGTCGAACTGGTACTTCTTGAGGAGCTCGCGGACCTCGGACTCGACGAGGTCGATGAGCTCGGGATCGTCCACCATATCGCACTTATTGAGGAACACGATGATCTTCGGCACGCCGACCTGGTGCGCAAGCAGGATGTGCTCGCGGGTCTGCGGCATCGGGCCGTCGGTCGCGGCGACCACGAGGATCGCGCCGTCCATCTGGGCGGCACCGGTGATCATGTTCTTGATGTAGTCGGCGTGGCCCGGCGCATCGATGTGCGCATAGTGGCGCTTCTCCGACTGGTACTCCGAGTGGTGAAGGGCGATCGTGATACCGCGCGCCTTCTCTTCCGGAGCATTGTCGATCTGGTCGACTTTCTCTTCCTTCTTCGCAAGACCCTTCATGAAGAGCACATGCGTAATCGCCGCGGTCAAGGTCGTCTTGCCGTGGTCGACGTGGCCGATCGTACCGACGTTCATGTGCGGCTTCGACCGATCAAACTTCTCTTTTTCAGCCATTTTTATGAAAAATTATTCTTTATTTTTTTGGTCGCCGCGCACCAAATGGCCGCCTGCGGTTTTTGTCCCCCCTTCTCGAACAAAAACAGCTTCGAGAGCTGTAAAAACCTAAACCAATCGACCGGTTTAGAGAAAAGGTTTACCGAACAATTGTAAGCCAAATCCTCTTCCTTTGTCAATCCTCATCGAAGCGCAACGGCAAAATCGGAGAACGCGAACGATTCGGCGGCAAAAAGCTCCCGGAATATGCCAAGAACATACGGCGGGAGCTTTTTATTATCGCTTCTTTCCTTCGATGATCTGCTGAGCGACGTTGTTCGGCGCCGGCTCGTAGTGATCGAATTCCATCGTGAATGAACCGCGGCCCTGGGTCATGGTGCGGAGGTCCGTCGCATATCCGAACATCTCGGAAAGCGGGATCTTCGCGTTGACCACCTTGAGGCCCGGACGATCGTCCATCGATTCGATGCGTCCGCGCTTGGCATTCACGTTGCCCGTCACCTCCCCCATGTAATTGTCGGGAATGATGACCTGCACCTTCATGATCGGTTCGAGGATGACCGGCTTCGCCTTCTTCGCGGCATCCTGGAAGGCCATGGAGCCGGCGATCTTGAATGCCGCTTCGGACGAGTCCACTTCGTGGAATGATCCGTCGTAGAGCGTGACCTCGACGTCCACCATCGGGTAGCCGGCGACGACACCCTTCTCGATAGCCTCCTTCACGCCCTTCTCGGTCGGATTGATGAACTCCTTCGGAATCGCTCCTCCCTTGATCTCATCAAGGAAGACGAAGCCCGTACCGCGCTCGAGCGGCCTCACGCGCACCTTCGCGTGGCCGTACTGTCCGCGGCCGCCGGACTGCTTGATGTACTTGCCTTCGCCATCCGCTTCGCCGAGGATCGTTTCCTTGTAGGCGACCTGCGGCCGGCCCACGTTAGCATCCACATTGAACTCGCGCTTCATGCGGTCCACGATGATCTCGAGGTGCAGCTCTCCCATGCCGCTGATGATCGTTTCGCCCGTATCGGGATCGCCCGCAACGCGGAACGTCGGATCCTCTTCGGCGAGGCGATGGAGCGCCGTGCCCATCTTTTCCTGGTCGGCCTTCGTCTTCGGCTCGATGCGCAGGCCGATGACCGGTTCGGGGAAGCTGATCTTCTCGAGGACGATCGGATGTTCGGGATCGCACAGCGTATCGCCTGTCGTCGTCTGCTTCAGGCCGACGATCGCGGCGATCTCACCGGCATAGATCTCCTCCACTTCTTCCCGGTCGTTCGCATGCAGGCGGACGATGCGTCCGACGCGTTCCTGCACACCCTTCGTTGCATTGTAAATATAGGAACCGCGCTTGATGACGCCCGCATAGTTGCGGAAGAACGCGAGGTTGCCGACGAAGGGATCCGTCGCGATCTTGAACGCAAGCGCGGTGAACGGCTCGTCGTCGCTCGCCTTCCGCTCGATCTCGTTCCCTTTTTCGTCGTGCCCCTTTACCGGCGGCAGATCGAGCGGCGACGGGAGATATTCGATGACCGCGTCGAGCATGAATTGCACGCCTTTGTTCTTGTATGCGGATCCGCACATGACGGGCACGATCGTGTTCGCGATGACGCCCTTGCGGAGCGTCGCCTTGAGCGTCTCGAGGGAGATCTCCTTGCCGTCGAGGTATTCGCTCATCACCGCATCATCCTGCTCGGCGATCTTCTCGACGAGCGCGTGGCGCGCCGTCCCTACCTTCTCCTTCATATCGTCGGGAATCGGGATCTCGACGATGTTCTCGCCGTGATCACCCTGGAACTCATAGGCCTTGTTCTCGAGCAGATTGATGAGCGCCCGGAAATCGCCCTCCGCGCCGATCGGAAGCTGGAGCGGCAGCGCGTTCGGGGTGAGGCGGTCGACGATCGACTGATAGCTCTTATCGAAGCTCGCACCGGTGCGATCGAGCTTGTTGATGAAGCAGATGCGGGGCACCTTATAGTCGTCGGCATAGCGCCAGTTCGTCTCGGACTGGGGTTCCACGCCCGCCACGCCGTCGAACACGACGACCGCGCCGTCGAGGACGCGCAGCGATCGCTTTACCTCCACGGTAAAGTCGATGTGTCCCGGAGTGTCGATCAGGTTGATGCGGTGCTCGAACTTCTTGTCGTGATTGCGATAGGTGGGGGTCCAGAATGCGGTCGTTGCGGCGCTCGTGATCGTAATGCCGCGCTCGCGCTCCTGTTCCATCCAGTCCATCACCGTATCGCCCGTATGCACCTCGCCGATCTTATGCGAAACACCCGTATAGAAAAGGATGCGCTCGGACGTGGTCGTCTTGCCGGCGTCGATGTGGGCGATGATGCCGATGTTGCGGATCTTTTCGAGCGGGTACTGTCGGGGCATATTTAATTAAGATTAGTTTTTAACACCGATCCTTGGAAAAAGGGGCAACCCATAACATCGTAATCCCTGGCTTAGCGGGCGAAGTGCGCGAACGCGCGGTTCGCCTCGGCCATGCGGTGCATATCCTGCTTCTTCTTGATTGCCGCGCCCTCGTTCTTCGAGGCGGCAACGATCTCCTCCGCGAGCTTGTCGGTCATGCCCTTCCCCTTCTTGGAGCGGGCTGCGGTAACGATCCAGCGGACCGCGAGCATGAAGCGGCGCTCGGGGCGCACTTCGCGGGGCACCTGATAGTTCGCTCCGCCGACGCGCTTCGAGGCGACCTCGAGGATCGGCGACGCATTCTGGAGCGCACGGTCGAAGACCGCCATCGCGTCCTCTTTCGTGATCTCCTTCACCTTGTCGAGCGCACCGTATACGAGACGCTCGGCGGTGGACTTCTTGCCGTCCTGCATCACGTAATTGATGAAGCGGCCAAGCTCCACGCGGCCGTAGGTCGCGTCGGGCTGATGGAACTTCTTATAGACTCGTTTCTTGCGCATGGATAAAAATGGATTGCCTTGATGCTAATTACTTCTTCCCCCGCTTCGCTCCGTACTTGGAACGCTGCTGCTTGCGGTTCTCCACGCCGCCCGCATCGAGCACGCCGCGGACCACGTGATAGCGGACGCCCGGAAGGTCGGGTACGCGGCCGCCGCGGACCATGACAATCGAGTGCTCCTGAAGATTGTGCCCCTCGCCCGGGATATAGGCCGTGATCTCCATGCCGTTCGAAAGGCGGACGCGGGCCACTTTGCGGAGCGCCGAGTTCGGCTTCTTCGGGGTGGTCGTAAAGACCTTCACGCACACGCCGCGCTTGAAAGGAGATCCGGAGTCGACCGGACGGTTCTTCAGGGAGTTGAAGTAGTACGAAAGCGCCGGGGCCTTGGTCTTGGTCTTGAGCGGCTTCCTTCCTTTCTTGATGAGTTGACGGATGGTAGGCATCGTGTTTCTCGTATTCTCCAAAAAAATATCGGCAAGGTGGAACCCCACCGAACATGGAACGATTATAGGGCGCGGACGGGCGATTGTCAAATAATTGAAGAGGCCTCCTCGGAAATCGTGAGGAGGCCTTCGATAGGCGGAGGGGAATTCGCAGGCAACGGCGAACTCCCCTTCCGCGATCCGGCGAGAGGAGGGGTCCCACTACGATCCCGCCGGAGGCCGCTTCGCGCGCTGAAAAGGGGCCGCCGCCTGAAACCTCCCTTTTCGCACTGCACAAGCAGCCATATGAACTTATGTTCTTCTGGGCGTATTATTGCACACAATAAGGCATTTAGTCAATACCCGCCACCCCATCCTTTAGGGCCATCTTTCCTATTCTTCCAAGACCTCCTTATTTCTCTGAATTATATAATGCCATGATCTCTGCAGGAGAGAGGGCGCGATTATAGATACGGACATCTTGAATGAAACCCGGGAACGGGTCGTATCCGCCGATTCCCGACAAACCATCCTCTCCAATTCTTGCGGAAACCGTACTCGTTACATTCATAGTCCCCGATCCGACCAATTGACCGTTAACATAGAATGATGCCGCCGAACCAGAAATTTCTCCGGCCAGAAAAGTATATTCGCCGTTGGATAATCCACTTGCATTTAAAGATCCCCCCACTGCTGACGCAAAATTAATCTGTGAAGAATTTGTAACCGTATCCATGCGGATATAATTTGTAGCAAACACATTGCAATAACTACCTCCATTACAACTAGCCGATCGATCTGCCCATGCAACAATAGTAAAATCTGTAACCGGGGGATTATTTAATGATGGAATATTTACGTAGTCCGTACCCCCATCGAAGTACCCCGCAAAGGATTGGCGGAGTCCCGGGCCGTAATAGGTGCCGTTTGATCCCGCCTGCGTCCCCGCCCACGTCCCATTATTCCCGTTCCCCGACTGGTCGATTGCCGTGGTCCCCGTCCCCTCGTTGAGCGGCCAGTATCCCACGAGTCCCTGGGTGCTCCAGAGAGGAGAGATCGTGAGTGCAGACCCTTGCGCTAAAACGCCTGGATATCCTGAAATCATAGGATTTGCTTCAAGGGCCGCTTTCTGCTTCTGCGATTCCGGAATGGCGGTCGTCATATAGAGGGAGCCCGAGGGGGAATACGTGTAATAGAGGCCGGAGGAGGAGGCATTCACGGGGTCCACGGGGAGGGATCCCATGGGAGATCCGGAAGAGATCGCCTTGAAATCCACAGGGATCCAGCCCGTGCCATCGGTGCTCCTCAGTGCCGCCGCGGAGGTGCATTGGTACGCATATCCGGAGGGAAGCGCGGGGAGGCCGAGGGAGGCACAGGTGGAGGTCTGCGTCCCCGTGAGCGTGGGATCGGGGAGGGAAACGTAGACCGAAGAGGCATTGCCAAGGGAGAACCCCGATGCGCCCGACTGATCGGCCTCATAGATGCCAAGGGCAGAATGCAATGTTGCCACATCGGATGCCCGGTTCGCATCTCTTGATTGGGCAAGCAATTGGGCGGGATTGAGGACGAGGACCACGACGACCGCAAGGATCGCGATGATGGCGATCACGACCAGGAGCTCGATGAGGGTGAAGGCACCCTTTGATTTATCAAGAGAAATTCCCCCCATGGATGTTTTTTATAGTATACCATCGCAAACAAATCCGGTCTCTGCGGATTTTTATCTTCTTGTTCATTACCACTGGAGATGCGTGTCGGGCCGCCGGGAATTGAACCCGGTCTACCTGCTCCCAAAGCAGGCGTACTACCGGTATACTACGGCCCGAAGTTGAGGAGGAAATGAGTGAATCCTATTCGTACATTTCCGACGAGACAGGGGACGATGGCCGCGAAGCGGCCACAGGGGGGGAGGCGCTCGCGTCTCTTTAAATTATCTTACTTTTGGTCTATTATCAATGCGCAACACGCCCCCGTAGCTCAATGGATCAGAGCAGGACTCTTCTAAGGTCTTGATGTGGGTTCGATTCCTACCGGGGGTACAGCCCAGAAAAGATATATTCCGAAGGGATGGCGTTCCGGCCTGCTGGCCGGCCGCCTAAGCTCTCGGCGCCTTCGCGCCTCCGAGATTCCCTTCGGAATATATCTTTTCTGGGCTTGTTTTCTTAGTAGGAATCGAACGGCGGACCGGAAAATTTCAGCAGAAATTTTCCGGGAGCCGGTGCCCAGAGCCCCGACGAGCGGCGGCGAGGAGGGGACTCGCGGGCGATTCTGGGGTTACGGGGAAATATTTCCGGAGAGGAGTCGTGCTCCTTGGGATTCCATAATGAACGATCTGGATTTGTGCCGCGGGGTAGAATCGAACTGCCGTACTCCGCTCTTCAGGCGGATGCTCTACCATTGAGCTACCGCGGCAATGGCCGAGAACACGTATAGGATAGCCGATTTTGAATTCTCTGTAAACAAAACGAACCGAAAAGCCCCTTACGGGGCCTTTTCTTACTTCTTCGTCTTCAGCGTGATACGCTTTTCCTCCGTCCTTACCTGATCTATGACGAAGGGATAGGTCTGTCCGACCGCGAGCGCTTTCTTCATCTCTTCCTGGCCTCCGAATTCGGAAATGTGCACCATTCCCTGGAGGTCGTCCTCGAGCGCGATGACCGCGCCGAACGGATTGAACTTGTATACCCTGCCCTGTACCGTGGCGCCCGATTTGATCTCCGGGGAAAGCTTGGTCCACGGATCTTCCTTGAGGGCTTTGAGGGAAAGGAATACGCGACCTTCCTTGATGTCGATGATCTTCGCCTTGAGCGGATCGTTCACCTTCACGAGCTCTTTGGGGTTATCGATGAGCTTGTAGTCGAGCTCGGAGATGTGGATCATGCCCTCGATCTGCGGGTTGTCGGCGAAACGGACGAATACGCCGAAGTCGGCGACGCCCGAAACGATGCAATCCACCACCTGTCCGACGGCATACGCCGCAAGGAGCTCCTTCACGTTCGCGGTGAGTGTTTCGCGCTCGGACACGATCACCTTGTTCGTGCGGGGATTCGCGTCGATGATTTTCACATTGAGCTCCTGGCCGACGAATTTCTTGAGCTCTTCCGCGATCTTCGTGCGGTCGCCGTCCGGAACCTTGGGGTAATGCTCGAGGGAAAGCTGGGATACGGGGAGGAATGCCTTGAGGTCCTCGATGACCGTCGTCATAAGGCCGCCGGCGTTCGCCGCCACGATCTTCGCTTTGATGACCTCTCCCGCCTCCACGAGGTCCTTCACTTGCGCCCAAAGCTTCTGCCTTCCCGCCTCCGCAAGGGAAAGTTCGATGAGGCCCTCTTCGCCGTCGAGCGCTACGATCTTCGCCTGGACCTTCTCGCCGGGGTTGAGGTTCCGGAGCGCTTCGCGCGCGTTCGAGACCTCGGCGCCATATACGATGCCCGTTCCGAAGCGGCCCATGTCGAAGTAGGCCTTCCTCGGGAATTTTTTCATAAGCTCCACGTCGAGGATCATTCCTTCCTTGGGCCATGCGGCCGAGGAGAGCTCCGTCTTGATCGCCTGCGCGATCGCCGATGCTTTGGGTTCTTCTGTTTGCGGCATGTGGATGATTATAGGGGAAATCTCCGTTTTTGCAAGAGGTTCCGCGTGCGGCGCCCCCGCGGAGGCCGTCGGGAGGTTTTCAAGGGAACTGCGCCCGAAAAGGAGCCTGAAAAAGGGCTGGAAATTGATGCTCTGTTTTGGTAAAATATACGCATATGGTGATCACCTATTTCGGTAACGGATGTTTCCGCCTTCAAAGCGGGGACACGTCAGTGCTTCTGAATCCCGAGAATTCCCGCCTGAAAGCCGATCTTATCTTGAAGACACTCACCGCCTCCGTCATGGATGAAGCTGTTGCGGATGATGCGGCCGGCCTCACGATTTCTTTTCCTGGAGAATACGAAGAGAAAGATATAGAGGTGCTTGGATATTCGATTCCCGGCGAATCGACGGATAAATTCGTCAAAACTGCATATGCGGTCTTCTGGGAGGGCATGAAATTCGTGTTCCTTGGTCATCTTTCGATGCCCCTCGATGCGAATCTCATGGAAGAACTTGCCGAGCCGGACGTGCTCATCCTTCCGGTGGGAGGAGGTCATTTCCTCGAACCCGAGGTTGCGGCGAAGATCGCGAAGCAGCTTGAAGCGCGGGTCATTTTCCCTTCATTTTTCAAGGATGCTTCGCCATTTTTGAAAGCGCTCGGCACAAAAGGAGAAGAAATCGAAAAATTCGTGTTCAAGCAGAAGGATATCGCGGAGAATAAAGGCCGTGCGGTCGTGCTGCGCGTCGATTGAGACCGGCACGATTTTTCGGATACGGCCATGAATCCGAAGGGAAAGGGTTTTCTCGAGGAGATCCGCTCCCTCGATGAAAAAAGAAAGAGGAACGTGCTTATTGTGGCGAGCTTGCTCGCCATGGCTCTCATCGTGTTCGTGTGGGCGCAGTATTTTAACGCGATACTCATGGCTCCTGCGACAGATTCTTCGGTCCATGCGGCGGCATTGGGGGCGGATGCGGCCACCGCTCCTGCCTTTAATTCCATTCCTACCGCAAACCCCTCTCTTCCCGCCAACGACCAGACTTCCCAGGCCCCTACGAGTTCCGGCGCCTCCAATCAAGGGTTCTGGCACGGCCTCATAAACGGTATTTCCGGGCTTGGACAGATCTTCACCGGCGGTACGCAATATATCCAGCCCTCGCAATGACGCCCGTCTCCCTATATAATCAACCAGTATTATGGCCGACATCGAACCGCGTGAAATAACCTCCGAGCTCGGACAGTCATATCTCGACTACGCAATGTCGGTGATCGTTTCGCGCGCTCTTCCGGATGTGCGCGACGGTTTGAAGCCGGTGCATCGCCGCATCCTTTGGGATATGTGGGACAGCGGCCTTACCGCGAGCGCGAAGTTCAGGAAATCCGCCAACGTGATCGGACAGGTGCTCGCCCGGTACCATCCCCACGGCGATGCGTCGGTATACGATGCGATGGTCCGCATGGCGCAGGATTTCTCCATGCGC